>CAVKYH010000007.1:0-110741 GCA_963660485.1 bacterium | reverse complement strand
TTGCCCCTACAACATAAATCCCTATGTCCATGCTTTCTTCTCCAAATGCATATTTACCATTTTGCTTGTTGATAAACGCAGTGTAATATGTCTGCTTAGGGCCTACGAGTCTTAGCCATAGCCATTTCTCTGTTTCATAAGCTTTTGTAATACATTTGAAAAATTTGGGAGAATTATCTACCGCCATAAATTCCTCGAAGGTTTTTGGCTGTATGTCGTTTGGAAGTGCCTGTGCCCCCAAGTCTATATTGTACAGAGGAGTAAGTTTGCCATCTTTATAGCTATCAATATAAAAATCACCATAATCGGAAATTATCCTGCACTCACCATTATACCTATAAAAATATTCCACAGCGAAATGGTATCTTTTCCCTTTTCTAAGACCTGTTTCCTTTTTGAGCGAATTCAACGAAACAATACTGTTTGAATTTTCATTGTTGGTAAATAACAAAAGATTTTTCCCTGCGGAAAAAAGTTTCATATACTTTCCGAAATCTATTTCAGTAGATTTCAGACGTTTCATGTATTTGCCATTATATGGGTTATAAAAGATGATTCCACGACCATCAAGTACCATTAGAATAGAATCGTTTTCACTTACACATATATCTTTTATTTTTACATATTCAGCAGCAGAATGTCCCATACGACCAATTTGGCATTTAAATTTTCCATCATATAAAAAAGAGTAAATTTTCTTGGACTTGTAATCATCAAATATTATGCGATCGTTTGTAAACAAACACTTTTGGGCGTATGCCATTAAGCAACTGTCGTTCTCTTCAAGTTGTACGGCTATACTAAACAGTTTCTCCCAGTCTTTAAAGTCAGTTTTCTCTAACTTGAAAACTTTGGCATCTTGCGATATGCTGTCACCACAAGACGCTGCGAGAAAAACAACAACCACCAAATACAACAACACACAAAATGGTGTCCTTGCTTTTCTGTATGTTTTCATAAAAGTTGTCATTGTAATGAGATTTTTGTGAGGGACGTCAATTTAACGCCTCTCATGTTTTTAGCAACAATCAGATGAATAACACTCTTCTTTTCCCCCGCTTTCACAGCTTACGCTACGTTTGTATTTACATGGTTCGCCACAGGGGGAAATTTCCCGATTATAAGATCCTCCGATTTCTCCTCGTGTCAACGCCTCTATGTTCTCATCAAGAAGCTGGTCTGACATTGATTGTTTCTGACCAAAGGTCTTGTAACCAGTGAAAGCCGTCAGAGCCATTGCTGCAATGAAGAATGTGGAAATAATAATTTTCTTTTTCATGTGAAATTAGTTTTAAAAGTAATCCCTACTCTTTACGATTTTCGGGGTGCTCGCCTTTGCTATGGCAGTGTGGTTTATTTTATTTGCAACCTTTGCTTTACAAATATACAAAAACTGTAATACTGAGCAAATATTATCGCAACAGATTTTCGTTTAGTTTGAGTTTTACAACAATGTTGGGGATATCGCAAAAACTAGGTCAGACATAATTTAAATTCCAAGGCATCTTGTTTAAATTATGTCTGACCTAGTTTTTACGACAAGCCATGTGTTTTTTTCGGCTTATAGGACGGGAAAATCTAACACTGTTGTAAGTGGAAAAAATTAGGCCCGACACAAATGTTGATATCTGCCGAGCCTTGGATTTTTTAGGTATTGAATTTTATCAGAATTCGAGATCTACGTCTTTGAGTTCATGCCAGGGCAATCCTTGTTTGTTGAGTTGCTCCATAAATGGATCGGGATCGAATTCTTCAACGTTCCAAACGCCCGGACGCTTCCATATTCCTTTTAAGAACATCATTGCGCCAATCATAGCGGGCACTCCAGTGGTGTAGGATACGCCTTGCATGCCGGTTTCGTTGTATGCGGCTTGATGAGAGCAGTTGTTATATATATAATATGTATGCTCTTTGCCGTCTTTTATACCTTTGATTCGGCAGCCGATAGACGTTTCGCCGTCGTAGTTTGCACCCAAATCCTGCGGATTGGGAAGCACGGCTTTGAGGAATTGCAAAGGCACGATTTCCTGCCCGTTGTAATTGATAGGAACAATCGATGCCATGCCTATATCTTGAATCACGCGCAAATGAGTGAGATATTCTTGTCCGAAAGTCATCCAGAATCTTCCGCGCTTGATAGTGGGGTAGTTCTTTACCAGACTTTCGAGCTCTTCATGATGGAGCAAATAGCTTTCTTTGGGGCCGATGTTTGGATAGTTCAGCGTTTTGTGAATTTCCAGAGGCTCGGTCTCAATCCATTTTCCGTCTTCCCAATAAAGACCTTTCTGTGTGATTTCGCGAATATTGATTTCCGGGTTGAAATTAGTGGCGAAAGCTTTGTGGTGGTTGCCTGCATTGCAATCAACAATGTCGAGATAATGAATTTCGTCGAACACATGTTTTGCTGCATATGCTGTAAAAATACTTGTAACTCCCGGGTCGAAACCGCAGCCGAGTATAGCTGTTAAACCTGCTTTTTCAAAACGGTCGCGATATGCCCATTGCCAACTATATTCAAAGTGAGCTTCGTCAATTGGCTCGTAATTGGCTGTATCAAGATAGCTTGCTCCTGCGCGCAAACACGCATTCATGATTGTGAGGTCTTGATAGGGTAGTGCAAGGTTCATCACAATTTCTGGCTTGTACTCTTCCATCAACTTTGTCAAAGCCTCTTCGTCGTCAGCATCGATTTGCGCCGTCTGAAAGTTGCAACCTTTGATAGACTTTACGATTGCGTCGCATTTTGATTTGGTGCGGCTCGCAATCATCACATCGGTGAAAACATCGGGATTCATTGCCAATTTGTGGATAGCCACTGTGGCCACGCCACCAGCTCCGATAACTAAAACTTTTCCCATGATTGATTTATTTTTGATTTGTATTTTCGGTTTATATTTCGGCTTCGACAGGCGTACCGTTGCTTTCGATTTCTTTGTCGGTAACCCCTAAGGCGTAACTTATGGAGCAACTCAGAAATTCCTGCGAAAAACCTCCGCCACGTAGGGTTTCCTGCGTCAGAACAGTGGAATGTACTTTTGAATTTTCAGATAGAATTCGTGCAGTATATTGAGCAATATCTTCGCCGGGCACGCATACCAAATTTTCAACAATTTCATACGTAGCAAATACCTTTTCGATTGTTTCAATCAGCGCGTGATCTGCACTTCCATCGTATTCCTCAAATTTCACATGGAAGTTAAGTCCGTCTATGTCAAAAGAATCCGAAGTATTGTCAGCAGAAACACAATTGAAATTTAGATTGGTAAAACTTTTTTCCCCTTGTTTCTTAAGGAAAATGGCATAGATCGGTTCTGAGTTCGTTGGAAATTTTCCGTCGCAAGCAGCGGCGTACAACCATTTGCCCATGTCTACGTTTGGTATTTGACGGTTGAGCATTCGTTCAAAGTTTACTATAATGTCAAACGCCACTTCGTTGAAAGCAACTGTGTCAACAATTATTATATGTTTAATCTGGTTCAAGTTCATTTCGTTGCTGTTTTTACAAGAAAGGTTCGAGAAAATGGAAAAACCAACCTTGGAAATTTTTCCAGCCGGAACGTTGGTTATGCCAATAGTCATCAGTTAGAGGCACACAGTTATCGTGTTTGTCTTTTTCAAAAATGGAATGTAATTCTGCCGTTGTACAGGGATCAACAACCAATAGGTTACACTCAAAATCATACGACAAACTTCTCGCATTAAGATTTGCCGAGCCAAGATAGCTAAACAAACCGTCGACTGTCATAATTTTGGAATGATGAAATCCGCCTTTGTAATAATAAACATGCGCGCCTTTTTTCTGTAGTTTGCGCACGTTATAATCCACGACTCTTGGAGTGATAGGAATATCACTGTTTTCTGAAACCATAATCTCCAAATCCACGCCACGTTTCAACGCCTTGCGCAGAGCCTTGCGAAGTTTGCGATTCAAAGTAAAATACGGGTTTACGATCTCAATGTTGTTTTGGGCATAGTTTATTGCATGAAGAAATGTCTCGCGTACAATTTTCGGACTTCTGCGTGGTTCTCGATTTACCACCGCAATTGTTTTTTCTCCATTGTTCACGCAGGAATCCTTTTTCAAGTTGGATATCTCCTTGTCGTTTTGCGTGATTGCTTTAGGGTAGTATTTGTTGCCTCCAATGTTTTGGTTGGCGGTTTTGTTCCATATCCTAAGGAAAATATTCTGCAAATCGTTTACTACGTCGCCTTCTACCCTCATGTGCATGTCTCTCCAATTACCAACTTGCGGCGTTCCGTTTATATAGTAGTCGGCTACGTTCATTCCCCCGGTATATGCTATTATTCCGTCTACAACAACAATTTTGCGGTGGTCACGATGCAGAGCGTAATCAAGCCAAGGGAAGCGCATGGGATAGTACTCGTAAATTTCGATGCCATCTTTGCGCAGAGATTCCAATTCATCTTTTTTGATAGGCTTGTTGTTTGACGCGTTTCCAAAGGCATCGTATAAAACACGCACCTCAACTCCTTGCCTCACTTTTTCCTTTAATAAATCAAACAACGCCCCGGCTATGGAATCGTTTCGAAAGTTGAAGTATTCAAGGTGAACAGAATGCTTTGCCTCTTTTATAGCAACAAACATATCTTTGAACTTCTCTTTACCGGAGGCGAGAAGCACAAGACTGTTGTTGTTTGAAATATTGATATTTTGGCTTTCAATGTAGCGGATAATCAACGAATCGGAACGCACGTTGGTTTGCGCGAAAACAACGTTAAATATTGCGGAAACAAGAAGGGGTAATAAAAAGTTTTTCACCTTTGCCTCAATATTAAATCATTGTTCGGAAAGAATCTACTATTCCTATCAATTTCTTTGATTCGTCTACCACAAGAACGGCATGGATTTTCTTTTCCTGCATTATCTTTTCTACAGTAGTGATTTTGGTATCCGGACTTATTGTTATCGGAGATTTTGTCATTACATCGCCGACAGACAGAGTAAAGAATTTGTTTTGCGAACTTTCCATGGCACGCCTTACATCTCCGTCGGTAATAATTCCTTCAACTTTATTGTCTCCATCGGTAATAACACAAAGCCCAAGACGGCCTTTACTGACATGTGTAACGGCTTCTCCCAACAACATTTCTGCAGGAACAGTAGGAAGATTATCCTTAAGCATTACATTACGTGCCTTGGTGAGCAATCGTTTTCCTAAGCTACCACCTGGGTGAAACTTAGCGAAGTCCTGGGCTTTGAAATCACGCGCTTTCATTAACGCACATGCCAAAGCATCTCCCATTGCAAGCGTGGCAGTTGTTGAAGTAGTAGGAGCAAGTCCGAGCGGCTCTGCTTCTTGTCTAACGGGAACTGTAATATGTACCGCGGAATTTTGCGCGAGAAGAGACTGCGGGTTATTACTTATGCCAATAATTGGGATTTCCTTTTCGTGAAAGTACGGAAGAATTCTCAGAAGTTCGTCAGTCTGTCCGCTATTCGAAATTGCAAGAATAATATCATCACTGCCGCACCCTCCCAAATCTCCATGATAGGCATCAAGGGGATTCATATAGAAACTCGGCGTGCCAGTACTTGAAAGCGTGGCAGAAATCTTTGCGCCGATGTGTCCGCTTTTGCCTACACCGGTAACAATCAATTTTCCCTTGCATGCGAGAATAAGACTGACCGCCTGTTCAAAATTCCTGTCAAGGTTTTCTATTTGGTCAAGTATTGCCTGAGCTTCATCGCGCAAACATTGCGCAGCAATTTCAATACATTTTTTGTCGAACATCAATTCCAATTCTGTTTTATTATTTTAGAATAGCAGCCAAAACCGTTTCCAAATCTTTTAAGGCAAGCATATTGGTAGCATCGCTCAAACCTTTTTCCGGTTCGGGGTGTACTTCGAAAAAGTATCCGTTTGCTCCAAAAGCTTTTGCCGCCATGGCCATCATCGGTATGAACTCTCGATTACCGCCGGTTTTACCCTCTGCAGCCCCCGGGCGTTGTACGGAATGCGTGCAATCCATAATTACGTTCGGCGAGATTTGTCTCATGTATGGGATATTACGAAAATCTACCACGAGGTTATTATATCCGAAAGAATTGCCTCGCTCCGTGAGCCATATTTCCTTGGCTCCGGCTTCCTTGGCTTTCTCGTACGGATATTTCATGTCGTTACCCGAAAGAAATTGCGCCTTTTTGATATTTACTATCTTGCCGGTTTTTGCCGCAGCAACAATAAGGTCGGTTTGTCGGCAAAGAAAAGCAGGAATCTGTATTACATCTACGATTTTTCCTACGGGTTCGGCTTGCCAACTCTCATGAATGTCTGTTAGCACGCGGAGTCCGTATTTCTCTTTCACACCGGCAAGGATTTCCAAGCCTTTTTCCAATCCGGGGCCGCGATACGAATGCAACGAGGTGCGGTTTGCTTTGTCGAAAGAGCTTTTGAATATGATGTCGATGCCGAAGAGTTTGTTGAGTCTCACCAATTCGGTGGCAACGGCTTCGGTAACGGCTTCGTTTTCTATCACACAAGGGCCTGCTATGAAGATATCAGTCATCTTTTTCTTTGAATACGCTTTTTGTGAACGCAAAGTTAATCATTTTTATCCGTCTGAAAAATACGAAAGTAAAATAACGTTTTGCTGTTAATTGTCGGCAATATCAAAAAGTCTTGAGCAATGTGTACAGTCTTTGTACCGGCAATCCCATTACATTGAAGAAACTTCCCTCAATCCCCGTAACGCCTATCATACCTATCCATTCCTGAATGCCATATGCCCCGGCTTTGTCGTAAGGCTTGTATTTCTCTATATAATATTCTATTTCGTTGTCGAGAAGTTTGGCTACCGTTACATTACTTGTGGTTGCAAAAGTCTCTTCACGCGTTTCCGTCATCAGCGTAACGCCTGTAATCACCTGATGAGTCCTTCCCGAGAGAAATTGCAGCATTTCCACGGCTTCGTCTTTGCCGTGAGGTTTTCCCAAAATCTTATTGTCGAGCGCCACAACGGTATCTGCGGTTATTATCAACTCGTTTTTCTCCATCGTGGCCCTATAAGCCTGTGCTTTTTCGCGGGAGATAAATTGCGGCACTTCTTCTGCGTTCAAGTTTGCGGGATATTCTTCGCTAATTCCCTCGATTGTTCTCACCTTGTATTCAAGTCCTATAGACGAGAGGAGTTCCCGGCGTCTTGGCGAGCCGCTTGCGAGTATCACCGAGTATTTTCTTAGGTTTTCAAAGGGAGTTACCATCCAAATGCTTTTTTATCAAACAACCACTTGCCTTGGGCGCGCATCACAGTCTCCACCACGTCGCGCACACACCCCTCGCCACCGGCATAGGAGGATATGTATTTTGAAATTTCCTTTATCTCAACCACCGCATCACAGGGGCAGCACGGACAGCCTACGACGTTCATTATTTCGAAATCGGGAATATCGTCGCCCATATATATTATTTCTTCGGGCGTAAGGTTGTTTGTGCGCATCCATTCGTTGAAGATGTCGATTTTCACCTTTGCCGCAAGATATATGTCGGTTATGCCGAGTTTGTTGTACCTTACTTTTATTGCTTCGGTGCGTGCGCCGGTGATTATTGCGAGTTTCAGTCCCTGCTTCACGGCATATTGCAGCGCGTATCCGTCTTTTGTGTTTACCGTTCTTGCCGGTTCGCCCGATGCATCGAGGTTTATGGTTTGCCTGCTAAGCACCCCGTCAACATCGAATACCATGGCTTTAATTTTTTTTAGGTCGTAGTTTATCATATAGTCTGTTTGTTTTTCTTGTTGTCTGATGCCTTTACGGCTGTGTCGTGAATGCTTTTGCTCATTTCGCGGTAAATGGCGAGCATATTGCCGTCAAGCATTTTTTCCTGCATTTCCATTATTTTTCTGTCGTATCTCACGGCGGGACCAGTCTGTGCTTTTTGCGGCGGCATCTCGTTTGCTTTCCTGCATGTCTCGTTTATGAGGGGCAGGAGTGCGGTGAAGTCCACGCCGGAGTCTTTTAGCAGATTTTCCGCACAGACATAGCAATGATTCGCGAAGTTGGACGCAAAAACTGCTGCAAGATGCATGCGCTTGCGGTGCTCAGAATCCAGTACCTTCACGGGATAATCCGACAATTCTGCCGCTATTTCAAAAATTGCCCTTTCGGTTTCGGAATCATTGCCCTCTATATATATAGGTACTTCGCGGAAATTCAAATTCCGTGCCTTGCTGAACGACTGCAACGGGTACATCACGCCGAATTTGTCTGCTTTCCCCTTGAACACCTCCGCTGCCACGCTGCCTGCCGTGTGTATAAAAAGTTTTTCCTTGTATTTCTCCGAAAGCACGGCTGCCGCATCGACAATAGCATCGTCTTTTACGGAAAAAAAGAATAGGGTAGTGGGACACGAAACTTTGGTCAAGTCATCATAGGCTTCGCAATCGAGCAGACGTGCAAGTTCTTCGGCATTCGCCAAATGCTTGCTGTATACCCCGGCAGGCATGTAGCCGGCACGTTTCAAGGCTTGCGACAGATGCCAAGCCACATTGCCCGCACCGACCATGAAAAAGTTTTTCTCTGTTTGCATTGCGTAGAATTAATATTTGTCGATGTGAACTTTTTCCCATTTCAATTCGCTCTCATCGTGGGCTGGCTTCACGCTGTCTTTGTTGCCAACGGCTACAATCGACAATATTTCCAAATTTTGGGGTATTCCCAAAATGCTTCTCACAATTTCGGCTGCCGATGTGTCGTCTTCAAAAAAACGGTTTCTCACTTGTATCCAACATGCGCCCAGTCCCAACGCTTCGGCTTGCAGCAACAGAAGAGTTGAAGCTATTGACGCATCTTCTATCCACACGTCCGACACATCGGGATCGGCTGCCACAACTATGGCAATGGCAGCTCCGGCTATTGGCTGCGCTCCCGAGGCCTTGCATTCCGACAAACGCGACAAATCGTCTTTGTTGTCAACCAAAACATATTGCAACGGTTGGCGGTTTCTTGAAGACGGCGAATAAAGCGCAGCCTTCATCAGTTCCACAACTTGCTGCTGCGTAAGCGGCTTGTCGGTATATTTCCTTACGGAACGCCGTTTCTCAATAATTTTGAGCAGTGTATCGGATTTGGATTCAGTCATTACGTATGATGATAAGCCATGATTTACATAGCAAAATTAGTGAAAAACAACATATCCTGCAAGCGCTGAAAACGCAATGTAAAATACGTTTTTACGAGGTCAGACCTAATTTAAATTCCGGGCCATGTAATTTAAATTAGATGGCCCGGAATTTTTACGACAACGCATGTTGTTTTTCGGGCAATAAAATTCTTTTTTCAGCATAGGGATTATACGCGGATTTTTTCAAGGTGTAGACGAGATTTTTCTTAACTTTGGCGGCACTAACACAGAAATTTACCATAAAGAAATGAGCAAAATTCCAGATGTAAAAGACTTTACATTCCGCGATACCTCTTTTGCCAACCTTATGAACAAGCGCATTTACAATGTGCTCCTGTTGGCTACGAAATACGACGCTTTTATGCTTGAAGACGACGGGCGCGTTGACGAGCAGGTCTTCAACGAATATACTTCCCTCAGTTTGAGTTCTCCTCCGCGCTTCACTCAGGTTACCACCGAGGACGAGGCTCTGCAAGTGCTCGCCGACCGCAACTTTGAACTCATTATCTGTATGCCCAATATGGACAACAGGGATATATTCCAAGCGGCAACCGAAATAAAATCAAGGTACCCGAATATCCCGATAGTGGTTCTCACACCGTTTTCAAGAGAAGTTACGAAGCGTGTGGCAAACGAAGATCTCTCGGCAATTGACTATGTGTTCAGTTGGCTCGGCAATTTCGAACTGTTGCTTGCCATAATAAAACTTGTGGAGGACAACATGAACGCTCCCTTTGACACTGCCAGCGCAGGAGTGCAGATAATTCTGCTTGTGGAGGATTCTATACGTTCGTATTCCTCAACCCTGCCGCTGCTCTACCATTTCGTGCTGGAGCAAAGCCGGGAGTTTTCAAAAGAAGCCCTCAACGGACACCTGCAAACGCTCCGCATGAGAGGCAGACCCAAGATATGTCTCGCCCGAAACTATGAAGAAGCCGTGGAAATGTATGAGCGTTACAAAGACAACATTCTTGGCGTGATTTCCGACATGAGTTTTATGCACAACGGCAAGAAAGATCCGTTTGCTGGCTATAAATTCGGAAGATATCTCAAACATACGGGACAGATTATCCCGTTTATTTTGGAATCGAGCGATGCTGCAAACAAAACGTATGCCGAGGAATTGAATTCTCCTTTCATCGACAAATGCTCCAAGACCTACCCGCAAATGCTGCGACGGGAAGTGAACGCCCATTTCGGGTTCGGGGATTTCGTGATAATCGACCCCAAGACACGAAAGGAGATTATGCGCATACACGATTTGAAAGACTTGCAGCAAAAAGTGTTCTCCATACCCGACGATTCGTTGGTGTATCATTTGAGCCGCAACCATTTTTCGCGTTTCTTCTATTCGCGCGCAATGTTCCCGCCTGCCGAACTGCTGAAAAAGGTGGACGTAAACGATTACGCCGACATGAATCAGGCGAGAAAGCTAATCTTCAACTGCATAGTGGAATACCGCAGGATAAAAAACTCCGGCGTTGTGGCAATTTACCAGAGGGACCGTTTTGACGAGTACAGCACTTTTGCGAGAATAGGCAACGGTTCGCTCGGAGGCAAGGGACGCGGCCTTGCATTCATAGGAACGATGCTCAACCGCTATCCGCAATTCCGCTATCAAAATCTCGAAATCACCATACCGCGCACCGTGGTGATTTGCACCGACATATTCGACGAGTTCATGGAAAGCAATGATCTTTATCCCTACGCCCTTTCTGACGCAAGCGACGAAGATATTCTGAAACGCTTTCTCGAAGCCCGCTTGCCCGAGACTCTGCTTGGCGATCTGCAAACATTTTTGAAAGTAGTGAAGACCCCTATCGCCGTTCGCTCATCTTCTTTGCTCGAAGACTCGCATTATCAACCTTTCGCCGGGATTTATTCCACCTACATGGTTCCCTATGTGAAGAACGACAACGACGAAACGCTCAACTACCTGCGCAATGCTATCAAAGCCGTATATGCCTCGGTATTCTTCAAAGACAGCAAAGCCTATATGATGGCAACTTCAAATCTTATCGACCAGGAAAAAATGGCTGTGGTATTGCAGGAAACCGTGGGCACAGCTTATGGCAACAGACTATATCCCACAATGTCGGGCGTGGCCCGCTCGTTGAATTTCTATCCCATCGGCGATGAAAAGCCTGAGGAAGGTATCGCAAACGTAGCGTTGGGATTGGGAAAATATATAGTCGACGGCGGAATGACACTGCGCTTTTCTCCGGCTCACCCGCATAATATTTTGCAGACATCGCAACTCGACATCGCGTTAAAGGAAACACAAACAAAATTCTACGCTCTCGATTTGGAAAACTTGGGCAAAAACATTTCTACGGACGATGCCTTCAATCTTTTGAAGCTTAACGTAAAAGAAGCAGTGGGCGACAACTCGCTGAAATATGTAGCCTCTACCTACGATGCCTATGATCAGATGCTCAATCCCGGAGTTTATCCCGACGGCCGCAAGGTGATTACGTTTGCCGGTGTGTTGGAAAACGATGCATTCCCATTGGCAGACGCATTGTGCAAGACACTAAATGTAGGACAAAAGGAAATGGGACGCCCGATAGAGATAGAGTTTGCCGTAAATGTGAATGAAAACGATGACACTAAGGCAACATTCTATCTGCTGCAAATCCGCCCTATTGTAGATGCCAAAAACGAAGTAAAGGAAGACCTCAGCGTGATACAGAAAGAAAGCACGATAATACATTGTAGCAGCGTTTTGGGACAAGGTATAATCAACGATGTATATGATGTGGTTTACGTTAAGACGGAAAACTTCAATGCACAAAACAACGGGCTTGTGGCACGCGAGATAGAGAAACTCAACAAAATTTTCATTGACAAAGGCGAAGGATATGTGCTTGTCGGACCAGGAAGATGGGGCAGTAGCGATCCTTGGCTCGGTGTTCCCGTAAAATGGCCTCATATCAGCCAGGCAAGAGCAATCGTAGAATTGGGTTTGGAGAATTACCGCGTAGATCCGTCGCAAGGCACACATTTTTTCCAGAACCTTACCTCGTTTGGAGTAGGTTACTTCACGATAAATCCATACAACGATGACGGATATTTTGACACCGCTTTTCTTGACAGCATGGAAGCCGTGTTTGAAACGGAATACATACGATGCGTGCACTTCTGCAATCCGGTCTTAATAAAGATGGACGGGCGCAAAGGCATTGGAGTGGTTTTAAAGCCTGACAGCAACTCGACACAGATATAAATTGCCTATCTTTGTAACACGTACAAAAACAATTTTGTTATGAATATTTTAGTTTCAATGTGTTTGGCTGCTTCTTTTATGGCTTCGGGCAGCACAAATGACGTGCAAGCCTCAAACAAAAACAGTATGAATAGCGAACAGGTCAGCGCTAAATCTACCAAAAGCAACATCACTATCGGTACAATTATTTATAATTGGAAAGATATTGACGGCGAAATGAAAAAACTTGCCGACAACAAGTTTACGTCCTGCCAAATTAATTATAGTTCAAACATGGACGCTGCTTTTGCAAAGAAACTGCGCGAGACAGCCGACAAGTATAATCTAAAAATCACAACCGTCGTAGGTGTTCCGGGGCATAGCGTCTGGAATTTCCGCCAAGGTCCATCTACTATAGGACTTGTGCCTAAAGAAGGACGCGATGCAAAAATTACGACCTACAAAAAGATGATTGATTTCTGCCAGGAGGCAGGTGTTCCGGCAATGCACTCACATTTCGGGTTTATTCCGGAAGATATGGGCAGCGAGCAATACAAAGATTTCATTGAAGTGATGAAAGGTTTGGCGGAATATGCCAAGGAGCGCGGCGTTATGATATATTTCGAAACCGGGCAGGAAACTCCTACAACTCTTATCCGCGCGATAAAAGATATCGGCACAGGTAATGTTTTTATTAATTGTGATGTGGCAAACCTGCTGCTTTATGGAAAAGCCAATCCCGTAGATGCTATTCGCCAGTTCGGACCGTTGGTAAAAGACATTCATGCCAAAGACGGCTGTTATCCTTCACGTGAGGACCCTTACGTGCTTGGTGCAGAAAAACCTATTCCTGAAGGCGACGTAGACTTTCCTGCTATTGTCAAGATTTTGAAAGAAGAAAACTATCAGGGAGCTCTGACCATTGAATGCGAACTTAATGCCAGCAGCAAAGATTATTTGGCCAAAACTCGCCAATATCTTCAGAAACTTATCGACAAGAAATAAAAGCCGTAACAATATAACACAATAAGAAAGCGGTGTTTTTTCACCGCTTTTTTCAACTAAAATAATCTATAACATTATGCCCGACAATAACACAAGAGGATATACACGCCGTACAAAGAAAACGAAAATCGTTGCCGTAGAAGACGAACTGGGAAGACTGCAACCGCAGGCCCTAGATTTGGAAGCGGCGGTATTGGGTGCGCTCTTGCTCGAACAGAATGCCTTTGCCGACGTAAGCGAAACGCTTTCGCCCGAAAGTTTCTACGACAAACGCAACCAACTTGTCTTTTCTGCCATACGAGAACTTGCTCTAAAACAATTGCCCGTGGACATGCTTACGGTTAAGGAGCAACTGAAAAAAGAAGGAAAACTCGAAGAGGCAGGCGGGGCTTTTTATATTGCGCAACTTACACAGAAGATGACCTCTACGGCTCATCTTAATTACCACGCAAAGATAATCCAGCAGAAACATCTTGCCCGGCAATTGATTTCATTCGCGGCAAAAGTTTCAGACAAAGGCTTTGACGATTCGCAAGATGTTGACGAATTGATGCAGGAAGCGCAGAGTGATTTGTTCAAGTTGGCACAGCAGAATTCTAAGAAAGACTTCACGCAGATTACCCCCGTTATAGACGAAGCCTACAAACAATTGAAAATTGCGGCAGAAAGGCATGACGGACTTAGCGGAGTGCCCAGCGGCTATACCGAACTTGACAAAATGACGAGCGGTTGGCAAAAGAGCGACTTGATTATCCTTGCCGCGCGTCCTGCCATGGGAAAAACGGCGTTTGCTCTTTCCATGGCAAAGAATATGGCTATCGACAACAATATTCCAGTGGGTTTCTTCTCGCTTGAAATGAGCAACGTGCAGCTTGTAAACCGTTTGATTTCCAATGTATGCGAAATAAAAGGCGAAAAATTGAGAAACGGGCAGCTCGAACCCTTTGAATGGATACAATTGGACAGACAAATTAAACGACTATATGGCGCGCCGTTGTTTTTGGACGACACTCCTTCGCTAACGATATTTGAATTCCAAACCAAAGCGCGCCGACTTTGCAATGAGCACGGCGTAAAGGTTATTATGATAGACTACCTGCAACTGATGAATGCGGGCGACAGTCGAATCAGCAACCGCCAGGAGGAAGTCTCGCTCATAAGTCATGCGCTCAAAGCCATGGCAAAGGAATTGGAAATACCGATATTGGCGCTTTCGCAGGTGAACCGTGAAGTTGGCAAGCGCGAAGGCGAAGAAGGCAAGCGTCCTCAGCTTACCGACCTCCGCGAATCGGGAGCAATAGAACAGGATGCCGACATGGTTTGCTTTATTCATCGTCCGGAATACTACCGTCTTGGTGGTGAAGAGATGAAAGGAAAGGCTGAAATTATCGTAGCCAAGCATCGTAACGGTGCTGTGGGTGATGTTACGCTCCGTTTCCGCAGCATATATGCCTCGTTTGAAAATTTGGGCGACTCTTTTGTTGAGTCCGGCTACAATTCTCCTGCTGCCGGTGTGCAGTCTGGGGCGTCTACCGACCTGTCCCAAATTCCTCCCTCTGATTTTAGCGGCAATCCATTCGGGGGCTCGTCAAACGAAGATGCCCCGCCTTTCTGATTTCTGCGTATTTTGTTTTGCTTTGATGCGGGTTTGTAGCGCATCAACCTTCTATCTCGGAGAGTTCCAGCCATCGGTCTGATTTCTCTTCGAGTTCTTTTTCGCATTCCGGCAGGCGCTTGCTCAATTTTGTTATTTCTTCCACGTTCAAAGTGCCTCCGCTAAGCGCGTTCACGATATCGTTTTTTTCGTTTTCCAGGGCAGAAATTTCGCTTTCGAGTTGTTCGAGTTCCTTGCGTTCCTTGAACGAGAGTTTGCGTTGGTGTCTGTTTTGCGGGCGTTGCATATTGCCGGCATTGGCTTTGTTTTCGCGTTTTTCTTTCTCTTTCTGCGATTCCTGTTCCTTGCAATGCTCGCGATATTGTGTGTAGTTGCCGGGAAAATCATCTACTGCCGCGTCTCCCTTGAACACCAGAAGATGATCCACCACGCGGTCCATAAACCAGCGGTCGTGCGAAACAATCATCAGGCAGCCTTTGAATCCAATGAGATACTCTTCGAGCACTTGCAGAGTCTCTATATCCAAATCGTTGGTCGGTTCGTCGAGAATCAGGAAGTTCGGATTTTGCATCAACACGGTGCAAAGATAAAGCCTGCGCCTTTCCCCGCCGCTCAACTTGTATACGTAGCTGTTTTGCACGGCCGGCGGAAAAAGGAAATGCTGCAAAAACTGCATTGCAGTGAGTCTTTTGCCGCCGCCAATGTCTATTGTCTCGGCTATGCTGCGCACCACGTCGATAACCTTCATCTCGTTGTCGAATTTAAGCCCTTCCTGCGCAAAATAACCAAACTTCACCGTTTCTCCGATGTTTATCTTGCCCCCGTCGATGCCTTCTATTCCGAGTATCATCTTTATGAAGGTGGATTTTCCCGAGCCATTTCCGCCCACAATGCCGAGCTTTTCAAATCTCGAGAAGTTGTAATAGAAATCATCGAGTATCTTCTTTTCCCCGAAAGCCTTGGAAACGTATGCTATCTCCATGATTTTCGAGCCTATATACGTGGTCTTTGCAACGAGTTTCACGGCTTGTTGTTCCGTTTTCCTATGTGCGAGTTCTTCCAGCCCTGCAAAATTTTCCTCGCGGTATTTTGCTTTGTGTCCGCGAGCCTGCGGCATACGCCTCATCCATTCCAGTTCGCGGCGATACAGATTGTTGGCGCGTGCCACCTCGGCTTTTTCAGCGTCCTTGCGCTCCTGACGCTTTTCCATATAATATGAATAGCACCCCTCGTAGCTGTAAATCTGCTTGTTGTCGAGTTCGTAAATACGGTTGCACACCTGTTCAAGAAAATATCGGTCGTGCGTTACCATGAGAAGCGTTATAGATGGGCGCGACAGGTATTTTTCGAGCCATTCTATCATTTTCAAATCAAGATGGTTGGTTGGCTCGTCAAGAACAAGTATGTCGGGCTCCATAAGAAGCACGTTGGCCAGCGCCACACGTTTGCGCTGCCCGCCCGAAAGGTTCTTCATCGGTGTGTCGAAATCGGTGATTTCCAGTTTTGCAAGCACTTCCTTCACCCTGTATTCGTAATCCCACGCCCCTGAAACGTCAAGGCGGTTCGACATATCGGATATAATAGCTTCGTCTCCCTCGGCAACTCCGGCAAGATAGCGTCTCACCAAATCGGCAGTCTCGTTTCCTCCGTTGAAACATGCTTCGAGCACAGTCTGCTCCGGGAAATATTCCGGCGTCTGCTCCAAATATCCCACCCGAATATCCTTTCTATACACCACGGCTCCGCTCTCGTATCCCTCTTTACCGCTCAGAATGTTAAGTATAGTGGATTTCCCCGTGCCGTTGCGCCCCACGATTCCCACCTTCTGCCTTTCAGCCACGCTGAACGAGGCATTGTCTACAATCACAAGGTCGCCTATGCTTTTGCAAAGGGAGTTTACATCGAGAAACGTATTTATATCTGCCATATCAATAAGGGGGAAACATTTTTTCGCGTGCAAAGTTAGGAATAACAAACCATAAACCGCCCCTTAACGCCGCATCTTTTCAGCCTTATTTCACCCTGCAAAAACAACAAGGCATCTCGTAAAAACTCCGACGCATCTAATTTAAATTACATGGCCCGGAATTTAAATTTGGTGGCCCGGAGTTTTTGCGCCCTGCGCCGCAGGGTTTTTGGCTTGCGGAATAGAGGAATCGGCACGCTTTGCAGTGTTCCCTTTTCAGCAGACTGTTTGTTGGGATAAGCGTATCGGTTTTCCCTGCAACAATAGGAAGAAATTTTCCTTCCGTCTTCGTTTCAATGGCAACAGAACAAAAAAGTCCACCTATTATTGATAGGTGGACTTTTCCCGTTTTTGTCTGTTGCAAATATACAAATAGTTTATAATATGGCAAATAAAAGCAAAGAAATTTCAGAAGTTTTTCGCAAAACTCGCGTTTTAACATTTTTACACAGCGTTTTCACAGCTCGTAAATCGCTTATTGTTTGAACGTTAAGCCTTAAAAGTCCACCTATCAATAAGAGGTGGACAATTTCTATAGAAAACAAAACATTGATTCAGACACAGTTCCGCTACCAAACGGCACCGTACTAACTGAAACACCAAACAAAGTAAAAAAACAACAGAAACAATGAAAACAACATTGGAAACAACAAAACGGAATAGCTACAAAAAGCCCGAAATCAAGGCTTTCATTTCCCAGCCCTACGTAGTAGAAGGGTACAGCAACGAACGTTGGTCGAGAAAGAAAAACTCGTATGCAGATACCAACGAAGAAACGAATTGGGAAAACGAAGAAATCTGGAACAAATAATCTATTACCTCATTTAATAAAACAAATAGAGACATGAACAAAGTATTAACCGCAGCCCTTATGGGGCTTTCGGCTATGGCTCTCGTAGGCTGTAGCCAAGACGAAATGTCTTCCTTAAAAGGAGGCAAGTACAAAGGTGTGATGGAAAGCGCTGTCGACAGCCGTTCTTACAACACAAACAAAGAGTTGACCGGTCCAGGCGATTTCAAATGGTCGGAAGGGGACGACATCAAGGTTTGGACCAGATACGATGGCTTCAAAACCTTGAAATGCGAGAGTCTTAGTAATGATGGCGACATTGCCAACTACGAAGACAACCCCAACGTTACTCCACTCGACATTGCAGTTTTCCCCGTTTCGGCAGCAAAGGCCTACAATAACGCAGTGGTTACGGTGAACTACCCGGCTGCTTACGACTACACACAGAGAAATGCTACCGAAGACGACCAAATTGCAAACGATCCCATGGTGGCTTTCTTCAATTTGGGCGCTACTACATTCAACTTCCACCACACTGGTGCCGTGATAGAGTGGCAGGTGATGGTTCCCGCAGGGGCTAACAAATTCGTGGCTACTATGTCGAAAGACGTTACGGGTGATTTCGACGTTTCCAAATCTTCTCCCGTTGCCGTTACTTCTGATTCAACCACCAACAACGTTGTAACGTTCACTTTCACTCCTTCAACCCAAGCGCAGCTATTGTATCTCTACATGCCCGTACCTACCGGCAACTACCACATAAGCAAAGTGGCTGTGAAGCAAGGCGATGCTACAATGAAGGAATATAATAATCCCAAAGGCACAGATGAACGCAGCATCGGCAGAGCAAAATGGATTCACGTGCTGCTCAATATGTCTTCCTACAAAGGAGTTATCGAAGATGTGTCCAACGCAGACGATCTGAAACAGGTTGCAGCCGCAGGAGGTATCGCTACGCTCAACGCAGATATCGACCTCGATGGAACTGTATTTGTTAAGTCGGGCATTTCACTCTCTGTAAATCTCAACAACAAGACTGTCTACAACAGCACAGACATTTGGGAGCAAACCGTTAACTCTTGGTCTTTGTTTAGCGCGCAGGGCGGCACGCTCGAGTTCAATGGCGAAGGAACTTTAAAGGCTAAAGAAAACGACTGCTACGCTGTTGACGTGACAGACGGCGGTAAGGTTGTGATCAACGGCGGCCATTTCGTAGGCAATATCCACGCAGTGTATGTTTACGAAGGTACTGCAGAAATCAACGGCGGCGTATTCGAAGTTCAACAGAAGTACCCGGGTACAGGCAAGGAAGATGAATTTGTTTTGAACTGCCGTGATGCTAATTACAAGAACGGCACAGCATCTATCGTGGTTAAGGGCGGAACTTTCGTAGGTTTCAATCCTGCTAACTGCCAGGCTGAAGGCGCAAACACCAACTTCGTTGCCGCAGGATACGTCTCAGAAGAAACTACATACGAAGGCAAACAAGCATGGACCGTGAAGAAACTCGAAATACCCGACGGAAAAGTTTATGCAAACGGAGCAACTTACTCTGACATCAAGAGCGCTTGCAATGCCGGCGCAACAACAATTTATGTAGGCAAGGGCACGTACACCGCTAACGACTTTCAAAATATTACAGAGGGCGCAACTATCATTGGCTCGGGCAGTACAATTTTGAACAAGGAAGCAAGCACAATCAGCGGGCTCAAAAACGTAACGTTCAAGAACATCACGATTAATTCAAACGATACATTTACATCGGGCGAGCAAGGTTTCTCTCACGCAACAGGTTTGAATTTCGTAAACTGCCAGATCAAAGGTCTGTTGTTCGTTTATTCCGGCACATTCACCGGTTGCACATTCACCCAAACGGCGGCTGCATATAATGTATGCGCTTATGGTCAAGGCGAAAGCGAAGACCAAACAATGAAGTTCTCCAACTGCACATTCAATGGTGCTGGCAAGATGGCAAAGGTATACGGCGTACAAAGCAATACCAAGAAAGTTTATTTCACCAACTGCACGTTCAATTCTACAGCAGTAAACAAATCTGCTATCGAGATAGACAGCAGCATTAATCCGTTTGAAGTTTACATTAAGAACTGCACTCTTGGCGACAACATCGGCGATGGTGAACACAGCGGCATTAAACTTTACAACTACGACACTGCTTCGAATTTGAAGGTAACGGTTGACGACGTTGAGCAGACTTTGAACTAATCGGCTAAGACCAATCATAAGTTTTTTATATAGAGAAGGTTCCGCCCCGTATGGGACGGAACCTTTTTTGTCGGGATATTGAAAAAACAATGTCGGACATTGTTTTGCAACTTCGGCACTTTGTTTTGAAAAGCACGCGGTGTTTATATAAAAAGCTCCTATGATATTTCCCTATCAAGCGTTCAAATTTCTTTTTCGTCCGTTCTGTTTGTCTTACTTCGAACGTTCAACGTGCTTACTTCGTACGTTCAACGTGTTTACTACGTACGTTCAACGTGTTTACTTCGTACGAAGTAAGACAAACACATCAGGTGTTATGGAAATTATAAGGCCTCAAAATTATTTCCAGACGGCAACAATAAAAATTCCGCCGCATCTAATTTGAGTTAGATACGGCGGAGTTATTGCAAGATGCGAGCGGTTTTTATTCTTTCAAAAACGACGGTAATTGAACTATGCTTTCAATCACAGCATCGGGCTTTACGTTTGGCAGCAAACGGTCTTCGCTCCAGCTTTCGCCTTTCAGCCACACCGTTTTACAGCCTAATGACGCCGCAGGCACTATGTCTTTTGAATAGGAATCGCCTACAACCATAACATTCTTCGCGGAAAGGGCAAGAGACTGCACCCCGAGTTGATATATCTTGGGGTCGGGCTTGCGCACTCCTACCACGGACGATTCTATAATGTCGTTGAAGAAATCAAGTTTGAAGTCGTTCAGCACAGCGTGTATGTTGCCGTAGAAATTCGTTACAAGCACCATAGGATATCTGACTTTAAGTTTCAGAAGCACCTCGCGGCTTTGCTCAACACGCTTGCGGGCATATTGGTAGCAGTAGCGGGCTGCCGTTTCGGCCTTCTCGTCAATGCTGCAAGCGTCAAGCTCTATCGCGTGGCTATTGACCAAGCTACGGATTTCGATGTTGATTTTCTTTAGCATCACATCGAGGAATGTGTCTTGGGGCATGATGATTCGCTCTTTGGCAAGCGCACGCTCAGCAAACACATAGGCTTCTCGCCAGGCTTCATCGGCAACTGTGATTCCGGCATGGGCAAGACCTTCGCGCAGCACAAACGACCAGTGCCGCCCCTCGGAATCGAGAGTTCCGCCGTAGTCGAAAATCAGTCCTTTAACGTTATCGAATTTCATCGGAAAGTTGTGTTTGTATAGGATTCTCGGGCTTCTTCTTCCTTCCTATTTTAATCAACAGTATACCTATGGCTACCCAAATCAGTTCGCGCACACGCGTGAGCAGACCTGCGAGCACTCCAAACGCTCCCGACATTGCCAATCCGCCCACTGCAAGGGCGAATCCGCCTTCGCGCGTTCCCATTTCCATGGGCATGAAGAAAAACAAATTGGCAAAAAGCGAAGTAAATGCCTGGATAAGGATACAATCCCAAAACGAAACGCTGTCGGTAAGGATCATGAAGATAAACCAAATCTCAAGGCAGCCAACAATGCGGGCTGCAAATTCCAGAAAAAGGGAAAGATAAAAAGTGCGCTTGTTCTGACGGTGAAGTTCTGCGATTTGCGAGTCGATGCGCTCCACTGTCTCGCGTTTTTCCTCAACGAATTTTCGCGCCTTGCGGCGTATCCCGGGAATATAGGTGAATATCTTCAGCGTTTTCATTGCAAGGCCGTTGTTGTAACCCCGCATGAAAAAGTAGATTCCCAATCCACAAAACGCGGCAACAACCAACAGGAAAATTCCCATCATTGCATTTATCGTGGTGAAGTACATCACGAGATAGAGAACAATTGAAAACGACCAGAAAATGAAGTGGGAAAAGATATGCATCATTGCATAGAGGATTACAGAAGATGTGGCTTTTGCAGCACCGTAATACGGCGTCAATTCCATTATTCTGTAAGGTTCTCCGCCCAATACCCCCACGGGGGTAACGTAGTTGAGCGCGTATCCGGAGATTGTATATTTAAGGACTTGCAAGAACGGCAATCGCTTGCCCTTGTTGCCGTTGTTTATAATCACTATCCACGACGCAGCATTTATCATGTAAATGGGAATCCAAATCATCAGCACAGCTACAAACCACCAGCCGGCTTTTTGAAGGTTTGCCCAAATCTCGCTGTACGAGAAATCGAACGTACAAAGCATAATCACAATGGCGATTATGCCTATGGCGAGAAATATGTTCATCAGTTTTTTTCGCATACGCCTATATAAGTGTAGGTTTGTCGTCGTAGTATCCCTCTTTGAGCAGCATGGTCATGTGGCGGCACAGATTTTCGTGGCGCTCGCGCAGATAATATGCCAAAGCTGTGAAGGCGATGATTTCAACCACGAAGTAAACCCAAGGAATATTGAGAATGCAAGTAATGTAAAGCACAAGGGCGCGACAATTAAAGGTAAGAATGTTGGCATATTTCATCATGGGTTTGCTCTCCTTGCGGAAATCCAGACGAAACTTGTTGGGAATATCACCGTTGCGCTCGTTGCTTATCACATTGAGCAAATCCTGCAAATAAGGTGTGAGGGATTCCTGCGAATGTGTGTAGTTGCCATAAAAAAACAGGAAAGCGCGCCACCAGAAGTTGCCTTTCTTGGGAGTGGAGTGCAGCAAAACACGTTGCTGACGCGAATTGTCGAGTTCACTGTCGTCCTTGCCGAAAGCAAAAAACATATGCACGTTGCGATAATAGTCGGCGAGTTGGCATTGTTTGGCATGGCAGATAACTCCTGAGAAAAGCGCAATAATAAAAATCAATATGTTCCAATGGAGATGAAGAAACGGAATTGGCTGATCCCACAAGCGAAGAATTATAGCAAGATATATTGCAAAGAACCACACGTCGCCGGCAAATCCGTCCAACATTCTTCCCCAGCGAGTCTTTTTGCCCGTCATTCGCGCCAATTGCCCGTCGGCGCTGTCGTAGAAGTTTGCCCACATAAGCAGCAACATTCCGACGATGTTGTGCCACAAATCTTGGTAATAGAACATTGCGCCCGCTGCCACGCCTATTATTATTGACAGGATAGTAACAACGTTGGGCACGACTTTGAGTTTTTTGAAAAACAAAGCCCAAACATAACCGATAGGTCGGGTGAAATATATGTCAAGCCACTCTTCGGTGTCGGCATTCTTGTAGGTGGCACTGATGTGTGCCTTGTAATTCTTTATCATATCGTTGTATCTTGTTCTATATTCAATTTGCAGCAAACCAGTTGCGCTATAGCCTTTGCAGCATCGGTTCTGCATCGCGAGAAACTTGGCCAATCGTTGAAATCGATAATTTTGAAATTCCCGTTGCGGGACACAATGCAATCGCCGCCGTAGACAGGAATGTTCAAAATGCGCGAAAGTCTTTCGCTTTCGCTTTTCAACTTTGTGGCATCGTAAGAATATTTGTGGGGCTCGCCATTGATTTTTTCTGCACCGAACTTTCCGCTCCCTCCGTTCTCAGTTGGGAGATATGTATAGAAAAATCCGGAGGATTCCACGCCGTAGAATTTCACCAAGTCGCCCTCTTCATGTTTGCTTACTACGACGCCGGTTATACCACGCTTCGAGAAATCTTTCAGAGATTCGGCAAATTTTTCGTTATTCTCAATAAAAATCACATCGTTAGGCGATTGCGCACATTCGTCTCCGCGCTTTATCCAAACAGGATAGGATATCGTTGAAACGATGTCAGACTTTATTTTAATAATGTCAGACTTCGTTGAAATAATGTCTGACATTAGAATTTCGCTTTGCGGCATTGAAATTTTGTTGTCGCGCATGG
This sequence comes from bacterium, assembly GCA_963660485.1. GTDB lineage: Bacteria > Bacteroidota > Bacteroidia > Bacteroidales > Bacteroidaceae > UBA6398. Next base: position 87,049 of record CAVKYH010000007.1, on the reverse strand, counting down.
CTTTTACAATCTCTATGCGATTGTAAAAATCCAACGATTTTGCCGAGTTTATGACTACACTTCCCCGGGCTTCTTTCTCTTTCAAAACGGTTATAGTCTGTCGGCCGCGAGCCATGCTCAAATATAAATCAGCCGTTGTCGCCTCTATGCCGCAAACATCGGTTTCGCAAAAAATCTTTACCTCAAAGCCTTTGTTTTTGAGCAGACCGCATACCTCCCCAAATATGAGAGAGTCGTTTTTTTCGCAGTTTGGCGAAAATTCCTTGGCACGGCTAATTGCTGCAACAACAGGCTTTTTCATATTTTTATCCGAGCAACTGTTCAGCCTTTTTTATATCGTCAACATGATCTACGTCGATAATCTTTGCAAAAGGGTAAGCCCTTAAATCAAGACCGTCTTCCACCATTTGACGTTGGAAATTGCGCATGCGGCTAATGCCTTTTTCCATACAAGAATTGAGCGTTTTTATCGCAGACGGCCGCAAACTGTAAATCCCGCCCGAAACATATTTGTCGCCTTGGTTTTGGTCGTGAAATCCCGTAATCTTCAGATTACTGTCAACGGCAACATAAAGCGGCTTTTCGTCATCAACAAAAGACGTTACCGCCAAAAGTCCATCGGCATCTATATTGTTCAAAGCATTTATATATTCCGAAAATTCGTCTTCGCGAAAAACCGTGTCCACAGTGGTCAGGCAAAATTTGTCGTCGCAGAGAAATTTGCTCAACTCGTAGAAACTGTGCATGCTGCTTGGTGTGGTTTTTACCACAATGCGAATGGGCGTAGGAACAAGCGGCGTGGTTTTGGTGTTGTCGCAATCTTTTCCAACTACAACATAGTTGCTTTCGAGATGTTGCTTTACCAAATCGGTTAGCTCGTTTACAATCACGACAATCTCTTCCGCTCCGTTTTTGCAAAAGATTCGAATTAAGCGGTCAATCATCTTCTCGCCGTTGAGCTTTGTCAACGGTTTGGGTACAACCGCTCCCTCTTGAGCCAAACGCGCCCCCTCGCCGGCAGCCAAGATTGCAAATTTCATATCATTCCTTTTTATTATGCTCTTCCTGGTTGCCTCTGGGCCTGAATCCGTCCTCCCTGCGGCTTTGATACTCTTCGCGCATAGGATTACGCTTTGCCTCGTTATCAAAAAGCCTGCTGCGGAAAATATCTATGGCTTCGAAAATAGCCTGGCGCATCGACGTTGCATCGGCAACGCCTTTGCCGGCAATGTCATAGGCTGTGCCGTGGTCGGGAGACGTGCGCACGATTCCAAGACCGGCTGTAAAATTCACGCCCTCAGCCATGCCGAGAGCTTTCATGGGAGCCAATCCCTGGTCGTGGTACATCGCCAAAACGGCATCAAACTTGCGATAGGCTGCGTCCCCGAAAAATCCGTCGGCAGGGTAGGGACCGAAACATTCCATGCCTTCGTCGTTCAATTTTTCTATGGCGGGGGAGATACATTCCTGCTCTTCGTTTCCGATTAGTCCGTTGTCGCCGCAATGAGGATTGAGCGAAAGCACAGCGATACGCGGTGCAGAAACGAGGAAATCCCTACGCAGCGATGCGTATAACTGTCGGAGTTTTTCTTCCACCAGTTCTTCCGTTATCGCATCAGCCACATCGCGGATAGCAAGGTGGGTTGTAGCGAGAGCCACGCGCATCTTGTCGTTCATGAGAATCATCAGCGCTTTCTCGCCGTCGGTTGCCAAACGTTGTTGCAGGTATTCCGTGTGTCCGGGAAAGTTGAAATTCTCGCCATGTATCGATGCCTTGCAGATTGGAGCCGTTACCAATACGTCGAAAAGCCCGTTTTTGTAATCTTCCACGGCACGTTCCAGCGCCATATAGGCAGCTCGTCCGCTTTCTGCCGTAGGTTGGCCGAAATCAATCTTTATCTCGTCATCGAAACATGAGACCAAGTTTATTTTTCCTTCTACAATTTCTGCCGCATCATGAATGGTATTGAAATTGGTAGAGATGTCGAGTGCTTTTTTATGGAATATAGCCACACGGGGTGAGCCATAAATTATAGGAGTACAGAGTTCGAGCATCGCAGGGTCGGAAAGCGCTTTGAAAATCACCTCGTAACCTACGCCGTTTATGTCTCCGTGGGTAATGGCAACCCTTATCTTTTTATTATTGTCCATTTTGTTGTCTTTTAGTCCGCTCCTCAACCGGAATGTTTGCCGCGGAGTGGGTATTGTCGATGTAAAATTACTTATAATAATGCTTATGCGAAAGTTATTTACCTACTTTGTTGATATTGCAGGCTATTGCTCTTCCGTTTTCTTGCGTTTGGCAGCGAGCATTCCGCATGCAGCCGAGATGTCTTGCCCGCGCGAGCGTCGCAATGTGGCATTTAGTCCTTTGCGGCACAGCATTTCGCAAAAAGCTTCGGCGTCATCGTGTGAAGGACTTTTGAATTCCCCTCCTTTGTATGTGTGAAAAGGTATAACGTTTACCCTGCAATCCAATCCCCGAAGTATACCGGCCAAATCAGATGCGTGTTGGGAACTGTCGTTCAGGCCTTTCAGCAATACATATTCGAATGAAAGCCTACGCTGATGGCTTGTTTCGCGTGCATGACCGCCGCGAATGTCGCGGAAAGCCTCGCAGGTTTTCAGAAAAGCAATGATGTCCTGTGCCTTGTAGGCTTTTTCGATGGGCATTATCGTTATGCGCTCGTCGTGATAGGGTGAATGCAGGCTTATGGCAATGTTGCAGCGACAATCGTCTACAAACCGTTTCAATGCCGGCAGTACTCCGCAGGTTGAAAGCGTGATTCGTTTGGGGCTCATGGCCAATCCTTCCTCGGAGGTGAGGATATGTATGGCTTTCATCACATTTTCGTAATTGTCGAGCGGTTCGCCTTGCCCCATAAACACGATATTGGTGATTTTTTCGCGTTCCGGCAGGCTGAATATTTGGTTTAATATATCCGATGTATTCAATTGACCTGTAAACCCTTGCTTGCCGGTAAGACAGAATGCGCAATGCATTTTGCAGCCCACCTGCGAGGAAACGCACACAGTGGCTCTCTGTCCGTCGGGAATGTAGACCGTTTCAACGAAACCGCCGCAAGAAGCCGGGAAAAGGAACTTTTTTGTACCGTCGCGCGACTCTTGTACATCGGCATACGGATTTGTGCCGATGCAATATTTGTCGGCGAGTTTTTCGCGTGCCGCTTTGCTCACATTCGACATGGCATCAAACGAATTCACGCCTTTTTTGTAGATCCAATCACACAATTGTTTTGCAGCGAAACGCGGCATGCCGCAGTCTTCTACCACCTCGCGCATTTCCTGTAGGGTTTTGCCGAGTAGGGGAGTATGCATTTCAGTTTCTGCCATATTGCTATTTCTAAATTTCAAGATTGCAAAATTACGAATTTACCGCGATTTATAAAAAAGGGAGGGTAATAAACAACAAAGACGCACCCCGATGTGAGGTGCGTCTTTTAATTTTGAGCCGATACCCGGACTTGAACCGAGGACCTACGCATTACGAATGCGTCGCTCTACCAACTGAGCTATATCGGCAAGCGCCTGCAAAATTAGAAACTTTTGCTGAATGGGCAAAGTTTTGAGGCGTTTTTTTGACATGCGTTGTCGTGAAAACTCCGGGCCATGTAATTTAAATTAGATGCGTCGGAATTTAAATTAGATGCCTTGGAGTTTTTACGAGATGCCGAGGCCGTCAAAAGAGGTTTGTTTCGCATTGTGCACCAAGGTATTTGGTGTATGCCGCAACCATGAATTCCAGACATTCTTCCATTTTGGTTCTGTCGCCGTCGTATCCGTTCACCACGGCAAGCATTCGTGTTGTTTCCAAAGACATCTTGGTGCGCTCGTTGTCGCTTGTGGGAGTGCCTATTCCGCCTATGTCATCACGATAAACGGGCATGTGCTCGATATTGAGCACTCCGCGTCCGATTCCCTCGTATGGTTCTCCGGCCTTGCCCACACCAAGCGTGATTTTGTTGCCGGATATTTTGTCGTAGTCGAAACATCCTACGCTGTATCCGTAGTCAATGCTCACAAGATTCCCCACATCAACCGCCGTATTCACCGTCCAAAGGTCTTTTCCCTGCAAGATGCGCCTCACCAACTGCTCGTTGGACGGGCGGTAACGCGAGGGATCCTTGCCGCAAGCCTTGTAGACTGCACGTGTTGCCGCTATGCCGCTTATTTGCTTGATGGTGTCGACCGTTTGACGGGATTTCAGTTCGGCTGCCTTGCTTTTTATCTCGTTCCATAGCCCTTCACAATACTCCGTATTGGTAAACTCGGCGTACAATGCCCCTCCTACAAACTGCGGACAGGCTGCAAGAATTTCTTGCGACACCTCCAAAATTTTCTTTTCCATTATATATATGCCTATTTATATATGACGTAGATTCTTTATACAAAGTTGCGATTTTTATTGCTATCATACAGACGAAAAGCATTGGAGAATATGCACACTGGGACAAGGATACGCAGAAATAGATACGGGAAAATAAAAAAAACAACGTTGGGAAAAAGTTATTTGACAACTCGCATTTGCAATATTGCGCAGAAATGTGTAACTTTGCGCGGAAATAAAGCGCGAATAAAGATAACTATGCGTGACCTTACTTTTATGGAAAAATTCTTTCAGTCCCACGCTTACATGTTAAGCCATCTGAACGCACCCGTTCAGCGTTCGCTAATGGACAGAATAGATTGGAGCCACAGAATGATTGGCATCCGCGGACCGAGAGGCGTGGGAAAAACCACGTTCCTGCTTCAATATGCCCGCGACCACTTCGATCCGCAGCTTCATCAGTGTCTGTATATCAGTATGAACAACTTTTACTTCCAGGGGCGCGGAATCGTGGAATTTGCAGAAGATTTCGTGCGCTACGGAGGGCGTGTGTTGCTTATTGATCAAGTTTTCAAACAGTCAAACTATGCCGAAGATTTGGTAGAATGCTATCGCCGTTTCGACAAACTGCACATAGTTTATGCCATATCGTCGGTGGTTCCGCCCGACAACGAAGCACAGCGTGAACTCAACAGAATAAGCGACACCTATGTGCTCCACGGATTTTCGTTCCGCGAATTTGTAAACTCGCAAACGGGACTCAATTTCCGTTCCTACAGCCTAAACGAAATTCTGGAAGGTCATGAGCAAATATTGAAAACCATTTTGCCCAAAGTGCGTCCGTGGAATTATTTCCAGGATTACCTTCATCACGGCTATTATCCTTTCTTCCTTGAAACACATAACTTCACGGAGCAACTGTTGAAGTCTATCAATATGATGATAGAGGTCGACATCTTGTTTATCAAGCAAATCGACTTGAAATATCTCGCAAGAATAAAAAAATTGCTCTATCTGCTCGGAATGGAAGGCATCACCGCACCGAATGTAACAAAGCTCGCCAACGAGATAGGCACTTCGCGCGCTACGGTGATGAACTACATCAAGGATTTGGAGGAGGCTCGACTTGTAAACCTCGTTTACCGCGAAAAAGAAGAGTTTCCCAAAAAGCCGGTGCAGATTATGATTCACAATACCAACCTGCTTTATGCAATAAGTTCGCGTAGCGCAGAAGAACAGGAGGTAATGGAAACATTCTTTACCAATAGCGTTTGGCGCCACCACAGTGTGAGCAAAGGAAAACGCAATGGTACATATTATATAGACGGCCATATGATAAACGTTTGCGACAAGTCGCGCCGCTTCAAGGCACAAGACGACGTTTATTTCGCACGCTACAACACCGAAGTTGGACATGGCAAAGACATTCCCCTATGGCTGTTCGGTTTCCTCTATTGAAAAATAAAGAACAAACGAAAATTTACATAACATTTCATTCAATTACATCATGAGTAAGGAAAAGAAATTCATAACGTGTGATGGTAACCAAGCCGCAGCCCATGTAGCTTACATGTTCTCGGAGGTTGCAGCAATCTATCCCATCACCCCGTCATCTCCTATGGCAGAACACATTGACGAATGGGCTGCCGATGGAAGAAAAAACCTCTTCGGAGATACTGTATCCGTACAAGAGATGCAGTCTGAGGGAGGTGCTGCCGGCGCTGTGCACGGTTCGCTTCAAGCAGGTGCTTTGACATCAACATTTACGGCATCACAAGGTTTGCTCCTTATGATTCCGAACATGTATAAAATAGCAGGCGAGTTGCTTCCCTGCGTGTTCCACGTATCAGCCCGCACATTGGCATCACACTCCTTGTGTATATTTGGCGATCATGGCGATGTAATGGCTTGCCGTCAAACAGGTTTCGCAATGTTGTGCGAAGGCAGTGTGCAGGAAGTAATGGACCTGTCTGCTGTAGCTCATCTTGCAACAATCGAAAGCCGTGTGCCGTTCATCAACTTCTTTGACGGTTTCCGCACCTCCCACGAATACCAAAAAATCGAGGAAATAAGCGAAGACGAATTGCGTCCTCTCGTAGACCAGAAGGCTCTTGCTGAATTCCGTGCGCGTGCACTTTCACCAGAACACCCTGTGGCACGAGGCATGGCCGAGAATCCTGAAACTTTCTTCGCACACCGTGAGATTTGCAACAAATACTATGATGCAATTCCCGGCATTGTGGAAAAATACATGAAAGAAGTTTCGCAGATCACCGGACGCGAATACAAATTGTTCAGCTACTATGGCGCAGAAGACGCAGACCGTGTGATTATTCTCATGGGCTCTGCTACCGAAGCTGCTCGCGAAGCAATCGACTACCTCAATGCAAACGGTCAGAAGGTAGGTATGGTTAGCGTACACTTGTATCGTCCGTTCTCGACAAAGCATCTCTTTGAAGCAATACCTTCTACAGTTAAGCGTATAGCCGTTCTCGACAGAACCAAAGAGCCCGGAGCAAAAGGCGAACCGCTTTATCTTGACGTTCGCGACGCTTTCTACGGAAAAGAGAACCAGCCGCTCATCATTGGTGGCCGTTACGGTCTCGGAAGTTGCGACACCACACCGACTATGATTATTTCGGTTTACGACAACCTCAATCTTCCCGAACCGAAAAACCACTTCACACTCGGTATTGTTGATGACGTTACGTTTACATCGCTTCCGCTCGAAGAAGAAAAGGCTCTCGGCGGCGAAGGTATCTTTGAAGCTAAATTCTACGGGCTTGGTGCAGACGGTACTGTCGGTGCAAACAAAAACTCTATCAAGATTATCGGCGACAATACCCAGAAATATTGTCAGGCATACTTCTCTTACGATTCCAAGAAGAGCGGTGGTTTCACTTGTTCTCACCTTCGTTTCGGCGACACGCCTATCCGTTCCACATATCAGATAAAGACGCCGAATTTTGTGGCTTGCCATGTACAGGCTTACCTGCATATGTACGACGTTATCCGTGGTCTTCGCAAGAATGGTACTTTCCTGCTCAATACTATTTGGGAAGGCGAAGAATTGGCTAAGAATCTGCCAAACCATATCAAGAGCTATTTTGCCAAGAATAACATCACGGTATATTATATCAATGCTACAAAAATTGCTCAGGAAATTGGTCTTGGCAATAGAACAAATACTATTCTCCAGTCGGCATTCTTCCGCATCACAGAGGTTATTCCTGTGGAACTTGCGGTAGAACAGATGAAGAAATTCATTGTAAAGAGCTACGGCAAGAAAGGTCAAGATGTTGTTGACAAGAATTTCCAGGCTGTTGAACGTGGTAGTGAGTACAAGCAACTTGCTATTGATCCCGCTTGGGCAAATCTTCCCGAAGATACCGAAATCAAACGCGACGAGCCGGAATACATTTCAAAACTTGTGCGTCCTATCAACGCCCAGAACGGTGATCTTCTTCCTGTTTCCGCTTATGCACCGTCTATCGACGGAACATGGGAACAAGGTACGGCTGCTTACGAAAAGCGTGGCGTAGCTGCTTTCGTTCCGGTTTGGAATGCTGACAACTGTATCCAGTGTAACAAGTGCGCTTTCTGCTGTCCTCACGCTGCAATACGTCCGTTCGTAATGACCGACGAAGAAGTTAAGGATTTCAAGGGAAAGACTCAAGACATGCTTGCTCCCAAGGCAATGAAAGGCATGCACTATGTTCAGCAGGTTGACGTTCTCGACTGTCTTGGCTGCGGAAACTGTGCTGATGTTTGCCCGGGCAAGAAAGGCGAAAAGGCTCTCACAATGGTTCCTCTTGAAGGACAACTTGGCGAAGCCGAGAATTGGGAATACTGCGTGAAGAATGTTACTTCCAAGCAAGACCTTGTTGACATAAAGTCAAATCCCAAGAACTCACAGTTTGCTCAGCCTTTGTTTGAATTCTCTGGAGCATGCTCCGGCTGCGGTGAAACTCCATACGTAAAACTTATCTCCCAACTCTTTGGCGATCGCGAAATCGTGGCAAATGCTACCGGTTGTTCTTCTATCTACTCCGGTTCCATTCCTTCCACACCTTATTGCAAGAATGCCAAAGGCCAGGGTCCTGCATGGGCTAACTCGTTGTTCGAAGACTTCTGCGAATTCGGTATGGGTATGACTCTTGCTAACAAGAAGATGCGCAACCGCATTCAGGCTATTCTTGAAGATCAACTCACATGCGACAAAGCTCCCGAGGAATACAAGGAAGCTGCAAAGGAATGGATTGCAAACCGCGAAGATGCTGAAGGCTCACGCGCAGCTGGCGAGAAACTCATTCCTATAATCGAGGCTAAGAAGGGTGATTGCAAGAAGATGGCAGAACTCGCAGGTCTTGAACATTATCTTACCAAGCGCAGCCAATGGATAATCGGTGGCGACGGCGCAAGCTACGACATCGGTTACGGAGGTCTTGACCACGTGTTGGCATCGGGCGAAGATGTTAATATCCTCGTGCTCGACACTGAGGTTTACTCAAATACCGGCGGTCAGGCATCTAAATCCACACCTATCGGAGCTATTGCACAGTTTGCTGCTCAAGGCAAACGCATCACAAAGAAGGATCTCGGTATGATGCAGGCTACATACGGCTATGTTTACGTGGCACAAGTTGCAATGGGCGCCGATCAAGCACAATGTCTCAAGGCATTCCGCGAGGCTGAGGCTTATCACGGACCTTCACTCATCATAGCTTATGCTCCTTGTATCAACCACGGTTTGAAAATCAAGGGCGGTATGGGTCGCTCGCAGGCAGAGGAAGGTCGCGCAGTGGAATGTGGTTACTGGCATCTATGGCGTTTCAATCCGGAACTCGAAAAAGAGGGCAAAAATCCGTTTACTCTTGACAGCAAGGCACCGGATTGGAGCAAGTTCCAGGACTTCCTCAACGGCGAGGTGCGTTACCTGTCGCTCAAGAAGGCACGTCCTGCTGAAGCTCAAGAACTTTTCGATGCAGCAGAAGCAGCAGCAAAACGCCGTTATGCTACATATATCCGCAAGACCAAAGAAGATTGGTCGCTTGGTGAAGAATAATTTCGCTTGATTGGAATTACATTCACTTAAAGATACTCAAAGAAAAGCCCCTAAATGTTAGGGGCTTTTCTTTTTTTCTATTAGCAGTAAGTCAAGGAGATACAGACATAATCTCACACCTTGCGTTTTGTTTTGCATATCGCAAAGTGATAAGTACTACGTTTTTGTCGTCATTTTAACTGCATTACCGGCTTTTTGAAAGGGCGTAATATTCTGATTCGAGGCATCTGTTTTGTCAAAAGACCAGAGGAGTTTGTCTTACTTCGGCCGAAGTAAGCACGTTGAACGGCCGAAGTAAGCACGTTGATCGACCGAAGTAAGACAATTTGAACAGTTGAAGTAGGAATTTTGAACGGTTGAAACAAGAACTTTGAACCGTTGGTTATGGAATATTTTCCGACATCTGATATTGAAAAAACAAGGTCAGACATCGTTTAAACAATGTCTGACCTTATTTAAATTATATGCCTTGGAATTTTTGCCTTTATAGGCAGGCAAATTCTAAGGAGGATTACAGTCTCTGATTCATTGGATTACATCGAATTTCCCTCTGCTCAATTTTCAGCTGCATCAAGAATCAATTCACTCAAAGTGGGGTGGGAGTGAATCATGCGGCTTACATCAGCGAGAGTACCGGAGAAATTCATCACCATAGCCAATTCGTGAATCAAATCAGAGGAATGTGCGCCCATAATATGCGCGCCAAGGATTTTCCCGTCAGGAGTTGAAAGTATCTTTACAAGTCCGTCAGATTCTCCCATTGACAACGCTTTCCCGTTGGCACGATAAAAAGCCTTGTGGCTCTTATATTCTATGTTCCGGTTCTTGCAATCTTCTTCGGTAAGTCCCACCATAGCCAACTCGGGAGCGGTAAAGACAGCCGCGGGAATGATGTTGAAATCTACATTCTCGGTTTCGCCGAGAATATGAGCCAAAGCCTTACGTCCTTGGAACTTTGCCACATGGGCAAGCTGCACCAGGCCGTTCACATCTCCTATTGCATATACGCCTTTCACCGAGGTTTCAAAGTTTTCGTCAACTTCTATTCCCCGTTTGCCGGTTGCGATACCTACACCCTCGAGGTTGAGGTTTTCGGTATTCGCCTTACGTCCCGTGGCCATGAGTACTGTTGAAGCATTAACCTGCTTTTCAACGCCTTTCGTAGTGAAATTCACAACAAAATCGCCTTCTTTTCCCCCGATGCCCGTAACAGCAGAATTCACATAGAACTCAATGCCTTTCTTCTTCAATGTGGTACGCAAACGCTTGGCTATGTCGCGATCGAAATTCGGAAGAATTTCCGGACAATACTCCACAATGCTTACCTTTGAGCCGAAGTTTGTAAATATCGAGGCAAATTCCAAACCGATAACGCCGCCGCCGATAATGCAGATGCTTTCAGGAGCGTCTGCAATGTTGAGCAATTCGCGCGATGTAAGCACACCTGGCAAATGAGCCCCTTCGATTGGAAGAAACTTGGTTACAGAACCCGTTGCTATCATTACATTTTTAGCAGAGTATTCTTTGTCAACCTCGTTTCCCTCGGCGTCTTTGGCGTTTTCTACCTCAACAACATGCGCATCTTTGAAAGTAGCATTACCATATACCACTTCAACTTTTGCAGCTTTGAGCATCGAATCCACTCCGGCTTTAAGCGTCTCAACCACTTGGTTTTTGCGCTGCATCACCTTGGGGATTGTATACTCAAAAGTTGCTGCATTGTTGTCGAGCACCTCCATAATCTCTGCGGAATGGCATAGACATTTTGTTGGAATGCACCCTTCGTTGAGACAAGTTCCGCCCAACCATTTCGATTCAATCAAAATAGTCTGCAAGCCCTTTTTCGCGGCAAGCAAAGCGGTTTCATATCCAGCCGGACCGCCTCCAATAATTATCAAATCGGCATTTTTCATCACGCAATAGGATTGGCTTGCAATTGCGAATAGGTAAGACGCGGTTCACGCGCAGCTTTCACTTCGTCCAAACGCTTTATAGGCGTGCAATGTGGAGCTGTTTTTACAAGTTCCGGATCATTTGCAGCCTCGTCTGCGATTTTGAGCATCGTGTCTATGAAATTGTCAAGCGTTTCACGGCTTTCACTTTCTGTAGGTTCTATCATCAATGCTTCGTGGAACAACAACGGGAAGTAAATAGTGGGAGCGTGGAAACCATAGTCAAGAAGACGTTTTGCGATATCGAGTGTAGTAACGCCGGTTGACTTGTCAGCCAAACCGTTAAACACGAACTCGTGTTTGCATACCGATGTGATAGGCAATTCGTATTTACCTTTCAACTTCTCGCGTACATACATTGCGTTAAGCACAGACAACGGACCGACTTTCTTTAAGCAATCGCTTCCCATAGTCAATATATATGAGTACGCGCGCAGTTGAACGGCAATATTTCCCAAGAATGCGGAAATACTTCCGAGAGCTTCTTTCGAATCATTTTCTACGCTGTACGTACCATCTTCGTTCTTAACGACACGAGGCGTGGGCAAGAATTTCTCCAATCCTTCGCGTGCACCAACAGGACCGGCACCAGGACCACCACCTCCATGAGGAGTGGAAAAAGTCTTGTGAAGGTTAAGATGAATAACGTCAAAACCCATATCCCCCGGGCGACATTCACCAAGTATAGGGTTGAAATTTGCACCGTCATAGTACATCAAACCGCCGCAATCGTGAATGAGTTTCGCAATTTCAGGGATATCGTATTCAAACAAGCCCAAAGTGTTCGGGTTTGTCATCATCATACCTGCAACGTCATCACCAAGCAAAGATTTAAGAGCTTCTACATCAACTCTACCGTCTTCCTTACTCTTTACTTCAACTACTTGCAAACCACAACGCGCTGCAGAAGCAGGGTTAGTGCCATGGGCAGAATCGGGAACGATAACTTTTGTACGTTTGACGTCTCCACGCGACATATGATAGGAACGTATCACCATAAGACCCGTAAGTTCTCCGTGTGCACCGGCGAAAGGATTAAGCGTAAAGTCGCTCATTCCACATATTTCTGACAAAGACTGTTTGAGCTCGTAATATGCTTTCAATACGCCTTGTACGGAATTTTCCTGTTGCAAAGGGTGAATATTGGCGAAAGCCGGCAACTTGCAAATCTCCTCGTTGATTTTCGGATTGTATTTCATCGTACAACTTCCGAGAGGGTAAAAACCAGTATCAACGCCGAAATTGTTGTTACTCATATTTGTGTAATGACGCACAACCGTCAATTCGTCAACTTCCGGAAGGTTTAAGTCAGAATTGCGCTTTAATTCGTCGGGCAATGAGTCTGAATAATTTTTATCGATACCATTGTCAGGCAAAGAATATCCCACACGATCCTTATGAGATAACTCAAATATTAATTTTCCGTAATACTTGTTGTTCATTTCTCAAAGCTTATTTGTTAGTAAAACCAAAGCGTCAATTTCTTCCTTAGAACGAAGCTCTGTAACGGCAAACAAAATACGATTTGTTCCTTTTATATTTACGCCGCCGAAGAAACCAGCATCTTCACAAATCTTTGCCCATTTTTCAGGACAGCCTTTGATTTCCAGACAAAACTCATTAAAAAACGGAGCATCAAAGACCTTTGAGAATTTCTCGGTCTTCAAAAGTTCTTCATAAAGATAGTGGGCACCGTTATACGATTTGGTTGCAGCTTCACACAATCCTTTTTTGCCCATAAGTGAGAGATATATCGCCACATAAAGCGTCTGCATTCCTTCATTTGAGCAAATGTTTGAAGTAGCTTTCTCACGACGAATATGCTGCTCGCGAGTCTGCAAAGTAAGACAGAAAGCACGTTTCCCGTCATGATCAACCGTTGCTCCGACAATTCTCCCCGGCATTTTACGCAAAAACATGTTGCGAGTACAGAAGAATCCCATATTTGCGCCGCCGTACGACATCGGCAATCCCAAGGATTGTCCACTACCTACGGCAATGTCTGCGCCCCATTCTCCAGGTGTTTTTAGTAATGCCAAATCACTTGCCACGCATTCCATAATTAATATGGCTTTGGCATTATGTATCTCATCGGCCAAGCCCGTGAAGTCTTCAACTATACCGTAATAATTTGGAAGAGGAACGATCACACCGGCAATATCTCCTTTTGCAAGTTCTGCACTTACAAATTCAAGGTCGGTAACACCGTTTTTTTCAGGAATTATAGTCAAGGCTACACCTTGGAATTTTGCGTATGTTTCTGCAACTTTTATAATCTGAGGATTCAGAGTAGAACTCAGTAAAACGCGCGTTTTTTTCTTTGTAACGGCTACTGCTGTCATTATTGCTTCCGCAGTTGCTGTTGCGCCGTCATAAAGACTTGCGTTTGAAACATCCATTCCTGTGAGTTCTGCCATCATCGATTGATATTCGAAAATATATTGCAGCGTACCTTGGGATATTTCTGCTTGATACGGCGTATAGCTTGTGAGAAATTCTGAACGCGAAGCTATGTAATCAGAAACAGCAGGTACGTAATGATCATAAACTCCAGCGCCGCCAAAGCAAACAAGTTGTTTGTTCTTGCAGGCAAGTTCGTTGAAAACCTTGCGTATTTCAGCCTCTGATTTTCCTTTTGGTAATCTGTAGTCTCTTTTCAAGCGTAGAGATTCCGGCACATCGGAATACAAATCTTCGAGAGACTTTACCCCCGCGACAGCAAGCATTTCCTTGATGTCGCTTTCTGTTTGGGGCAAATATTTTTGAGACATAATTTTTGCAGATTATTTTTCCAATTCTTTGTATTGGTCAGCACTGAGTAAAGAATCCAATTCAGACTTGTCGGAAATCTTTACTTTGATAATCCAATTCGCGAAAGCATCAGCATTAATATTTCCGGGATTGTCTTCCAGGTCGCTGTTTACTTCCTCAACAACTCCGCTTACAGGCGAAATGAGATCGCTTGCAGCCTTTACGCTTTCCACTGCGCCGAATTCTTCTCCGGCGGTAACTTCATCTCCTTCTTCCGGCATATCGACATACACCACATTTCCTAATTGCTGTTGTGCATAATCGGTAATGCCGACATAACCATATTCTCCTTCTACACGAACATATTCGTGTGTTTCGCTGTAGTACAAGCCTTCGATTGTTTTAGCCATAGCTCTATTTATTTTTTATAGTTTTTATTGTAGAATTTCTTTTTTGTAATAGTTGCGTTGTGCAATTTGCGGTGAATTTTCACCTGCAGTTTTTCTCCAAGCACAGAATATTCTTTTTCAACCAACGCCATCGCAACACTTTTACCTGTTGATATAGAAGAATAGCCTGTTGTAACATATCCCACAACTTTATCGCCACTTATTACTTCGTATCCATGACGAGGTATAGCGCGGTCTTCAAGTTCCAGACCTATTATCTTATGGAGTGTGCCCTCGGTCTTCTGCTTTATCATTGCATCGCGACCAATAAATTCAGGTTTGTCGGTTTTCACAAAAATACCCAGACCTGCTTCTATCGGAGATATATCTTGGCTGAGTTCGTCGCCATATAAGGGCAATCCCACTTCAAAACGCAAGGTATCGCGAGCACCAAGTCCGCACGGTTTTGCTTGTTTGCTTTCAATCAACTTCTCCCATGCACTTATTATATAGCCATGGCTTCCGTATATTTCAAAGCCGTCTTCGCCTGTATATCCCGTGCGGCTTACGATGAGCGTTTCGCCTTCATGCTCTATGGTCTTGAATGTATAGAATGTGAGTTCGGCTACTTTCAAACCAAGAACAGATTCCACTACGCTCTCGCTTTTTGGCCCTTGCACAGCGATTTGACCATATTTCTCACTTTGATTGTCGATGTTCACCTCAAAGCCGTCGTTGTTTGCGTTCATCCATTCTACGTCTTTGTCGATATTGGCTGCATTTATAACGAGGAAGAAATCGTTTTCTCCCATTTTGTAAACGAGCAAATCGTCAACGGCTCCTCCATTAGGATAAAGCATGATGCCGTATTGGATTTTACCTACAACTTCTTGGCTTACATCGTTGGTAAATATGTGCTGAACGTAACGTTCTGCATCTTTGCCAGTGATTCTAACCTCTCCCATGTGGGAAACATCGAATACGCCGCAATCATGACGCACAGCATTATGCTCGCTTATGATGTCGGAATATTGTATGGGCATGTCAAAGCCTCCAAACGGGCTTATCAACGCGTCGAGCGCCACATGATTGTTGTATAGGCAGGTTCTCTTGTTTTCTGTTTTCACTGTTTCCATGTTATCACACGTTTTTATATATTATTCTGTTATTAATTTCAATAAACTTTCGGCGTTCAAACCGCGTACATACTTTTGTGGAGGAAATTGCTCGAACACACTGCGCAATTCGTCCGGTTCCAATTGTTTTCCACGCAATGCCGGGAGAAATTCTCCGTTCAAATCTCCTACCACAAAGTAATCTCCTTCGAATTCTACTGAAGAAATGATTTTTCCTCTCAGCGAAAGGTGTATTTCTATGTCGCCGCAGCCTTCGACACGTCCTTTTTTCATCACGTTCCAATGCTTGCCTTTGCCATAGAAAAAGTCGGGATCGAGATATGTCTTCTCTATTTCGCGAATAGACTCGATATCTTTTTCTGTTAGTTTGATGCTGTTTGTCCCACAAAGCATCTTGCGCAAACTATCCTTGATATCGTTCAAAGAATATTGGGTATAGTTTTTCAAGAAAGCAATCCTGCTTCTCACGCTTTCCACACCTTTTGCCACGAGTTTCTCGTTTGGCGGTGTTAAACAGCCTGTCATATTGTCCAAGTCGGTATCATAGAGCAATGTGCTATGCACAATGTTTTTCCCATTAGGCAGATGATAAAACGCCGAACCGCTCACTTTCTTACCGTCTATGGTTATGTCGTTTCGTCCTGTGGCCGAAACATTAAGACCAAGGCGTTTTAGCGCACCCAACACAATTGTTATATAGTTTGAATAGGTGAGTTGCACATCTTCGCCTTTTGCAATGTAGCAGAGCATGAGATTGTCGAGATCTGCATACACACAACCGCCTCCGCTTTTGCGACGGAACAAATTTATATTGTGTCTACGGCAGTATTCCACGTTCACTTCGCTTTCCATGTTTTGGTTTCGGCCGAATATCACGGTTGGTTCTACTTGCCAATAAAAGAAAAGCGGGTCCGCATCGAGTTCTCTCGCCGCATATTCCTCTGCTGCAAGATAGAACGACAATTTTTGCTGCCCTATATCAGGTAGTTCTACGAAATACATACCATTTCCCGATTCGTATCACTCTTCGATTTACTTTTCAAAAGTACGAAGATTTATTTTTGCCGCAAAAGAAAGTGAATAAAATCTTATTTGTGCGCTTTAAAATAACGTCAAAATCGCAATATATACTGTCTAATTTGTGGTATATCGCGAGTCTGCTCTGACAATATTCTATCTTTTTGAGCGGGAAACCCTATTCTTTTTACTCAACCCGGAAATAAACCAAACAAATAGGGTAGGGAACGTTACTATTTGTGTGTTGAGAGAGATTTCTCCAGTTCTATTATTTTATCGCGCAGTACGGCGGCTTTGTCAAACTCCATTCTGTGTGCAGCGTCTGTCATTTCTTTGCGCGTAACCTCGATAGCTTTCTTTATATCGGCGGAAGTGGTGTATTTTGCCACGTCTTCGGCAACCTTTACCATACTTGCGGCAATATCCACTTTCTCTTCGTACACATTGGCACGGGCTACGAGTTCGTTGTTCCCGATTGCTTTTTTCACCTGTTTGGGAACGATATGATGTTCTTCGTTGTATTTCTTTTGTATAAAGCGATGCCGTTCGGTTTCGTCAATCACCTTTTGCATGCTCTCCGTTATTTTTTCGGCATACATTATTACCGTTCCGTTTAGGTTTCGTGCCGCGCGTCCTGCGGTCTGCATCAGCGAGCGGTGGGAGCGTAGGAATCCTTCCTTGTCGGCATCCAATACGGCTACAAGCGATACTTCGGGCAAATCAAGTCCCTCGCGCAAAAGATTCACGCCCACAACCACGTCGTATATCCCGCTTCGCAATCCTTCCATAATCTTTATGCGTTCAAGGGTGTCCACATCGCTGTGAATGTAGCTTGTTTTTATACCGATGTTGAGCAGATATTCCGAAAGTTCCTCTGCCATCTTTTTTGTAAGAGTTGTAACAAGCACCCTCTCGTCCTTTTCCTTTCTTACATAAATCTCTTCCACGAGGTCGTCAATCTCGTTGGATTCCGGACGGATTATGATTTGCGGATCAAGCAAACCTGTCGGGCGGATTAACTGTTCCACAACAACGCCTTCTGATTGCTGCAATTCGTAATCGGCGGGCGTAGCGCTTACATATATTATCTGCGGGGAGAGTTTTTGGAATTCCTCGAATTTCAACGGGCGGTTGTCAAGAGCTGCCGGCAAACGGAAACCGTAATCCACGAGTGAGAGTTTGCGCGAACGGTCTCCGCCATACATCGCATTTATCTGCGGAACGCTCACATGACTCTCGTCTATAACCATCAGATAGTCCTTGGGAAAGAAATCGAGCAGGCAATAGGGACGGGTGCCCGGCTCACGGCCGTCGAAGTAACGGGAATAGTTTTCTATACCGCTGCAATGCCCCGTTTCCTTTATCATTTCCATGTCGTAGTTCACGCGTTCGTTCAGACGTTTTGCTTCAACAAACTTTCCTTCTACGTTGAATTTCACCACTTGATTGGCAAGATCTTTCTTTATATTGCCAATGGCGCGATCGAGTGTGCCTTCGCTTGTAACAAATAGGTTGGCGGGATAAATCTTGTATTCGTCGAACGATGAAACAAGCATTCCGCTCACGGGATCACGCTCTTCGATGTCGGTTATCTCGTCGCCCCAAAAAGAAATCCTCACCATGTCGTCGCTATATGCCAGCATCACGTCCACGGTCTCGCCTTTCACACGAAACTGTCCGTGCTCGGGAGCAAAGTCGTTTCTTACATACAGATTGTCAACAAGCTGTTTCAGCAATACATCGCGCTCTATCGTTTCTCCACACTTCAAACTTATTACGTTCTCGTAGAATGCCGAAGGGTTGCCCATACCATAGATGCACGAAACCGATGAAACCACAATTACATCGCGCCGCCCCGACAACAAGGCCGACAATGCCCTGAGGCGCAACTTGTCGATTTCCTCGTTGATATTGAGATCTTTCTCGATATATGTGTCGGTAGACGGAATATATGCTTCCGGCTGATAATAATCATAGTAGGAAACATAGTATTCCACGCAATTGTTCGGAAAAAATCCTTTGAATTCACTATAAAGTTGGGCGGCAAGCGTCTTGTTGTGGCTCAATACAAGCGTTGGCTTGTTTACGTTTGCCACCACATTGGCTATCGTGAAAGTCTTGCCCGAACCTGTTACTCCCAACAACACTTGCCCGGGAAGTCCTTCCTTTACTCCTTGGGTAAGTTTCCTGATAGCCTGCGGCTGATCGCCCGTGGGCTTGTAGGGAGAGTTGATTTCAAAGAATTTCATACGGACTGCAAAGTTAATAAATTGAATGCAATGCAGTGCAAATACGACTGCTTAGACACGAGGTGCTTTTTCGCGAAAACTCCGGGCCATGTAATTTAAATTAGATGCGTCGGAATTTAAATTAGATGCCTTGGAATTTTTACGACAACCGATGTAGAAAAAAGCATGTCTTGTAATTGCGAAACAACATGGCATAAAACACTGAAAACGAGCAAATAAAAATCCCCGCACTGACAGTACGGGGATTTTGTCTGAATACAGATTGTTTCTGTTTGCTTATTGTGCTTCGAGTTTGAACACCGCGCTCGAGAAATCTCCGTCGAGATTCACACGGATACCGGTATTTTTGAGTGCACGTCCGCTGATCACTTTGCCATTAAGCGCATGGGGACGATTGGGATCAAGCGGAGTGATGTCGGTGAACTTGTAGTTCTTGTTTTCGTCCACGCCGTCAAGACGGATAACGGGGTCGTTCTGAATAGAGCAGAACTTGTGGTCGCGATAAACATAGAAAACAGCTTTCGACTTGTCTTCGCTGCTATACATAAGCGATGTTACATAATCGTCATCATACGGAGAATTGAGGCGATACAGATCTCCCATTTGCACAACGCGACGAACGTCTTTGTAGGCGGCAATTGCGCGTTTCGCAAATTCCTTTTCCTTGTCGTTCATATTCTTGGGTTGGAGTTCCATACCGAGACGTCCTTGCATTGCAACGTCGAAACGGAATTTCAAAGGCGTTACGCGACCCGTTTGATGGTTGGGCGTTGCGCTAACATGGGAGCCCATACCGATTGCGGGATAGAAGTGCGAAGTTCCCCACTGAATGAACAAACGCTGGAAGGCATCTGTGTCGTCGGAAGTCCAATATTCGTCAAAGTAAGGCAGCATGCCATAATTCACACGACCGCCACCGCCGGCGCAAGCCTGGACAACAACGTTGGGATATTTGGCACGGATACGTTTCATCACGTTGCGGAGGCCAAGTTGATAGTCAATGTAAATCTGAGATTGGCGATCGGCTTTAAGATAGTGGGAACCGTAGTTCAAGATGTTTGAGTTCGCGTCCCATTTGATGTATGCAATATCGGGAGCCTGCGTCATCACATTGTCGAAAACAGAGAACACATAATCCTGAACCTTGGGATTTGTGAGATCAAGCACCATCTGCGTGCCGCCACGGCTTTGAATCAACGGGCGGTTGCTGCTGCTCAAAGCCCAGTCGGGATGTTTTTCAAACAGTTCGCTCTTAGTATTGATCATTTCCGGCTCAATCCAAATACCAAACTTGATGTTGTGTTTCTTTGCATCGTCGGTAAGAGATTTTATGCCGTTGGGCAATTTCTTTTTGCAGACCATCCAGTCGCCAAGACTCGTATGGTCGTTATCGCGTGGGTATTTGTCGCCAAACCAACCGTCGTCCATTACGAAAAGTTCGCCTCCGAGCGAAGCAATGTCGCCCATCATCTGATCCATAGTGGGCTCGTTGATGTCGAAATACACTCCCTCCCAAGAGTTGAGCAATATCATTCTCTCTTGGTCGCCGTGGCAAAGAGCGTACTTGCGTGCCCAGCGGTGGAAAGCGCGGCTCACACCACCTTTACCCTCTGTAGAATAAGTCATAATGAATTCCGGAGTGGTGAAAGTCTTTCCGCCGTCAAGAATATAGCGTGAAGTTTCTTCGTTGATGCCTGCAAGAACTTCAAGGAAGTTATGGCTTGCAGCTCTTGTCTTTATTTTGTAATTTCCGGTCCATGCAAGCGTGCCGCCGAATACAGTTCCGCTGTTTTCCGACGCTTGTCCGCCCACCGAAATCATAACGCTTGGGTTGTCGGCATGGGTGTTTTGAATACCATATTTGTTGGAAATCACAAACTGTCCGTCGGTAATTTTCTGTTCGTTGACAAAACTTTCAGCAGCCCAGCTTCCGTGGAAATGAGTTATGTAGTTGTCGCTGCGCATAATGGGAATCTGCGCCGAAGCAAAGAGTTCGAGCGAAACGGGCTTCTTTGCAGAATTTACTATGTCGGTCCATGTGGAAATGATGTCCGTTCCGTTGTAAGCCTTGAAGTATTGGCGCACATAGAAAGGGTACACCTTGTCTTTCATGTCGATTTCAATGATGCTGCCGTCAGAGTCAGAAGTTTTTTTGATGCTTTCCACTCCGAGGTCAACCGTCAGACTTCCGTCGGGCTGGGTTACCGCGAGCGCTCTTTCTTCCATAGAATTAACTCCGAACACATAATAAGATTCTCGGTCAAATGTCATTCGTGCGTCGCGCATAGCTGCGGTAGATGTTGACTCATCTACTTTGGGACCATAATAGACAATGCGTGCCAGACCATTGTCGTTGTTTAAAATAAGTGTGGTGTTTGGCGTGGAAAGTCGGTATTCCTGTGCCAAAAGAGCGCATGCCGGAATTATTGCAAGGGCAAATACGCTCAATAGTTTCTTGTACATTTACTGATTTATTTTAGGTTATTATTTTGGTCTTGGATATAATCTTTCAGCGCTTGATTTTTACGTAAACTGTAATCTTTGGATTTTGTGGGTCGTTGGTTGTCATCAAAACTTTAAGCCTGTTTCGTGCGTGCTGTTTCAGATATTTGTTGAGCACGGTGAGTTTAAGTTTTGTTTGTTTGCCTGCTGCGATTTTTCTGCTCACGCCTACGTTCAACGCTGTATTGAATACTTGCAGCGAGGTTATTTGCAGCGGGCTTTTCCCGGTGTTTGCAATTGTTACCACTCCTTTCAGTTGGTCTTTTCCGGTAGTTCCGTCGAGTTCTATCGTATCTTGGCTAAGCACAATATGCGGGGCGACTGCCAGTTCTGCCTTGCTGAGTTCGCGCGATGCGGGGAGCATTACAGCCGAAACGCTTATTTCGTTTTCTTCGTCCACTTTGTCGCCCGGATAACGGCTCAAGTAAACCGAAGTCTGGGTCAAACCCATATCGCGAAGCATATTGCTGTTAAGTGTAACAATTATTTTTCCGCCGTGGTTTGGCAATATTTTTTGCGGAACGGCTTCTGCTGTCAAGTATTTGGGCAGGTGCATAAGTTCGGGCTTGTAGATTGACGTTCCTTCGTTGAACAAATCTATCGTGAGCTTCTGAATGTCGCCCCGGTTTACGTCGTCGAATTCCAATTCGTCGGTGCTGAGTTTTATATCTCCTATCTTGCACGTGTAGTCTCCGCTGTAATCAGGCGCCTGTGCCACAACGTTGCCATAAAGCGAGAGATAAACGGGACGCTCCGAGGCATTGGTGTAAACGGCTACTTGTTTGGTGAAATGTCCGAGCATTTCGGCATTGTAGGAAACTGTTATTATGGAATTTTTGCCTGCTTCTATCGGCTTTTTGTCCCAATCCACCACGGTGCAGCCGCACGACACTTCAACGTTGTTTATTTTCAGCGCCTGGTTTCCCGTGTTGCTGATAGTGAACTCGGCTGTTTTCATTTGGTTCCACACTATTGTGCCGAGGTCATACTTTTGTTTGTCGAATTTCACGCCCGGCTGCGCAAATGCACCGGTACAAGCTAAGATGATATATAGTAATGAAAATAACTTCCTCATTTCGTTTTTCTGCAAATATCTACAAAGATAATTCGTTTTGCCCAAAAAACAGATACGCAAGCGCTTTTTTGTAGCACAAATATGTCAAAGGTTTGTTTTTTCGCTAAATTCGCGGACATATAAGTAAAATCAAAGATATGAAATTTGTTTCGTGGAATGTGAACGGGCTTAGAGCCTGTGCCGGTAAAGGTTTTGCCGATTCGTTCAAGGCATTGGATGCCGACTATTTTTGTTTGCAGGAAACCAAGATGCAGCCGGGGCAACTGGATATGGAGTTTGACGGCTATAAGTCGTATTGGAATTCTGCGGACAAGAAGGGTTATTCGGGCACGGCCATATATACAAGGCGCGAACCCCTGAATGTTTCCTACGGAATGGGCATCGACGAATTCGACCATGAGGGAAGAGTGATAACGATAGAAGACATGGATTTCTTTCTCGTAGATGTCTATACTCCTAACTCCCAAGACGGATTGCGCCGGTTGGATTATCGTATGGAATGGGACGATGCGTTTAGAAACTATCTGCTGAAACTGAACGAACGAAAACCGGTTGTGGTTTGCGGAGATATGAATGTGGCGCACGAGGAAATTGATATCAAAAATCCGAAAAGCAACCGGCGCAATGCAGGGTTCACCGACGAAGAGCGCGAAAAGTTCGGAATGTTGCTCAACAGCGGTTTCGTCGACACTTTCCGCCATCTCAATCCCGAACTTGCCGGAGCTTATTCGTGGTGGAGCTACCGTTTTCATGCCAGAGAGAAGAATGCGGGGTGGAGAATAGACTATTTTCTGATCTCACGCTCTATTCTTGAAAAGTTGAAAGGAGCTGCTATCCACAACGAGGTTTTCGGCTCAGACCATTGCCCTGTCGAGCTAATTTTGGAGGTTTAGAAAACTAATTGGTTTTTAGATATTTAACACGAGGTGCTTTTTTGCAAAAACTCCGGGCCATGTAATTTAAATTAGATGCGTCGAAATTTAAATTAGATGCCTTGGAATTTTTACGACAAGCCATGTAGTTTTTTGCATACTTGAAAAGGGGGTAAACAAAAGCGGTACGACAACTTTGCCGTACCGCTTTTTATTGTGCATTCCCGGAAAGGGAAGTTTTTATTTATGGTTGTTTTTGTCGAGAAGCACTTTCATCCAATAACCGCCTATCACCGAACGTGCGCGGAAGCTCACCCATACGGGAGTCTTGGTTTCAAACCAGTCGCTCATCGGCACTCTTGTTGTGGTTTCGTTATAGAATTTGTAGATAGGGCTTATGAATTTGCCGAATGTCTCATTGTCTTTTGCCATCGAAGCACTCCACATAATCCAGTCGCTCTTGGTGTAGTCCTTGCGGCAGTCGAGCGGGAGACCATATACGTTTTGTTTGGTGAGATAATAGTTCACTTCTTTCTCCATCACGTCGTCAAACATACCAAGTCCCCAAACCTTATCCCAGATAAGGTTGTATTTCTGGCTCCAAGTATCTTTTCTGTCGAATGCAAGGCAATAGTGGTCGCCGTCGGCAGCATCTTGTTTCCATTTTGCAGCCATTTCTTTTGCTTTTGCCATATACTTGTCGGCTTCATCGGCACGTCCGTCAAGTTTGCACAGTATGCTGTAGGCCGCCACGCCCATTATGGCCTTTGCCGAAAGGTTGGCGTTGTGCGCCCAATGGCCGGCGAAATCATCAGTGCAAAGCTGGTTGGCAGGATCCTGGCCATTCTCTACAAGATAATCGGTCCATATCTTGAGTTGTTCCCAATAAGGCTTCACATAGCTGGTGTTGCCCTCGATGCGGCATATCTCGGCAGCAAGAACAAGCATATTGCCGTCTTCCTCAATGGGCATGTCTCCTTCATAAGTCTGGCCGTTAGCCTTGGGATAGGTACCCATGTCGTGCTGTGGGAACGGCTTGTTCCAGCGGCCGCTTTTTGAACTCTCGAAAATGCTTGTCATCATTCCCTTTTGAAGTTCCGGATTGTATACAAGGAACAAGGGAGCCGAGGGATACGTCAAGTCTACGGTATTGATGCTTCCGTTACTGTTGTTCTCCTTTGAGAAAAACATCAGTCGGCCTTCGTTGTCGGTGAAAAGCTTATGGGCGGAAATCACGTGGCGGTATGCGCCGCTGCAAATCTCAGCGTATTCTTTGCCGCCGGCATTAAGGGCATCATCATAAATCATCTCGTCGAACTTGCGGCAGCGCTGCATGATGTCGGAATAGTTGTTGCGCAATTTATTGAAGGCGTCGAAAATCGTAACCTTGCCGTTGTGTGTCCAATAACCTTTGTGAAGTTCGTAAAGATACATCACAGACCAAACATCGTCGTAACCAATCAACGTAAAGTTGCTCTTGGACGTTTTTTTGTCAACCGAGCCAAGATTGTCCACGAAAGCAAGCGTGGGAACATCGGTGACATTAAACGCTTTTACCTCTTTTTTCGTAGCAGGAAGAGTACCGTTTGTTACAAAAGCGTTCTCAATGTCTTTTTCGCTGTTCAAAGTCAATTGTTGTGCGGGATTACTCTGTGTGAGATAAAGATAACCCCAATCTTGGCAGATTAAGTCGCCCACGGTTGCGCAATAAGGCTGTTCGATAGTTCCTGTCTTCAAATATTTATTGCCGTCTTTTTCAAGCGAAGTGGATATCGTGGCCTGCGAAAGGTCGTTTACCGCAAGTTCGGGCGTTGTGGTAAGAAGCAGTTGTACATCGTGTTTTTTCTTGTCAAGCCCTGTTACTTTGTAGGAGATATAATTTATAGGCGTTGAAAGAAGGTCGAGATCTGTAATGAGTTGCGGTGCGGTAAATACGACATCAAGTTTCACCGGCCCGCACTTGAATGTGTAGTAGCTCGAAGTGGCAAGAACATCTGTGGACAATTGTTCTGCCGGCGTAACAAATGGCGATTCGTCGGCAGGAATATTATAAAGTCCGAAGTCAACGAATGCACCGCCCGTGGTATTGTGGCAATGCGCCGCGATAACATTTTTGCCCTCATGCAGCTTTGCTATTTGCGCGGGAGTAAGGTCGATTGTCTGGTCGTCGAGCCACGTTTCGCCCGTGCCTACAATTTTCTCTCCGTTGATATAAAGTTCAAAAACATCATCGTGGGAATATATAAGGCGTACCCTGCTGTTTTTGTCAAGTTTGTCTATATTGAAATAGCGCCGTATATATACATCGGTATTGTCGCCTGCCCATCTCGTGGCATTGGCTTTAATGTCTCTGTCGCCAAAAGCGCCGCGTCCGTACTTCCATTTTGTATCATCGTAATTTTCTTCAGTCCAATTTCCATTGGGTGTAGAACGCGTGTATTTGGCTTCCCAGTTTTCGCTCTTAGCCATTTTTGCGTATGGAACGAGTTTGTCGGTTTGTTTTCCGAGGAAACGATAATTTTTCCCGTCAACCCGGAGCACGCCGATAATGGATTTTGTTGCCGAGCTCCAATGCATTGTGGACGCATCATAGAGCTTGTCAGACGGAGACCAAATGGAGAAATAAGGATCGCTTACAGCGATAGGCGTTGCCGGCATTCGCAAAGCAGTGCGACGCGACGGAGTAAAGAAATCGCCTTGTTGCGCGTTGACTGTAAACGCCAAAGCAATTGCTGCTAATGTAAATAGTTTTCGCATATGTTTATATGTTTTTATTGTTTCGGAAGGTGTCGCAACGTTTTCCCTTTTATATTTCATTGCGACAAAAATGCACTACAAAAGTACACATTAAATAACACAAAAGCCCGAAAGTAGTCATAAAAATATGTGTATTAAACTATAAATTTGTACATTTGCATTAGGCTAACTGCCATAAAAACATTATGCGGCTAATCTTAAAGCAAGCGAACGCCGATTTCACAAAAGCGAAAGGTAATCATGATATCAATATTAGTCCCAGTATACAATTACGATTGCTCCGAGTTATTACGGGCTTTGAATGCGCAAGTCGAGAAATTGAAGTTGTCGAAAGGAGAAGAGTGCGAAATTATCGTAGGTAATGATGCCTCGCAAAAAGGACGCGGTATAGAAAATGTGAGAAAGGCTTGTGATTTGTTTGGCTGCCGTTTTATTTCCTCGGAAAAGAACGTTGGTCGCGCCGTAACGCGAAATAATATGGCTCGCGAAGCCAAGGGTGATTATTTGCTCTTTATTGATTGCGACGCACTGGTTACCCGTGGAGATTTTCTCGACAAATATTATGCTGAGACGCAAAACAAATCAGAAGTTGTGGTAGGAGGAATCGAAGCCGTGGGAACACAACCATCGCCCGACGTATCTCTGAGATTCCGTTACGAGCAAAGCGCTGCGGCAATAAGGTCGTTGGAATACCGAAAAGCGAGCCCGTATGCCCATTTCTCAACATTCAACGTAATGATAAGGCGCGACGTTTTCATGCACATTCGTTTCGATGAAAGTTGTGTGGAGTATGGATACGAAGATACGATTTTCGGATTGCGATTGAAGCAGGACGGATACAAGATAACGCATATAGACAACCCTCTTGTGCATAACGGGCTTGATACCAACAGAGATTTTCTTTTGAAGACCGAACAGTCTATGAAAAATCTACGCCGTTTTGGGCGCGACATACAGAATTTTTCTCATGTAGGTTCGGTGGCGTTGAGATTGAAACGCTTGAATCTTGACGGAGTTGTGGTTACCTGGCACAAGATGTTCGGTAGAATTGAAAGGGCAAACCTTTTGAGCAACAGGCCATCGCTTTTTGTTTTCAAGCTATACAAGTTGGGCTATTTTTGCTCGCTCTGAACGATAATTGTAATCTTTAATAACCATACAAACATGATGAACAAAAGAATAACGCTTGTTGTTCTGTCAATCTTTACAACAGTTGTTTTGGGTTTTGCCCAAGGCAATGATGTGCGTAACCACCCCGACAAATACTTTTTGAAGTCGGAAGATGTTGCAAGCAGTCTTAATCTTTTGCCCCCGCCTCCTCAGCCGGGCAGTGCGCAGTTTAATTACGACGAAGCCCAATATCGTTGGGGTAAGATGCAGCGCCATACACCGCGCGGACCGCAGGCTTTTGAAGATGCTAAGCTTGGCGGCGAAGGTATATCCAATGCTTTTTCCGAGGCATTTGGCATAAAGATTTCAAAAGAGAATACTCCGGAAATCTACACGCTTATAACCAGAATGCAAGAGGACGCCGGAGATCTCGCAACGCGTGAAGCAAAAAACCATTACATGCGTATGCGTCCGTTCATGTTTTATAATGAGCAGTCGCTCACGCCTAATGATGAAAAATCGCTTTCTGCCAATGGTTCCTATCCTTCCGGGCACACTTGCATCGGTTGGTCAACGGCCCTTGTGCTTGCAGAAATCAATGTGGACCGACAGAATGAGATTCTCAAGCGTGGTTTTGAATTCGGTCAAAGCCGTGTGATATGCGGAGTGCATTATCAAAGCGACGTTGACGCGGGCAGGGTAGTGGCGAGCGCTTTGATTGCCCGCTTGCACGCAGACGAGGGATTCACTGCCCAACTTGCCAAGGCCAAGAAAGAATTTGCGCGTCTTGTAAAGGACGGCAAGGTAAAAAAGAGCGGCAAGTAAATTTTATAGACTGAATATATCGATAACTCCGTTGGGGATTTCCTCAACGGAGTATTTTTTTCGCACTGTTTTATGCCGCATTGTCTTCATTGGATATGACGGTGTAAAAAACACGTCCGCCGGCAATGAAGCGAGCGGACGTATTATGGTTTCAACAATGGTTCCTGTCGGGATTATTCGTTGTCGTTTTCTTTCGGAGCTTTGTCTATCAAATCCATGAACTGGTCAAGTTTCGGCGTGATGATGATTTGTGTACGGCGGTTGCGCTGTTTGCCGAGTTCACTGTCGTTGCCCGTGAGCGGATTATACTCTCCGCGTCCGCCGGCTGTGAGTCTCTTGGGGTCTATGCCGTAGTTGTTTTGCAAATACTGCACTACGCTCGATGCTCTGAGGCAGCTCAAATCCCAGTTGTTCCTTATGTTTTGGCGCGAGATGGGCACATTGTCTGTGTTACCCTCTACAAGCACATCGTAGTCCTTGTAGTCTTGAATTATCTTTGCTATCTTGCTGAGTGTTTCGGCTGCGCGATCGTTTATCTCGTAGCTTCCGCTCTTGTACAGCATGTTGTCGGCAAGCGAGATGTAAACCACGCCTTTGAGCACCTGCACATTCACTTCTTTCTGCTCTGCCTGCGACAGCGAACGGGTGAGATTGTTGGTGAGCACCATGTTGAGCGAATCGCTCTTGCTCTTCACTTCCACGAGATGGCGAATGTATTGGTTCGACTCGTTTATCTGGTCAACCAGTTTCGATATGTTCATGTTGGTCTGGCTTCCTGCCGTCAAGCTCTTGTCCAAAGATGCCTGCAGTCTCTCATAGTCGCTGCGTGCCTGTGCCAATTGGTCTTGCAAACTGGTTACGCGTGCCTTGCTTGCCGCAAGTTGTGCCTGAACATCTGCTAGTTTGTCTTTCGTCTTCTGGTAGTTGGCCGACAATACTTTATTCTCGTTCTGACAGTTTTCCAAACTTTTCTTGCTTGCGCAGCTGCTTACCAAAAGCCCTGCCGCCAAAAGCGGAACATACAGTAAAATGTCTTTTCTCATCGCTTTATAGGTTTTATATTTGTTTTTACTCGAGCCAAAAGTAGGAATAAAAATCTTAACCGATACGTTATGGCCGGCTTTTTAATGATTATTGGGGCTTATAGCGCTGTATTATACACTTTTTAAGTGGGAATACACATTATATATATGTATATGCCGACACATCGGTTTGATGCTTGAATAACGAGGCCCCGGTGCCTTGGCAAAGAGACCGTGGTCTCTTGAGAGGAAGACCGTGGTGTCTTGAAAAAGAGGCTTTACAGGCATACGGCATTCCCTGCTGTTTTTGCCTTTTCCCTTCGAAAGGAAACGCGAAAAAGGACACCCTGAAAAGAGTGTCCTTTCTGCTTGAAACCGAATGGTTTATTTCGTCTGGAATACCTGCGGATAGCGATGAATGAAGTAAACGGGAGTACAACTCCAAGCGTGGCAGGCACTGTTGAGCGGCGAAAAACTATAAGGCGAGATGAAATCGTCGTTGGGATCGTATGCCTCCCAGAATGTGTCGGCTCCCTTTTTCACCATTCCGCCCCAATAATATACCATATAGTCTTTTGCTTCCTTGTTCATGCCGCATTGCAGCATGGCATCTATGACATAGTGAGTGGCATAGGGCGTGCCGGGCTTCACACATTGGGCATCGGCCATTGCCGTGCGCATGGCGTATTGCGCTTTCTTGCCGGCAATCACTCCGGCTTTGATCATCCACACCTGGCTCAGCACTGAAAATTGCTTGTCTTTGCCCGAAAGAAACACGCGCTTGTTGCTGTCGTACATATTGCGCAGGGCGTATGATTTCATCTTGTTGCCCATTGACTTCCATTTGGCAAAATCTCCCTTGATGCCCAACAGTTTGGTAAGTTCTTCCATTTGACTTAAAGCATATATCATGGAACCTTGAATGCATACGTTAACGTCGAGCCCGTTTCTCCAATCAAAGAAGAGCCAAGTGGGACGGTAGGAAGTATCAAACAGTCCGTCGTTGTTTACATACTCCATTGCGTCCTGCAACTGGCGGTTTGCCACTTTCCACAAGTCATTTCCCGTTGCCGTGTCGCCCGTGGCTTTCACATATTCAAGCAACGAGGAGATATACAAAAGGTTGTACGACAAAAGATAACAGGAATATTGCGGATGTGGAGCAGGGGTTTCAAAACTGTTGGCGTATATTATTCCGTTTTCAGAGGTAAGTCCGGCAAACAGATAGAGACACCGGCGCGTCAGTTCATGGGTCTGGAAAGAATACATATTGGCAAGCGATTCCAGATAAAGGTCGCCGAGCCACAGACGCCGGTCGCGCTTCGGACCGTCTTCGTACACGGTTTGCATACATTCCTGCAATGTGTTTACAGCTACCTCGCGTATTTTCTTTATATCGTCATTGCATTCCGCAGGCAAGGAAAAATGATCCTCCTGCGCCGAACTCACTGCTGCAAACGAGACCTTGTCGATAGCAAAATCAAATCCGGCAGATTCTGCAAGCAGTTCCAACTTTATGTAACGGCATGCCATTCTCCGGGCAATGGTTATAGTGGTATCCATACGCTCCACCGTGAGAATTTCGTCCTGCATCCACGCGCGGCTCAACGCCCCGGTCCAATTTTCGGGCAATGGTGTGTTGAGTTCGGCAGGCAATTCTCCGCAGAAAACCTTTACCCTTATCGGGGCGTCCTGACTGTTGCTCAATCCCTTGAAGTGCAATGAAACGTAACCCACTGCATGCCGTCCGAGGTCGAATGTAACGGAACGCACCTGCCGGAAACTTTTATTGTAGATGTCTTGTGGATCACCCGATTTCTCATATTTCCATCCCTGAAATGCGGAATTGTCCTTAACCGCATTCACCACGGTTTTAGGATATAGCACAGTTTTGTGCAATTTGGGCTTTGACTGTTCGGCAATTTGCAGCCAACGACTTCTGTCTTGCTTGAAAACATCTTCGGCTCCCACTCTTGCCACAGCAACAAGCGCAAGCATAGCCGTCAATGCAATTTTTAATCTTCTCATTTCTTATTTTAGGTTATTATTATACTGTTCTGATTTTATGGTATATAGATTCCCCGAAAATTTCCCGGCATATCGTAAAAACGATGTCAGACATAATTTAAACTAGATGCCTTGGAATTTAAATTATGTCTGACATCGGAAATTCGCTTTGCGCATATCAAAAATACGATACGAAATCATCGGGAGAAACATTTGCTTTTTGTCAAAAAAGTTGAGGCTTATGCTTCCGCGCTTCTTCGAGCGACATGCCCTGAGGTTTCTGTTCCTTTGCCTCATGTTCAGCCCGCAACACCTTGTAGCGGCTGTTCAATTCAGCAGAATAATTGGCAGAAGTACGGGGATTCACCAATTTTTCGGCAACAATGGCAGCCTGCGACGCATCTTTGGTCCACGCCACCACTCCGGAGTATCTTGTGGCAATCTTCAACGCCGTATGAAGTTCGGAAGTTGTGGCACCGCCCACCATAATAGGCATTTTCAGTCCGGCATCCTCCATCATTTCGGCAACCTTGGTCATTTCTTCAAGGCTGGGCGTAATCAGTCCGCTCAAAGCAACAATGGCAGGATTGTCTTTCTTTGCCGCCTCAACGATTTTGTCGGGAGGAGTCATCACGCCAAGGTCGATTACGTTGAAATTGTTGCATGAAAGCACGGTGGCAACAATGTTTTTGCCTATATCGTGCACATCACCCTTGACAGTAGCTATGAGCACTTCGGGAAGTTTGGTCTGAGACTCGTTGCCGCCTTTCTTCTGTTGCTCAATCACCGGCTGGAGAATGGAAACGGCAGCTTTCATCGTGCGAGCGGTTTTCACAACCTGCGGCAAGAACATCTTTCCTGCACCAAACAATACTCCCACTTCGTTCATTGCGTCCATCAACGGCCCTTCAATTATATCCACAGCCTTTGGGTATTTCTCGAGCGCTTCGTGAATGTCTTTTTCGATATAATCGGTTATACCTTTACGCAAAGCGTATGAGAGACGTTTTTCCACGCATTCTTCGCGCCATGCGTCCGTTGCGCTTTTTTTGCCCTTGGTAAGCACTCCTCCCTCGGCGTTTTGTTGTTCAAGCAACTTGTCGGCCAAATCAATGAGATGCTGCGGCGCATCGGGTGAACTGTACATTATCGCATCGTCAAAGACTTTCAACTGTTCCTTGTCGATATCTTCGTAGGTTATCGGAGTGGACGGATTTACAATACCCATGTCCATTCCTTCTGCAATAGTGTGGTAAAGGAAAACAGCGTTCAGCGCGGCACGCACATAGTTGTTGCCTCGGAAAGAAAACGACAAATTGCTGATTCCACCGCTGATATGGGCGTAGGGAAGGTTTTTGCGAATCCAGCCGGTAGCTTCTATAAAATCGAGAGCGTATCGATCGTGTTCTGCCATGCCGGTAGCGATTGACAAGACATTGGGATCGAAAATAATATCTTCGGGAGGGAACCCTACTTTTTGGGTAAGCAAATTATAGGCGCGCTCACAAATCTCTATTTTGCGCTTGAAGTCTGTAGCCTGTCCGATTTCATCGAAAGCCATAACCACAGTAGCTGCACCAATCTTGCGCAATTGGCGTGCATGAGAGAGGAATTTTTCCTCTCCTTCTTTCAAGGAAATGGAATTGACGATACATTTTCCCTGAACACACTTCAAACCCGCCATTACAACGTCCCATTTTGAAGAATCTATCATCAAAGGCACACGGGCTATGTCGGGGTCGGAAGTAAGCAGGTTGAGAAAATGAATCATCTCTTCTTTGGCGTCAAGCAAACCGTCATCGAAATTTATATCAAGCACTTGGGCACCGTCGTCAACCTGTTTGCGCGCAATGGAAAGCGCTTCTTCGTATTTCTTCTCCTTTATAAGACGCAGGAACTTGCGCGAACCGGCAACGTTACACCGCTCCCCGATATTCATAAAGCTTCCGCCAGCTTCAAGTTTCTTTACCTCCAAACCAGAAAGCCATAACTTATGATCTCTTTCAACCGGAATATGCGGAGCCTTGTATTTGCCGTCTTTTCTGATAATCTTTTCGTATTCGGCAATGAACTTGTCGGTAGTTCCGCAGCAGCCGCCAATGATGTTGACCAATCCTTCGTCAACGAATTCCTGCACCTGCACAGCCATCTCCTGCGGAGTCTGTTTGTATTGCCCCATTTCGTCGGGCAGTCCGGCATTAGGATATACTGATATGAAATAAGGCGCAAACGAAGACAGAGATTCAAGAAAAGGCTTCATATCACTCGCGCCAAACGAGCAATTCAATCCCACCGACATCACTCCTGCATGGTCTATGGAAGCCACAAAAGCCTCGAGAGTCTGCCCCGAAAGAGTTCGCCCCGCTTTGTCTGCAATTGTTACGGAAAGCATGACAGGAAGTTTCTTTCCTGTTTCTTCCATAGCATCTTGCGCGGCATACAATGCCGCTTTTGCATTTAGCGAGTCGAAGATTGTTTCAATTAAGAGGATATCTACGCCGCCGTTTATCAGAGCTATAATTTGCTCCTTATAAGCTGATGCTAATTCGTCGAAAGTAATATTTCTAAGCGACGGATTGTTTACGTCGGGACTGAGCGAACATGTTTTGTTGGTCGGTCCTATTGAGCCCGCTACAAATCGTGGTTTTTCCGGCGTCTTTTGTGTGAATTCATCGGCGTATTTTCGAGCCAATCTTGCTGCCTCCAAGTTTAGCTCAGTACAATAATCACATGCCCCATAGTCGTCCATGGAGATACGTTGAGAACTAAAAGAATTAGTTTCTATGATATCAGCACCGGCTTCAAGGTATTTGCGATGAATATCTCCAATCACATCGGGACGAGTGATGACAAGCAAATCATTATTGCCTTTCTGGATTCCCGGCAAGTCCTTGAAGCGTTCACCACGATAATCTTCTTCTTGCAGATTATAGCTCTGAATCATTGTACCCATGGCGCCATCAAGGATAAGAACCCTTTGGTGCATGAGTTGTCTTATTCTTTCTTCGGTAGTCATCTTCTATTGTTTATGGCCTTGAATTTTTCTGCCATCATTCGTTTATCTTCTTTTTCTTTCAGCGTTTGCCGTTTGTCGTATTCCTTTTTGCCGCGAACCAAACCTATTTTCATTTTTGCGCGGTTGTTTTCGTCTATATACAACATCAACGGAATTATCGAAAGGCCGGGATTTTTTGTTTCCTGTGCCAAACGGTTTATTTCTCTTCGGTTCAGCAATAATTTTCTGTCCCGCTTTGCTTCGTGATTATAGAACGAGCCATAGAAATATTCTGCGATATAGACGTTTTTCGCCCATATTTCCCCGTCTTTAATATAGCAAAAAGAATCTGTCAAGCCGGCTTTGCCCGAACGTATTGATTTTATTTCCGTACCACACAAGACTATTCCGGCATTATATGTGTCGAGAATAAAATAATCATGTTCGGCACGTTTGTTTTTTATTTCTATCTTCTTTTGGGTGATTGTCATCTTTTCAATTTATTCTCACGAACTCGTCAATATGGTTTACTACATACGAAGCGATGACTTCTGTATAACCCGGTTCTGCTTCCACAAAATCGTCATCGTATTCATCGAAATCTTCATATTGTTCGTACAGGGCCATGAATTCCTCTTCGGAACAATCTTTCGTTATCTGAGCTTTATATTTCTCGTAGAGTTTTCTTGCATCATAGATCTTGTTGCACAATTCTTTTATTCCCCATAGCCTCATAGCCTTGGCAAATGGATTTTCAAAGATAAATGCTCCGTATCCATTGTGTATCAATTGAATGAATCCGCCTTCAAGCAACTCTCTGCGCAGTATTGTATAGGCGATGAGCGTTATTTGCGAGCCGTTGAGCCTTGACATCGTGTCGGCATCGAGTATTCCTCCAACGCTGTCCAATATGATTTTTTCCATATGCTCACACAAAAAGCCAGCTCCGGCATTCTGCATGCTTTCGTATTCCTGTTTGCTGATTTCAGGCAAATTGTCTTTTACATTTTCCATTGTTTCGTATTTGCTCTATGCAAAGTTGCAACAAAATAGCGGAATATTGCCATTCGTCCGGGCTGTTTCAAATCAATTTTCTTTGTAAACGTAGTTGAACCTTGCCGAGGGGGCTACATCACCGTTCACGTAGAAATCCATAGGATTGCCTTCTTCCTGCATATTGTCGCTCCATTTGAATTCAAAATTGAGAGCTTTGCCTTTTGCTCCAATAAGTTTTCGGGGGATACTGATAACCAATTCTTTGTCGAATACTTTAATTTTGGCGTTACCGATGTTTTTCCAGTTCCATTTGTTGCCGTCGCATTTTTCTACGGAGGCGTATTCGTCATACGAGGTATTGCGGTTTATGGCAAAGTCATATCCTTCCCACCCGGTGTTTTTGTCGCGGTCTATGTCCACAAAAAGCACCATCCAATTCTTGTCGGAACGCGAAGAAAGCACATTGTCGGTACGCACAAAGAAATAAACGTTGTTTTTGTCGCGGGCAACACGCGCTTCCACTATATCGTTTCGCCCGGTGGTGTTGGTGTAAACAAGATTGAAAGCTCCTTTGCTGTAGCGGTGCATAACGTCTCCGCGATAGTCCTTATAAACGGGGCGTACGTCTTTCCAGGAGCATGTGTCTGCAATATCTATTTTCTTTTCCGGCGAAACTTCCGTGTTGTTGGCAATGCCTTTGAACCGGCGCACCTTGTCGAGCAGCATATAATAATATACGTCTCCTTTGTTGCCCCAGCCTTTGTTTGGCTCTATGTCGCGGCTGTGATCCCAGTCGTACTGGTCCACAAAAGAAAAGTTGTTGCCATACCACGGGCCTTTGTTGTCGTACATTCCTGCCACATATTCGTTCCAGCCTGTTACGAAAACCATTTTAGGGTCTATTTCAAAAGCGCGTGTCCACTGTTCTTCAAAATTCCACCCGTAAAGATATGCGTCTTTTCTGGTATCGAAGCCTTTAAGTTTGGAATAACTTCTGCCATAACTGCCGTCTACGTTGAATGCCGAGCAATGTCCGCCATTGGCTGCGCTTGTGTTTTGGGCAATTCCCACGGTAACTTGTTCAAACCCTCCGTTGTCAGTCTTTACATAGCCGTGTTGGGGATAAACCTCGAGCCAGCCCCATTGTTTCCAATTGTTGTTGTCTGCAGGTCCGTTCACGTAATCGGGTTGTCCCGGACGGTAGGTGAAGAAATCGAGAATTTCCTTCTGTTCCGGGTCGTTTGCGTCCAGATTGTCGTTATAGGCCATTATCACGGGCTTTCCGTTCCAGCAATACCACAAATCCTTGTAAAGTTCAGGCTTGTAAAGTTCGCGATATAGCCTAATAAGGGATTTCTTAGAGTCGTCGGAATAGCCGAAAGGCAACATGAAAGATATTTGGGGCGTTTTCACTCCGTCCAACCTTGCCTGATGCCATACTTGCAACAGAGTTTTATAGGATTCGTCCCATGTAAGGTCGCCGTTTGTACAGTCGAAAAACACAGCATCAATCTTTGCATCGGCAAGCATCTCGGCATGTTTTCGCAAAGCCCATTTGTCGTAGGTTTGATAATATCCGAGCAAAGGTTCTTCCCAGTAAAAATGTCCCTCTCCCTTT
Source organism: bacterium (assembly GCA_963660485.1). GTDB lineage: Bacteria > Bacteroidota > Bacteroidia > Bacteroidales > Bacteroidaceae > UBA6398. Next base: position 50,363 of record CAVKYH010000007.1, on the reverse strand, counting down.
TGCCAAGCGGGGTGGTCAGGGCTTTTCAACGCATCGGGGTTGTCATGGATTATTTGGGAAATGTTTTTCACCTTTTCTTTTCTGCCAAATTTCCACTGATGCCAAGTCCAATAAAAAATAGACACTTGTTTTCCCTCACGAAGTTTCGCACTGTCGGGATCTTGAACCACTTTTCTGCCAAGAGCATCGGTTACAGCCCACGAATCCGAATCTATATATTGCGAGTTTGCTGTATTGACAGCAAGAAAGGCTATGAATGATAAAATGATATAGTTTGTTTTTCTGGTAGTTATCATAGTTTTGTTGTATTAAAACTTTTTATTGTTTGAACGTCTGTTTTCTGCTATTTCACACAAGATTTCTACAAGCGAAACACGTTGAATTGAACACCCGATATATATGTCGGAAAATCAAGTAATTAATTTGGCAAAAACTAGGTCAGACATAATTCAAACGATGTCTGACATAATTTAAATTACGTCTGACCTAGTTTTTGCGATATGGCTTATCGTAAAAAAGCCATGCTTTACAAGATTTCCTTTACTTGTTTTTAAGCAAATCGCGAATCTCCGTAAGCAGTATTTCTTCCTTGGTAGGTGCAGGAGGAGCAGCAGGAGTTTCTTCCTTCTTCTTTTTGGCAAGCGTATTGATAGCCTTTACCAAGATAAAAACGCAGAACGCGATAATCACAAACTCTATTATTGTTTGGACAAACGTACCGTAGTTTATAGTAGCCTTGATTTCAGGACTTAAAGGGTTGACAGGTAAAGTAAACTTTAGGTCAGTAAAATCCACACCGCCAATCAGCCAACCTATAGGGGGCATTATAATATCCGAAACGATAGACGAAACGATTTTGCCAAAGGCAGCACCGATGATTACACCCACAGCCATATCAATGGCATTTCCCTTAACCGCGAACTCTTTGAATTCCTTGATAAATTTACTCATTGTCAAAAATTAAATGCATTAAACTCCGCAAAAGTAAAAACATTTTCGTAATTTTGCGCCGAAATAACAAGTAAACAACCTATTAAAACATTACATAATATGATTAAAGTTGGTATTAATGGTTTCGGTCGTATCGGCCGTTTCGTATTCCGTTCTACAGTAGAGGCTGAGAACGCAAAGGAAGTACAGGTAGTAGCTATCAATGACTTGTGCCCGGTTGACTACATGGCATACATGTTGAAGTATGACACAATGCACGGTCAGTTCGACGGTACTATTGAGGCTGACGTAGAAAAAAATGAGTTGATCGTAAACGGCAACCATATTCGCGTAACTGCAGAGCGCGATCCCGAGAACTTGAAGTGGGACGAAGTTGGCGCAGAATACGTAGTTGAGTCAACAGGTTTGTTCCTCGCAATGGACAAGGCTGAAAAACACTTGAAAGCAGGTGCTAAATATGTAGTACTTTCTGCTCCTTCAAAGGCAGGTGCTGACGGCCGTCAGGCTGACATGTTCGTTTGCGGCGTAAACACCGACAAATACAACGGCCAGACTATCGTTTCAAACGCTTCTTGCACAACCAACTGCTTGGCTCCTATCGCTAAAGTTTTGAACGACAACTTCGGCATCGAAACCGGTTTGATGACAACCGTTCACTCTACAACCGCTACCCAGAAAACTGTTGACGGTCCTTCAATGAAGGATTGGCGCGGTGGTCGTGCTGCTGCCGGCAACATCATTCCTTCTTCTACTGGTGCTGCTAAGGCTGTTGGCAAGGTAATCCCCGAACTCAACGGCAAACTCACAGGTATCTCAATGCGTGTTCCGACTCTTGACGTATCTGTTGTTGACCTCACCGTTAACTTGAAGAAGCCCGCTACCAAAGAAGCTATCTGCGCTGCGATGAAGGCTGCTTCTGAAGGCGAATTGAAGGGTATCCTCGGCTACACTGAAGATGCAGTTGTTTCTTCTGATTTCTTGGGCTGCCCCTTGACTTCTATCTTCGACGCTAACGCTGGTGTATACTTGACTGACAACTTCGTTAAGGTTGTTTCCTGGTATGACAACGAGATTGGCTACAGCCACAAGGTAGTAGAACTCATCAAGATCATGAACAAATACAACAGCAAATAATCAGTATTTGATTCAATACAACAAACGCTGCTGCACAAAAGTGCAGCAGCGTTTTTGATTTTAGGGCAATAATCACTAACTTTGAATACCATAATAAGCCAATGGTAAAGAATCATGAACAACAAATATGACATGCTTACGATTGTAGGGCCTACCGCATGCGGGAAAACAGCTTTGGCCGTAAGGATAGCCGACATCATCGACGGAGAAATCATAAGCGGAGACAGCAGACAGATATACCGCGGAATGACTTTGGGTACAGGCAAAGATATCTGCGAATACCATATCAACGGAAAAGATATAAAATATCATTTGATAGACATTGCTAATCCGGGCGACAAATACAATATATATAATTACCAACATGATTTCAAACGGGTTTACGAAGACATTGTTGCACGCGGCAAAACACCGATTCTTTGCGGCGGTTCCGGCATGTATGTCGAGTGTGTGTTGAGAGGATATAGAATGACGCCCGTGCCGGAAAACACCAAGTTGAGAAAAGGATTGGAAGGCAAATCGCTTGATGAATTAACAGAAATCCTGAAAAGCTACGGCAAAAAACTACACAACACTACAGACGTTGATACTCCCAAACGCGCTATTCGGGCAATCGAAATAGAAGATTACTATCAGAGCCACCCTGTAGAACCAGAAGAATTTCCTGAAATCAAAAGCATGAACTTTTGTCTCGAAATACCAAGGGAAATACGATGGGAACGGATACAAAAACGACTAAAACAACGTTTGGAAGACGGAATGGTTGACGAAATAAAATCTTTGATAGGCATGAAAACAGAAAAGGACATTCCTAAGTTTCCTGCTCCGATAACACCAGAAGAACTAATGTATTATGGACTGGAATACAAATACGTAACCCTATATGCGATAGGCGAACTTTCATATGAAGAGATGTTTGACAGCCTAAATATCGCCATACGTCAATTCGCGAAACGGCAAATGACATGGTTTCGCGGAATGGAACGACGAGGGATAACGCTAAATTGGATTGACGCGTCTATGCCTATAGAACAAATGACAGACAAGGTAATTAAACTTTGGAAATCGGAATCTTGAGAGATTTTTTTGTACATCGAAACAAAAAAACGATTAAAAACATGACGCATTCAATAATAAATTGTAACTTTGGAATTACAATAAACATATAGATACTATGAGCTATTTAAAGTTCGACAAACCCCAGATGACTAATCTCCAGGAAAGCCTTTACAAGGAAGTCCTGCTAACAAATAAGGGCGGCTCATACGCTTCGACAACGCTTGTAGGCTGCAACATTCGTAAATACCATGGTTTGCTTGTAGTACCAATACCAAGCATGGACGACAAAAGCCATGTGCTACTTTCTTCCCTTGACGAAACAGTAATACAACACGGAGCGGAGTTTAATCTCGGGCTTCATAAATATCAAGGCGACAATTATAGCCCGCAAGGGCACAAATATATAAACCATTTTGAATGGTATAAAGTTCCTATAACAACTTATCGGGTAGGCGGCGTGGTCTTGCAGAAAGAAATAGCCTTTCAATCGAAAGAACCACGTATTCTTATAAGATATACCTTGCTTGATGCTCATTCGAAGACTACACTAAGATTCAAACCGTTTTTGGCTTTTAGAAGCGCCAATAAATTTACTCACGAGAATTGGGCGGCAAATCTGAATTATTCTCCCATTAACAATGGCATCAAAATGTGTCTTTATAATGGCTACCCTGATTTATGTATGCAGCTAAACAAGAAAAGTGAGTTTGTCTACGATCCTCAATGGTATCTTGGGCTTGATTATCCGCGCGAACGTGAACGGGGTTATGATTCAAACGAAGATCTTGTTGTCCCCGGCTATTTTGAGGTGGAAATAAAAAAGGGCGAACAAATCGTATTTAGTGCAGGATTAAACGAAATGCGTCCGTCGTTAATGAAAAAGACGATGGACAAAGAAGTTGACAAACATGAAGGTATTGGTAACTTTTATCAATGTCTTGTACACGCAGCTCATCAATTCAAGATAGAAGAAAATGGCGAGCATTATATAATTGCCGGTTGGCCATGGTTCAAATGCCGCGCAAGAGATATGCTTGTTGCCATGCCGGGACTTACCTTGTATATCGGTGAAATCAAATTATACGAAGCGTATATGGATACTATTATAAAGGGGATTAGAGATTTCATGAACAAACGTCCTCTTTCGGTAAATATATACGAAATGGAAATGCCGGACGTCCTTTTGTGGGCAACTTGGTGCATTCAGCAATATGCTAAGATTGTTTCCGAACAAGATTGCTACAAAAACTATGGCGCATTGTTGGAGGAAATGATTTCATATATAATGACAGGAAAACACCCAAATTTGTTTGTACACAACAATGGATTAGTTTTTACAAATGGAAAAGATAAAGCTGTAACATGGATGAATTCTACTGTTGATGGTAAGCCATTAGTTGCGCGCTCCGGATATATTGTAGAATTCAATGCGCTTTGGTATAACGCTTTGAAATTTTACAGCAATCTTATAAGCAAGTTCGGAACAGAGAGCGAGAATGCTTCTTTGTATGAGATAAAATCTATTACAGACAAAATAGACAAATCTTTTTGCGAAACGTTCTTGAACGACTACGGTTATCTTTTTGATTATGTTGACGGCACTATGGTTGATTGGAGTGTACGTCCCAATCAGATAATAGCTGTATCTCTTGATAATTCTCCATTACCTCCGAAAGCTATGAAGACTGTGCTTGACATTTGCACGAGAGAACTTGTTACTCCCAAAGGTCTTCGTTCGTTAAGTCCCAAAAGCGGTGGTTACAATCCTATATTTTCGGGTTCTCCACAGCAGAGAGACCGTTGTTATTACCAAGGAACTGCATGGCCGTGGCTTACTGGTTTCTATCTTGAGGCTTATCTGAAAGTTTATAAACGTAGTGGTTTGACTTACATCGAACGTCAATTAATAGGTTTTGACGAAGAAATGTCGTATCATTTTATTGGAACATTACCAGAACTTTTTGACGGAGATCCTCCTTTCCATGGAAGAGGGGCTTTTGCTTTTGCAATGAGCGTAAGCAGCATATTAAGAGCAGAACGATTGCTTGAGAAATACAACGAACAACAATCCATATAAAAAGGGGATACAACATGAAAGTTTTAATGTTCGGTTGGGAGTTTCCTCCTCATATTTTAGGCGGTTTGGGCACGGCAAGCTATGGTATAACCAAAGGGCTGGCTGAGCAGGGAGATATGGAAATAACCTTGTGCCTTCCGAATCCACATGGAGACGAGGACCACTCATTCCTTAATATTATACCAATGAACAACGTGCCTGTAGTATGGCGTGATGTTAATCGAGATTATGTAGAGCGGTGTATTGGTCATCGTATGTCTCCGGAATTATATTACAGTTTGCGAGACAATATCTACGCAGACTTCAATTACTACTACACAGACGATTTAGGGTGTATAAATTTCTCCGGAAGATATCCCGACAACCTTAACGAAGAGATAAACAATTATTCTATTGTTGCGGGAGTAATTGCCCGGCAGCAGCAATACGATATCATTCACGCTCACGATTGGCTCACTTATCCTGCCGGCATTCATGCAAAACAGGTTTCGGGAAAACCTCTTGTCATACACGTACATGCTACAGATTTCGACAGAAGTCGTGGGCATGTCAACCCTACCGTGTATGGCATTGAGAAAGATGGAATGGATCATGCCGATTGCATCATGTGTGTGAGTGAACTAACGCGGCAAACGGTGATAAATCATTATCATCAGAATCCGGACAAATGTTTTGCCGTACACAATGCGGTATACCCGCTTGAACCAGAAAAAGAAGAAATCGTTTCAAAACGTATTCCATTAAAGGAACGAAACGAACGTATTGTTACTTTTCTCGGAAGAATTACGATGCAAAAAGGACCGGAGTATTTCGTGGAGGCAGCTGCGCTTGTGCTACAACGCACACGACATATTAGATTCTGCATGGCAGGAAGCGGAGATATGCTGCACGCAATGGTAGAATTGGCTGCACGCCGAGGAATTTCCGACCGTTTTCATTTTCCTGGTTTTATGAAGGGAAACCAAGTATACGAAGCCTATTGCAAGAGCGATGTATACGTTATGCCTTCGGTTTCCGAGCCTTTCGGTATTTCTCCGCTCGAAGCTATGCAATGCGGTGTGCCGTCTATAATAAGCAAACAGTCGGGTTGTTCCGAAATTCTCCATAATTGTATTAAACTCGACTATTGGGATATCAACGCAATGGCTGACGCGATGTATTCCATCTGTACCAATGATGCCCTTTACAATTACTTGAAAGACGAAGGTAAGAAAGAGGTGGATCAAATCACTTGGGGCAAAGTCGGAGATAAAATCCGCTCGCTTTACGAACTCACTTTTCATAGATACTATCATAATTGACTGACATGAAAACCATTTGCTTGTACTTTGAGATTCATCAAAACATACACTTGAAGCGTTACCGTTTCTTTGATATCGGTACCGACCATTATTATTACGATGACTACGAAAACGCCCGCAGCATTACCGAAACGGCCGAGAAATCTTATGTTCCTGCCTTGCGTACGCTTATCAGCATGGTGGAAAGCAACAAGAAACGTTTCAAATGTGCGTTGTCGTTGTCGGGCTGTGCCATAGAAATGTTGGAGAGTCATGCTCCCGAAGTTATCGATTTGATAAAAAAACTCTATGATACGGGGTGCTGCGAGATTCTTGCCGAGCCTTATTCGCACGGTTTGTCGTCTTTGACCAATTTGGAGGCGTTCAAAAACGACATTCAGCAGTTGTGTCATAAGATAAATTCCATTTTCGGGGTTACTCCAAAAATTTTCCGCAACTCTTGTCTTATCTATTCCGATGAAATAGGGGAATTTGTGGCGCAAATGGGATTCAAGGGAATGCTTACCGAAGGAGCGAAGCATATTCTGGGCTGGAAGAGTCCGCATTTCGTTTACAACTGTGCCACTGCGCCTAAGTTGAAACTTCTTTTGCGCGACCACCATTTGTCCGAAGACATAAGTCTAAGGTTCAACGATTCTTCGTGGAGCGAATATCCGCTTTTTGCAGACAAGTATATGGACTGGATAGCCAATATGCCCGAAGACGAACAGGTAATCAACATCTTTATGGAGCTTTGCGCATTGGGAATATTCCAGCCATTGTCGTCAAACATTCTCGAATTTTTCAAGGCATTGCCCGAAGAAGCGCAAAAACGCGGCATTACATTTTCCACACCTTCGGAAATTTGCGCCAAAACCAAGAGTGCCGGCAATTTGAACGTACCTTATCCCATTTCGTGGGTTGACGAGGAACGCGACACGAGTCCTTGGCTCGGCAACATCATGCAGCGCGAAGCGTTTGACAAACTTTACAGCATTGCCGACCGTGTGAGGATTTGCGACAACCGACAGATTAAACAGGACTGGAACTACTTGCAGGCTACAAACAATTTCAGGTTTATGAACACCAAGCCCAGTGCCGAAGGCGGCTATCGTGGAATCTACGAAACGCCTTATGATGCGTTCACAAACTATATGAATATCCTCGGCGACTTCATAACGCGCGTAAACGACCTGTATCCCGACGTGGACAACGAGGAATTGTCGCCCTTGCTCACCTCTATAAGAAATCAAGAAGAGGAATTGGAGATGAAAGACAAGGAAATTGTGAAACTCCATGCCGTAATCGACAAACTTACGCGAGAAAAACCGGGAACAGCAAAGGCTGCGCCCAAGAAACCTGCTGCGCGAAAAACTAAAACCAAGAAAGAGTAGGGGAATAACAAGAATTAAAGGCACAAAAACTTGCCTGCGCACCAATAAAATCCTTGCTTGTGGGTGAAACCGCAGGCAAGGATTTTTCGTATTATATCCATACAGAAAACTTTCATTAGAAATGTTAAAAACTCCAAGGCATCTAATTTAAATTATGTCTGACATCGTTTAAACTAGATGCCTTGGAGTTTTTACGATATCCGATGTCGGAAAAACGCCCACTTTTTGCGGGTTGAAAACGGCTTATGGCTTTCTCGTCATAGGCTTTGTTTATGATATGGTTTTGTGTTGTTGTGCGCTTTTATTAACTTTGCAATAATGCAGAAAGCTATACTTTTATCCGTTGCACATACACATGAGAAAACAAGACAGATATAATTTTGTTCTTGACTATTTCGAGAAAAACATTCCGCCCGTTGAAACGGAGTTGAACTATGCTTCGCCCTACGAACTGATAGTTGCGGTGATGCTTTCGGCGCAATGCACCGACAAACGGATAAACGCTGTTACGCCCGCCCTGTTTGCCGCTTTTCCCACGGTAGAAAAGTTGGCCGAAGCTGATGCCCAGGAAATATTTCCCTTCATATCAAGCGTGTCGTATCCCAATTCAAAGGCAAAACATCTGGTGGAAATGGCCGAGAAAGTATGCAAACAATTCCACGGAGTAATTCCCCAAACCTTTGAAGAGCTCACAAGTCTTCCCGGAGTGGGACGCAAAACAGCCAATGTAGTTCTCGCCGTGGCATTCGGCCAAGCAAGACTCGCCGTAGACACACATGTTTATCGCGTGAGCCGTCGCGTAGGACTTGTTCCCCCATCTTGCAACACTCCGCAAAAGGTTGAAGAAGAATTGCTCCAGAATATTCCAAATCATCTGGTAGCCTCGTCCCATTTCTGGATATTGCTCCACGGCAGATACGTATGCAAAGCCCGCAAACCCGAATGTGAACGTTGCGGTATAGCCGCCGCCTGCAAATACAATTCAACCAATTCAAAGTAAATCGGAACCATGCGGCGATATATCTACATATTATTGTTGATTTGTGCGATGCCAACAATCTGTTTTGCGCAAACCGATACGCTGGAAACCATATTGAGCGACTATTTCAAGCATTACAATGCGCCTAATTTCCAACCTACGGGCGTTTGCAAACTTACTGAATACAACATTGACGAAGAATACAAGACCATAAGCATAAACACAAACGACGTGTTCGGAGCACAGCCATTCACCGACAACATAGTGAAATCTATCTACGCTTCCATTTCGAACGCCTTGCCCGAAAACTACCGTACTTACAGACTCATGCTTAGCTCGGAAGGACGCAATATCGAAAACCTCATACCCAATCCATACCGCGCCAAACACGACAATACCAGAATGTTCAACGGCAAAGCCTACAACGGAGAGCCGTGGGTTTTCAACGCATCAAAGCCTTACACATTCAGCACCGGACTTCAAAACCATCACTTGGCAATTTGCTCAAGTCATGGACGATACTACAAAAATTCGGAAAACACGTGGCGATGGCAAAGGCCCTATCTTTTTTCCACCACCGAAGATTTGCTTACCCAGACATTCGTCGTGCCGTTTCTCATTCCTATGCTCGAAAATGCGGGCGCAATAGTATATTCTCCGCGAGAAAGAAGTTGGCAGCGCAATGAAATAATCGTAGACAACGACTCGCCCACAGCAAACGGCACCTACATGGAAAAACAATCGAAAAATCCATGGCAACAGTCGCAAACACCAGGTTGGAACTGCACAAAGAGTGTGATTTACGACAATGAAAATCCATTCGAGATGGGCACTTCGCGTATAGCCAAAAGCGTTTCAAACAAATCAAAAGCCTCGCAAATCAAATGGACTCCCAATATAAAAACCGCAGGATACTATCCCGTTTACATAAGCTACGCCTCCGACGCCGAAGCAATTGACGACGCCTGCTATTCGGTGCACCACGCCGGAATTGTAACCGAATTCAAGGTAAATCAACGCATGGGAAGCGGAACGTGGGTGTATCTCGGAACGTTTTACTTTGAAAAAGGAGAAACCGACAGGAATTGCGTTGTTTTGTCAAACTATTCCACTAAAAACGGAACGGTTACCGCCGATGCAGTACGCTTTGGCGGAGGAATGGGAAACATATCCCGTGGCGAAAATATGGAAACAGGAGAGCCACAGCTAAGTCGTCTGCCAAGATATCTCGAAGGTGCAAGATATTCCGCCCAATGGAATGGAATGCCCAACAGTGTTTATAGTTCCTACAGCGGCACTGATGATTACAAGGACGATATCAACGCACGCTCATATGCGGTGAACTATCTCGCAGGTGGCTCCGTATTCTTACCTAATGCCGACGGAAGAAAAGTTCCTTTTGAATTATCTCTCGCAGTTCACAGTGATGCGGGATACAAAAGCAATGGAATCGTGGGCACAATGGGTATCGCAACGACTAACGGGCTGGCAGGAGAAACCACATACCAATCAGGGATTAGCCGCAAGGCATCTTATGATTTCGCAAGTATGATTACCGACGGAATAGCTATGGACTTGTCGAAAATATACCGCACCCAATGGGCACGGCGCGAGGTTCACGACAAAAATTATAGCGAGAGCAATCGTCCCGCAATACCGTCGGCTATACTCGAAATGCTTTCGCATCAAAACTTCCACGATATGGTTTATGCCCATGACCCTTGGTTTAAGTTCAATCTGGCCCGCAGCGCATACAAAGCCATATTGCGTTTCATCAGTTTCGAACACGGCAAGAAATATACCGTATCTCCTTTGGCTCCCGACAATTTCCGTATAGAATTTACCGGCACTAATGATGTTACTCTCAAATGGAGCGCGGTAAAAGACAGCATGGAATCCTCGGCAACTCCCACCGGATTTATCGTATATACGCGTATGGGAAACGGGGGCTTTGACAACGGAGAATTTGTAAAGAAAAACAGTTTTAACAAGAAGCTTACTCCGGGAATTGTATACAGTTTCCGTGTAACCGCCGTGAATAAAGGCGGAGAAAGTTTCCCGTCGGAAACTCTCGCAGCTTGTAGGGCGAACACATCGTCCCGCCCGTTGTTGATTGTGAATTGCTTTGACAGGCTTTCGGGACCTGCTGTAGTGGAAAACAATGACAGTGTTGGTTTCGATATATACAAAGATATTGGAGTGCCTTACGTTCAGACGCCGGAATACTCGGGAGAACAAAAATATTTCGACCTTAACCGTGGCGGCGATGACTCGGAAACGGGATTGGGAAAAAGCGGATACGAACTCGCAAATACGATGATAGCAGGAAATACTTTCGATTATGTTTGCGAACATGGCTCGGCGTTTTCTTCGCGATACTCTTTCGTTTCATGCAGCCGCAAATCAGTGGAAAACGGCAGCATAAATCTGTCAAAATATCCGATGGTAGATTTACTGTTTGGCTTGCAGAAATCCTCACGTTACGATTTCAAGAATTTCAAGACGTTCAATTCCGCGTTGCGTTCCAAAATCAGCGCATATTTGGCAAATGGCGGAGCGTTGTTGTCAAGCGGCGCATACTTGGGAAGCGACATGAAATCCACTGCGGAGCGCACTTTTTTGAGCCAACAGCTACATTGCGCATTTTCGGGTGAACTTCGAAGCAATACCAGCATAAACGGAGCAGAAGAAAACTTTTCTGTGGAGCAGGAGTTGGGAAAAGAAACGTATGCGGTGCAGGCTATGGATTGCCTGCGGCCCGTTAACGGAGCGCAGGCTGCGTTCAAATATTCCGACGGCACTTCTGCCGGAGTTTTGTTTCAGAGCACGCAATACAGATGTGCCACATTGGGATTCCCTTTGGAGAGCATAAAAGACAAGGCTACGCAGAAAAGAGTGATGCTAAGGCTCGCAAAATTTCTTATATCAGAAAAATAAACCCATTAAATATAAATATCATGTATAAAGTACAATTGAATTCGACCGGTACTCATTTTATAAACATCACCGACGAACATTTGCAAACCATAAAGCGCTATGCTTTGTTTCGCGATCTTATCGATTCTAACGGATATGTTGACGAAGCTGTGATGGAAAAGCTGAAATTGAACGTGAGGTCGATTATCGGTTCTTCTAAAGAGGACGTTAAAGATCTTCTTCATCTTGCTGCCGATGTGATCTACAACGACAGAATGAAAGCGTTTGGACTCCGACAACTTATTATGCTATATATGACGTGGTCAAACAATACGGAAACAAATAAAAAGGCAAACGAATCAACAAATCCCCAAGAAGAAAAGTAAATACCCATTACGGTTGTTGCCAACACAAATATCTTGGGGAACGTTTAAGTTTTCCTGCCATTTAGCCGCCTTTGTCTTGCTTTGAAATCGGGCAAAGGCGGTTGCTTTTTTCCATATCGGCAAACTGCAAAAAATACCCCCCAAAACGAGGTCAGACCTAATTTAAATTAGATGCGTCGGAATTTAAATTAGGTCTGACCTCGTTTTTACGACAAGCCATCTCGTTTTCGCGACTTTTCGCATAAAACATTTTTCGCTCTATATCAACGTTTTAGCTTGAGATATGCATCGCGCTAACACGCAAAGCAAAACGCCATAGAAACATCTGAATTAAAACAGGCGATTAAACGGGCTGTCAAAACGAGATAACGATTTTGTCTCCTTGCTTGGAAGGGACAAACAAAGTGTTGGCTGACATTTGTTTACACGTTGCACGTTTGCCGTTAACCGTTACTTTTGCCAAACCAATACCTCTGCCATTTACGTAAAGCGGCGTACCTTTACACGAAACGATACTTATAAACTCGATGTTGCCGTTTTTCCACGAAAAATCAACTGTAAAATTTCCTATGGCTTTCATTCCTTTTACGCTTCCGGCATTCCAGGCATCGGGTAGGGCAGGCAATATTTGTATGGTATCGGTATGGCTTTGCATCAACATTTCGGCAATGCCCGAGCACGCTCCGAAATTGCCGTCTATCTGAAATGGCGCGTGCGAATCATACAAATTGTAGTAAACTCCGCCGCAACTGGCATCTACACCATAGCTTGTGCTATGGCGCAAAGCCGTGGAAAGCACTTGCAACGCCCGATTTCCGTTCAAAGCACGTGCCCACAAGTTTATTTTCCAACCCATAGACCAGCCCGTGGAAAAGTCTCCGCGCAATTTCATCGAGTTTACAGCCGCACGGAAATAGGGACTCGACTGAGCAATTTGGCTGAAAGGATAAAGACACATCAAATGCGATGCGTGCCTATGGTTGTGAGCGCCAACAGAATAGGGACTGTATTTCCACTCCCGCAGTATTTCCGTTCCGGAGTCAATTCTGTCGGTTCCCCATTTGCCGTCATAAGTTTCAATGGCAAGCCCTCTGTCGAGTTTTCCAAGTATTTCGTCAAGAATAGCCAGCGAGTCTTTACTTATTCCGCACTCTTTTCCCACAACATTTGCCGCCTTTTTTGTATTGTCAAACAATTCGTAAACCAATTGTTGGGAATGGGCCGTAGCATTCTCATCTGGGCCTTGCTCTGGTGAGTATTCGTTTGGACATTCATAGGTTCCGTCTTTTGCTCTCACGAGACGCTCCAACCAAAACTCCGTAGCGCTCCACATCGTGGGCAATGCACGTTTCAGAAAGTCCTTGTCGAGCGTATAGCGATAGTGCTGCCACAAATGAGTTGCGTACCAGGCGTTGGCAATCACATAGTTGTGCGCAAAAGCGCCCATACCGCCCATATTATTGTTCTCGGTATAAATAGTCCAACCGCGTGTTTGTCCCGCAGCTCTCGCCACATCTTTCCATTCTCTGTGGTTAGTAGCCATATTGGTTATATAATTCAGAAAAGGCAGGTGCAATTCGCTAAGATTTGTAGCCTCAACAGGCCAATAATTCATCTGCACATTAATGTTTGAGTGTATATCGCTGTTCCAAGGGGGATTGGAATAATTGCTCCAAATGCCTTGAAGATTAGAAGGCAAGTCAATTCCACGAGAAGAACTGATGGCAAGATAACGTCCGTAAGCAAAATACAATTGTTGCAGAGTTTTGGCGTGTTTGCCCTCACCATATTCGTCAACAAGGACATTGGTAGGAACATCATTCTTTGCGCCGTCAAGTTTCAAACTCATGCGCGAAAATAGCGGCATGTAATCAGAAAGATGACGCTTGAGCAATTTTTTATATCCCTTTGCAGCAGCTTTATCTACGGTATTTTTTACATTGTTTCCAAGCAAATTCGTAGCAGACACGTAGTTTTCCTTATAAGGGTCAAAGTCTGTAGCGCCAGTAAGGATTACGGTAATTTCTTCGGCGTTTCTCACCGTGATTCCGTCAGATGTCGTCGTAACCGTTCCCTTTCCTTTTGGAACACAAACCTTAAAGCGCGCGCCGTAACTTATTACGTCTAATTTTCCGGCAAAGAATCCCTCGCCGTTGCGGTATCTCGTGGCTGCGTCAACGCCTGCTTTTCCCGATTCTAGGGAGAAACGAAGATTCAAACCGCCTTTGCCGGAAGCTTTATAGTGCGCAATGATACATTTGTCGGGGAAACTTACGAAATATTGCCGTGTGTGGCGTATGTTGTCCTTCTTGTTGCAGAATCCAACGCTGCAAATCGCGCTGTCAAGGTTCAACGCGCGATAATAGTCGGCTATTTCAGGTTTTTCATCAAGGAAATCGGCGTAAAGACTGCCGAAGTTTTGATAATGCCCGTAGTTTTCGCCGATATTATTACTGCCGCTCCACAAAGTTTTCTCGTTGAATTGTATTTCATCTCTCAAGACGCCGCCCATAATACTTGCTCCCAATTGTCCGTTGCCTATTGGAAGGGAATATTCCATCCATTTGTTTGAAACGTTGGCAGATGTCGCGGGAAACGTGTACCATAGTGTAAAATCACTTTGGGGTTTATACGAATTTATACTTGAGTCTATTTGAAACTCCCGGCTTCCCGTATCATTTGCATGGGCTGAAGATGCGAGAAAAAGCAATAACGTAAGAATTAGAATGCTTGTACGTTTCATGGCATTGGACTTTTATGAATATTTCTTGGGATATCTTATAAGGATACCTATTATTACCGTTGTTCCTAAAATCATAGGATAATATATATAAGGCACAATGCTTACAGGGTCAATTGCCGCGAGCCCCGAAGCCATTAATATTTGTGCGCCATATGGTATTAATCCTTGCACCACGCAGGAAAAAGTGTCGAGAATGCTGGCAGTTTTACACGGATCTATGTTGTAGCGTTTGCTTATGTCCTTTGCAAGTTTGCCAACAGAGATTATCGCCACGGTGTTGTTTGCCGTGCACAAATTAGTAACGCTTACCATTGCGCCAACAACGAGTTCTCCTCCGCGTTTGCCGTGAATATGTCGCGAGAGTCGGTATATGATATAGTTTATACCGCCGTTTTCGCGTATTACTTCAAGCATTCCGCCCGCGAGCATGGATATCAGGATAAGTTCTCCCATCGACAGAATGCCGTTGCCCATTGAAACGAGCCAGCCCTCCAATCCTGTGGCACCGATAAAGATTCCCGTCAGTCCGGCAAGCAGGTTTCCGATTGCGAGAACGGCAAACACATTCATTCCACACACTGCCGTAACAAGCACAACGATATACGGCAGCATTTTAATGAAATCGGTATAGTTGATATGCTCTGTAAAATCAGACGCACGGCCTATGGCAATATATATTACCAATGTGATTATTGCGGCAGGCAATACAAGCAGAAAATTCGCCTTGAATTTGTCGCTTAGTTTGCAACCTTGTGTTTTTGTTGAGGCAATTGTGGTGTCGGATATAAAAGAAAGATTGTCTCCAAAGAAAGCTCCGCCTACCACCGACGCAACTATTAATGCTGTGGGCTCACCTGTGGAAGACGCTATGCCGGCTGCGATTGGCACCAAGGCTGCCACTGTGCCTACCGACGTTCCTATGCTGAGCGAAACGAAACATGAGGCGATGAACAAGCCTGCCAATACGAGTTGAGAGGGGAGAAAATACAGCGTTACCTTTACTGCGGAATCTATTGCTCCGATATCTTTTGCCGTTTGTGCGAACGCTCCTGCAAGAACAAATATCCAGAGCATAAGCATAAGGTTTTCCTGTCCGGCTCCGCGCGAGAAGATTTTTATTCGGTCGGATATCGGGCGGTGGCGAAGGGTAAGCAGTGCGTAGATTGAGGATATCGTGAAAATCACCGACAACGAAACTTTGTAGAAATCGCCTGTCAGCAAACTGATTCCTATAAAGAGAAGTATAAAAAACAGCATCGGGCTTATCGAGAGCAGTCCTGCTATATTGCCATGCTTGTTTTTGTTGTCCATAACCAAGATGCGGAATTTGTTATTCTTCTATCGACAAATCAGATACCGAGAAATCCTGCATCACCATGCTGCGGTCAACATATCCTCGTATGCCGTCGATTTTTCCTCGCTGGGTATATTGCCAAGCAGTGTATACCTGTCCGTCGTCGAGCGTCGGTTCGTCTTCGCGATAGCGTGCTATCATCATGCGGTAGCCTTTGAATTGTCCGCTAAGGTATTTGTTGTAGAAATTGTGGAATGTATAAATCACGGGCTTGCATCCGTAATGCTTTTCCACCCTTAGCAGAAATTCGCGGAAGCTTGCGATAAAATCTTCGTCCGATTTCGAGCCGCGTTTCTCTATATCTATGATAGGCGCAAGGTCTTGTTCGTTGCGTTTAATCTGCGATGTGAGATTGTTGAACTGCATTTCGGCATCGGCATCGGGGCGATAATAATGATAGCTGCCCACTTTGAGTCCCGCCTTGCGTGCCCCTTCAAGATTTATCCGGTAGTAGTCGTCCACAAGGCTTTCCCCTTCCGAAGACTTTATGTAAACGTAGCTCACGAGTTTGGTTTGCGCCACTGTGTTCCAGTCAATTTCGCCTTGATAGTGGGAAACGTCGATACCTTCGTTGGTAAGTCCCACCCATGCAGCGTTGCTGTGCAGTTTGGCTTCGTTGGGAGTTTTTATAGTTACGGCTTGCAGTGGTTTTGTCGGGAGTTCGTCGGGCTGAATAAGCAAAACGGTTTCCGTGTTCTTGTGATGTTTTCGCGCCTTTTTGTCGTCGGCCAAAGAGGGTATGGCAATGAGCATTGCCATTACAAAAAGCATTGTTTTAGTGAAATACATTTGTTTTTTCCTCGACATTTTAGCGGCTGCAAAAATCACAATTGCAAAAATATGGATTTTTCTCGAAAAATCAGCCGTTTATTTGTTACAGAGTATTAAAGAAATGCTACAAATTGGCTATGTGCTCCAATTTACGATATCGCTTGTCGGATTATGCCGTAGCGACACATTAGAATCCCTCAATTTATGGCGAAAAAAATACAAGGCATCTCGTAAAAACTCCGACGCATCTAATTTAAATTAGATGCGTCGGAATTTAAATTAGGTCTGACCTCGTTTTCGCGATATCAGACACTGTTTTTTCTTGCTATGAAAAGGGGACGCAACCAGCGTATCTGATTACACATTAATCCCCTGTGTTTCAATCTTTATAGAACACTCTTTTCACCCTTTCGCTTACCGATGTGAGTATCTCGTAGGGAATAGTCTGCAACTTGTCGCTAAGAGTGGTAACGGGCAGGTTGTCGCCGAAAATTTCCACACTGTCGCCCTCTTTGCAATCGATGTCGGTAACATCAATCATGGCCACGTCCATACAGATATTGCCCACATATCGCGCTTCTTTGCCATTCACGATACAAAAACCGTTTCCGCAGCCAAGATGTCGGTCAAGCCCGTCGGCATATCCTATTGGAATTGCGGCAATACGGCTGTCGCGTTCCAGGTGTCCCTTGCGCGAATAACCAACTGTGTCCTGCTTCTTTACATTGTGTATTTGCAGAATGGTAGTGCGCAATGTAGCCACATTGTTTATGGTCTTGTTGGTAAATGGGTCTATGCCGTAAAGTCCGAGTCCCAACCTCACCATGTCGAGGTGGTATTGCGGGAAACGCTCAATGCCCGCCGTGTTGCAGATGTGGCGTATGATTTTGTCGGGAAAGGCTTGCTGAAGTTTCATACTTGCTTCGTTGAAAACGTCAAACTGATGCTGTGTGAAATCGTTGAAACCTTCGCCGTCGCTGCCCACGAAATGCGAGAAAACCGAGCGCGGCACAACGGCGTTCTGCGCTTTTAGCCGCGCTGTCAATTCGTCGATTTCCTCCGGCAAGAAACCAAGGCGGTGCATTCCCGAATCTATTTTAATATGAATAGGGTAGTGGGTAACCCCTTCGCGCTTTGCTTCCTTTATCATGGCATCGAGAATTCTGAAACTGTATATTTCAGGCTCAAGATGATACTGCAACATCGTGCGGAATGCCGTCATTTCGGGATTCATCACCATGATGTTGGCAGTAATTCCCGCATTTCTCAAAGCAACTCCCTCGTCGGCCACAGCTACAGCCAGATAGTCCACACCATGTTCCTGCAAAGTGCGCGAAACTTCCAGCGAGCCGCAACCATAAGCCGACGCCTTTACCATACATACTATCTTGGTTTCATGTTTCATGAACGAGCGATAATGATTAAGGTTGTCCACGATTGCACCAAGGTTAACGTTCAACGTAGTTTCGTGCACTTTTTGCGTGAGAAGGTCGTAAAGTTTTTCAAACTCAAACAACCGCGCGCCTTTGAGCAATATCGTATCGCCGGAAAACCTTTCAATTTCGCCGCTGTCTATCAAATCCTGCGTGGTAGCAAAGAACTTTGCTGCCGTGTCAAACAATTCTGCGTGCGCACACATCTTTCTGCCCACGCCAATAAACAACTGCGGTTTTCGGGCGTTTACCATTTCGGCTACCTCGGAGTACAAATCGTCAGCCTCCATTCCGCTTTGCAGTATATCGCTTAGGATTACGACAGTCTTGCTTGCGCTTTCGTTTGCACGCCTGTTAAGGAAATCAAGAGCTATATCGAGCGAATTGACATCGGAGTTGTAAGTGTCGTTGATAATTGTGCAATGGTTTATGCCGCGACTTACTTCCAGACGCATTGCTATCGGTTCGAGCCCATGCATTCTCGTTGCAATGATGTCACGGGAAATTTTAAGGTGAAGGCACACCGCAAGACAGTGAATGCTATCTGTTATCGAGGCATCGTCTACAAACGGAATGGAATACCTGCTCGTTGTGCCGTTGTAGCAGTATTCAATTTCGGTATCGCTTTCCTTTTTACTGATATTGCTTATAAACAACGGTGCCTCCCTATTCGTTTTTGACCAATAGAGCAGTTTGTGCGCAATCTTGCCCAGCGTTACGTTTCGGGCAATTGTCTCGTCGTCGGAACAGAACACAAGAATTTCGCAGTCCTTGAAAAGGCGTAACTTCTCGCGGCATTTTTCTTCCATATTGCGGAAATTCTTTTGATGGGCGCTTCCCAAACTAACCATAACGCCTATCGTGGGCTGTATGATGTCTCGCAGTGCTTCCATTTCGCCGGGTTGTGAAATTCCCGCCTCGAATATTCCGATTTGTGTCAGTTCGTTCAAATACCATACCGACATAGGAACCCCAATTTGTGAGTTGTAGCTGCGCGGAGAACGGGTAACTTTTGCAATAGGTGAGAGCAATTGGTTAAGCCATTCCTTAACCATCGTTTTTCCATTGCTGCCGGTTATTCCTATTACGGGAATGTTGTATTGTTCTCTGTGGCGTTCGGCAAGACGTTGCAAAGCTTTCAAAGCCGAAGGCACTTGCAGGAAATTTGCTCCCGCATACATTTGTTCATAACCGGGAGGCAGGGTGGTAACAACAAAGTTGCGCACTCCTCGCTGGTAAAGTTCAGGTATGAAATCATGTCCGTCGCCCGACGTTGTCTTTATAGCGAAAAACAACGAGCTTTCCGGATACACGAGAGATCGGCTGTCGGTCAAAAGCCATTCCACTTCCGTTGCGGCATATCCGTAGCGGTGGGCGCCGGTAAGTGTAACTATTTCTTCTATCTTGTATTTCATTTTCCTGTTATGCTTGTCGTGATATATTTTGTTCTGTCAAATTCAACTCATGTTCGAAATCCACGCCCAGGTATTGGCTTTTCAGTTTAACGATATGCTCTCTTGTTTTGAGCATTAGCGTTTTATAATCTTCGCTGTCGGTATACAGAGGGCGGTGTTGCAGTGTTTTTTTTATCGGTTCCCATTCTGCTGAAAAGCGCAGTGCATCGCCGGAGAACAATGTGGCTTTCACTTTTTCGTATATATAGTTTACGGCTTGCGCCGAGGGGTGAACCATATCTTCGGCATAGAAACGATAGTCGCGCAATTCGTCGTTGAGTATTTCAAACGAGGGGAAATACTGACAAGTCTGCGGACGGGATTTTACAATGCAGTCTTCAGCCAAAAGCAATGCCGCCTTGCTGAGATTCGACCCGTGAAGCCCGTATTTTATATACCTGTAAGGGCTCACGGTAAAGAGTATGTGCAAATCGGGATTGATTTCCGTGAGAATATCAATGACCTTCACGTATTCTTCTTTGATATTCATCGCATCAAGGTCGATTGTCCTGAATTCCTTGGCGGGCTGTTTGTGGCAGTTTGCCACAACGTGTTCTTCGTCTCCCATTTGGCGCAGATAGGCTCGGTTTGTCCCGAAAGTAATGACCAATGCCTTTGCCTTGCTTAGGCATTCTGCCGCATGGGACATGCCTTGCCGTATTGTTTCGGTGAAATCACGGAAATTGTCCGACGTAAAAACCGAGGAATGCAACCAACTCAACCAATGTCCGTGGCTTTGAAAGAAATATTTCCGCCCGAAATCGTCGTTCACTGTCTCGTTGCCGTTGGCTGTATGTGCCAGCATTTGCAAGGCATGAAGTATTGAAGCGGGATTGTATAAGACTCCAAACGGATTTATCGAGCAGTTGAATTTGTCTTCATGCAACTTTTTCCCTATTTCATCGGAAAAACATGAGCCCAACAGCACGATTCCGTCTCCCGGTTCAAGGGTGAAACCGCTGGTGTATGATTCAACTTCGGTTCTGAACTTCATTGCTTGCCATTGGTGGTTGCGACTACAAAGTTAAGCAAAAAATATGAGCGCATGACCCCGCATGGGGCATTCGTGAAAAAACTTTTGCAGCCCGCATTCTGTAGCCGCAAAAACTACATGCGTTGTCGCAAAAACTCCGGGCCATGTAATTTAAATTAGATGCGTCGGAATTTAAATTAGGTCTGACCTCGTAAAAACGCCATTTTACCTGCCTTTTTCCACAGCGTTTCGGGACACTCATATATATATTACAGACAAGAGTAAAAGGCGGTTTGCTAATCAAACGTTGCAAAGGCTAAGGCTATGATATTGTAGAAGTAAAGCGCAGGACTGATTTCGGTTTCTTTATCCCGTGTTTTTTGTAGTCTTCGAAAATAATCGTTAATTTTGCAATCTCTAAGAAGATGTTTATTACGGCAAAAAGTATGACAAAAGTTGATTATGTGTTTGAGATAAGTTGGGAGGTTTGCAACAAGGTTGGAGGCATTCATACCGTTCTCGAATCGCTTGCCCCAACACTCCATTCTTGTTTTGACGACAATCTGGCTTTTATCGGTCCCGACCTGTGTACATCTGAATTTATCGAAGACTTTTCAGTAAAAACCGATTGGCAGGAAGCCCTCAATGCAGCCGGATTGAAATTCCGCATAGGACGTTGGGACATTCCCTCAAAGCCAATTGCCATAATGGTAGACATTCACCAGTTCTACGGCAAGAAAAACGAAATCTACGGCATGATGTGGGACAACTTTCAGGTGGATTCCTTGAATTCTTACGGAGATTACGACGATTCTTCCATGTGGGCCTATGCGTGTGGCAAGGTAGTGGAAACCATAACCGCCAATTGTATAGCCCCAGAGCAGAACGTTGTGTTGCAGGTCCATGAATGGCAATCGGCAATGGCACTTCTGTGCACGAAAAAGCACATGCCCCGCATAGCAACCGTTTTCACCACACATGCAACTACTGTGGGCCGCTCGATTTGCGACAACGGGAAATGTTTGTACAAATATTTTGACCAATACGACGGAGATGTAATGGCGCGCGAACTAAATGTTGCCGCCAAACACACTTCGGAAAAAGCCGCCGCCCTATATGCCGACTGTTTTACCACTGTGAGCGAAACCACAAACGCGGAATGCCGTTTGCTCCTGGGAAAAGCGGCCGACGTAATCCTGCCCAACGGCTTTATCACCTCGGAAATTCCGTCGCCCAAGCATCTTGCTGTTAAACGAAGCGTGATGCGGGCAAAAATACTTGCGGTGGCAGGAGCACTGTGCGGCAGAAGATTCGAAGAAGCAAGCACGCTGATTGTTTCGACAAGCGGCAGAAACGACTACAAACCCAAAGGATATGACGTTTATCTGGAAGCGTTGAAACGGTTGCAGAACGAAGAAAATCTGAAAAGCGAAATCGTTGCGCTAATAGAAGTTCCCTGCTGGGTGAAAGCCCCACGCGAAGATTTGCTGGAGCGTCTGCAATTCAAGAACCGCCCCGCCGAAGCATTGGAAAGGCCTTTCATCACCCACGAACTCCACAACTTTGACTACGATCGCATTGTAAATACCATAAGAAGCCTTGAACTCGACAAGACAACGCTTTCGGGCAATGTGCATGTGGTACTCGTGCCGTCGTATCTTGACGGAAAAGACGGAATATTCAACGAACATTACTACGACATGCTTGCAGCGTGTGATCTTACGGCATATCCTTCATATTACGAGCCTTGGGGATACACCCCCATGGAGAGTGCTTCGTACAGGATACCCACAATTACAACCAATCTCGCAGGCTTTGGCTGCTGGGTGGAAGAACTGCTCGGCAAAAAGACACGAATCGAAGACGGCGTGGCTATAATAGAAAGAAACGACGACAATTATTTTGATTCCGCCGAAGAACTGAAAAACATCATCTTGAAATTCTCGGAAAAAGCCAAGACCACACGCAACAAAATAGGAAACAACGCGTACAAGATAGCATGTAATGCCGACTGGAAACTGTTTGCGGCAAACTATAAAAAGGCATTTCTTTACGCAATCAACAAAATAAGCTAATCATCCAACAAAACAAATAAAAAGATGAAACTGAAATCTTACAATTCGAACGACCCCGTATGGAAGTCTCTAACTGTAAAATCACACATCCCTAATGCTCTCAAAAAAGTTGAGACTCTTGCCCACAATCTGTGGTGGACATGGAACAACGAAGCATTGGAATTGTTTTCTTCCATGAATCCGGACTTGTTCAAAAGTTGCAGACAAAACCCCGTCAAAATGCTTAGCCTCATGAGCTACGACTCGCTGAATGAATTGGCAAGCAATGAAGAGTTTCTTGGACGAATGAACAACGTTTACAAAAAGTTCGAAACCTACAAGAATATCAGTCCCGACAAAAACCGTCCTTCGGTTGCTTACTTCTGCATGGAGTACGGAATTAATCATGTTTTGCAAATATATTCGGGCGGTCTCGGAATTCTTGCAGGGGATTACCTCAAACAAGCATCTGACTCCAATGTGGATATGTGCGGCGTAGGTTTTCTTTATCGCTATGGATATTTCAGCCAAACGCTCGCAATGGACGGACAACAGATTGCAAACTACGAAGCACAGGACTTCGACACTCTGCCAATTGACAAGGTGATAGATCCTTCAACTGGCAAACAGATGATAGTTGAAGTTCCATTCCCCAACTACACTGTCTATGCCTACATTTGGCGAGCAAACGTTGGCCGTATCAGTCTTTATTTGATGGATACCGACAACGATATGAATTCCGAATACGACCGCAACATCACAAAGACACTCTACGGCGGAGATTGGGAGAACCGTTTGAAACAAGAATACCTCTTGGGCATCGGCGGCGTGATTATGCTCAAAAAACTCGGCATTAAAAAAGACGTATACCATTGCAACGAAGGACACGCCGCACTTTGCAACGTAGAACGTCTCGTTGACTACGTATCCGAAGGCTTGTCTTTCAACGAAGCTCTCGAATTGGTGCGCGCATCTTCGCTATACACTGTTCACACTCCAGTACCGGCCGGACATGATTACTTCGACGAGGGACTGTTCGGTAAATACCTCGGTTCATATCCCGCCAAACTCGGAATATCTTGGGACGAATTTATCGGAATGGGGCGTACAAATCCCGACAATCACAGCGAAAAATTCTGCATGTCTACTTTCCTTTGCAACACATGCCAGGAAGTAAACGGCGTAAGCAAACTCCACGGAACTGTAAGCCAAGAAATGTTCAACGGAATTTGGAAAGGATACTTCTCCGAAGAGAGCCATGTGGGATATGTTACAAATGGTGTGCATTTTCCGACGTGGACTGCCAACGAATGGAAGGCTCTTTACGAAAAATACTTCGACAAAGATTTCATCAACGACCAAAGCAACGAACATATTTGGGAAGCTATATACAATGTGCCTGATGATGAAATTTGGAATCTGCGCGTAAGATTAAAGACAAAACTTATAGAATACATGCGCGCCCGTTTTCGCAGCAGTTGGCTCAAAAACCAAGGCGATCCCACGCGAATTATTTCCCTGCTCGAGAAAATCAATCCCAATGCATTGCTTATAGGATTTGGCCGCCGCTTCGCGACATACAAACGCGCCCATTTGTTGTTCTCTGATTTGGATCGTCTCGCAAAGATCGTGAACAATCCGTCTGCTCCCGTGCAGTTTATATTCACAGGAAAGGCTCATCCAGCCGATGGAGCAGGTCAGGGACTCATAAAACAGATTTACGAGATTTCACAACGCCCGGAATTCCTCGGAAAGATTCTTTTTGTTGAGAATTATGACATGCAGCTTGCGCGTCGTCTTGTTTCGGGTGTGGACATTTGGCTGAATACTCCCACGCGTAAAATGGAAGCTTCCGGAACTTCCGGAGAAAAGGCTCTGATGAATGGCGTTATAAACTTTTCTATTCTCGACGGCTGGTGGTTGGAGGGATATCGCGACGGCGCCGGTTGGGCTATTACCGAAAAAAGAACGTACAAAGACCAAGGGCAGCAGGATCATCTCGACGCTTCCACAATTTACAGTATGCTTGAGCACGAAATTATTCCGCTTTACTATTCTGTGTCATCGGAGGGATATTCCAAGGATTGGGTGCGCGTGATCAAGAACTCGATTGCAAAGATTGCGCCTCACTATACGATGAAACGCCAGCTCGACGATTACTACAGCAAGTTCTACAACAAGGAAAGCGAACGCTTCAAGGCTTTGTCGGCCTCAAACAACCGCAAAGCCAAAGACATTGCTGCGTGGAAAGAAGCCGTGGCACAACGTTGGGACTCCGTGAAAATCGTAAGCGAAGAGCTTAGCGACAATTTGAAAACGGGTCAATTGGAAAGCGGTAGCGAGATTGACATAAACATTGTGATTGACGAGCAAGGACTCGACAATGCTATCGGAATTGATCTTGTTGTTGTCAATGTTGACGAGAACGGCGAAGAAAAATTCCTCAAGGCCATTCCTTTGAAACTTGTGAACAGAGACAACAATCTCTATACTTTCAATCTGAAATACACTATAAGTTTCATTGGACGCATCAAGACTTCGTTCCGCATGTATCCGAGCAATCCGTTGTTGCCTCACCGCCAGGATTTCTGCTACGTGCGCTGGTTTTGATACGCCGGATTATCGTTAGAATAGTATATTTGCGAAAAACAAAAGACTCTTGCTTAATCGAAAAGCAAGAGTCTTTTATTGTATTACCGAAAGAATTGTTTTTATGAGTATTTTGGGAATTTGCGAAGCTATTGTTTTCTTAAAGATTAGCTTCTATGTTTTCCAAATCTTTTCTGAAAAGTTTGTCGGTGTCTATCTTGTGCTCCACCACCGAGCATGAATGCAAAACAGTGGAGTGGTCGCGTTTTCCTATCACGTTTCCGATTCTCGAATACGACATGCCGGTGTGTTTCTGCACGAGATACATGCACACTTGCCGAGCTTGGGCGATGCGTTGTTTGCGGGAAACGGAACATATTTCCTTGGTGGAGACATCATAGAACTTTGCCACTTTTTCCAATATCCTGTCAACGGTAATAGTCTTGTCTTTCTGTTTCACAGAACGGGCAACAACGCGTTTGGTCAGTTCCATGTCAACATCGGAGTTGTAAACCACCGAATAGGCAAGTATTGCGTTGAGCACACCTTCAAGGTCGCGAATATTTTCCGAGGCATTTTCTGCGATATAATCCACCACTTCTTTCGGGAAACTCAATCCGTTGCGTTTTATCTTGCTCTGAAGTATTTTCTTGGCCAGTTTAACGTCTGGCTTCTGAAGTTCTGCCACAAGTCCCCACTTGAAGCGCGTAAGCAGACGGTCTTCTATATCTTCGAGTTCCACTGCCGGACGATCGCTTGTCATAATAAGTTGATGCTGCGTCTGCTGCAAATGGTTGAATATATGGAAAAATGCGTCTTGTGTGCCTTTTCTTGATGCGCCCGACAGTTCCTGAATGTCGTCGATTATGAGAACGTCGATGCTTTGATAGAAATGAATGAAATCATTGCGCAGATTGCGGCGCGAAGCATCGCCATATTGCACAAGAAACAAGTGGGCAGAAATATAAAGCACGCGTTTCGTTGGGTCGGCTTCCTTTATTCTGTTGCCAATAGCGTTCACAAGGTGGGTTTTGCCCACTCCCGACTGTCCGTATATAAACAACGGGTTGAATGGGTTCTGTCCCGGTTTGTCGGCAATCGACATTCCTATGCTGCGCGGCAGTTTGTTTGCATCGCCTTCGATGAAAGTTTCAAATGTATACTCCGGATTCAAGCGCGATTCGAGTTCTTGCGGGGCATTTCCTTTGAGGGCGTTGATAGAATCTGGCGTTTGGTTTCCTCCGATTTCTTTCTTGGGGGATTTTATGCCTCCTTCTTCGTTCCCGCAGATGTTGTTTTCTGAATCGACTTGTATCTGGTAGCCTATTTTCAAGTCTTTACCAAATTCGCGCCGTATGGCAGCCTTGAGTATACCTATATAATGTTCCTCAATATATTCGCAAACGAAACGCGAAGGCACACGCAGCGTAATTTGGTCGTCCTTCACTCCTTCAAATATAATGGTAGTGAAGAAAGTGCCGAAAGTACTCTCTTCTATATTGTGTCCTATAAATTCAAGACACTTGCTCCATTTTTCTTTGAAGTTTCCTGTCATGTTGATTTTTCAATTTAATCACGATGTCGTGGGCAGTAAACCGGTCTATCACTATCCTTGTGTGTTTTAGAACGATAGTGATTCTCCTGTATGTTTTACAGGGTAGTATTAAGAATACTGGAAGCCTGTTTTTACCACCGAACAACCTATGCAAAATTGGGAAAAAATATTCTTATGAGCAAAACAAACGCAGAATCCCGAACTTCTGACATAGGTAATACTCTAATAGCTTTGCCTTTATCCAAACAAGAGAAAACCGGCTCGTTTGTTTTTCAAAACCGCTAATATTAAGGATTAAAGTCTTTCTGAATTCCCCAAACAGATGGCGAACTTTTTTCATCAATTGCCCATAATGCGGTAAGGGACAAATGTTTAATATTTGTCAAAATAGATTTCAAAAAGTCTATTGCGAGATTTTTGATTTTTATAATCATTACAAATTTCGTTGCTCCAGGTTGTTTTTCTTTCGTGGGCCATTGCCGTTAGTTTTGTATGCCATTTGCGAAGAGCCATACAGCTTGGTTGCAAAAGCCCATTTTGAGTGGCAAAAAACTACAAGGCATCTCGTAAAAACTCCAAGGCATCTAATTTAAATTACATGGCCCGGAATTTAAATTAGGTCTGACCTCGTAAAAGCCATATTCCGCCTCCTATTAAAACTTTCAGTATCAGCGTATTATATTTTTAGCCGCGAAATCCCCAAAAACAGCCGTAATTTTCATCATATAGTGGGGCTTTGCTATATTGCGATTTCCCGTATTTCTGAGGTTTTCTGTGTAATTGCATTAATAGTTCGAATGTACTATTATTCCGATTTGGAGTGATTGTTCCAACTAAATTTCGTAAATTTGCAATCAACACTATAGTATTCCATTACATTATAATTGTACTGAAACAAAATAGGCCTTCCCTTTGATGAAGAAAATACTTTTCTTTGCTGTTTTACTGATGACACTTGCCGGATGTGGCAAGGCTAAGATTATATGGAAAAAATCCGAGCCCGTGGACTTGGAAAAATTGCAGGTAAATCTGTATGTGGAAAACTCGGGCAGCATGGACGGATACATGCACGACGGTTATGCTTTCAAGGACGCAGTGTTCGGATATATGACAAGCATAAACAAATTCGTGGACGACACCAAATTTTATTATATCAACAGTAAAATCCTGCCCAACAACATTTCGCTTGAAAACCTTAGCCAATCGTTCGATGTGGGAGCTTTTCGCAAAGCCGGCGGAGACAGAGGTTCCACCGACTTGGCTTCCATTTTGAAAATGGTGCTTGAAAAAACTGACAAAAACAATGTGTCGGTGTTTGTGAGCGACTGTATTCTGGCTTTGCCCAAAGGAGCGGCAAAAAACTATTTCATCAACAACCAGATAGCCATTGAAGCAATCGTTGGCAAGAAACTCAAGAAACAAAAAGACCTTACGTTTGTGGTTTACAGGTTGACTTCGCATTTCAGCGGACATTTCTACAATGCCAATGGCAGCACGGAAATCGATGCCAAACGTCCATATTACATTATGCTCATTGGAGCGAGAAAAGCCGTTTGCCAACTTATGCGGAAAGTGCCTTTGGAAAACATTCCCAATGCCAATGTAACCAGCATGGTGGCTTATACCGACAAGCACGAGCCCACAATGACCATTACCAATTCAACGGGCAGAATGTTCAAGGACGGAAAATGCACTTTGCTGCAAGACAGAGGCTCAAATAACTACCGAATCAAAATACTCGCCGACATGACATCGGCTTTCTTGGACGAAAAATCACTTGCAGACAAGAGCGTTTACAATAGTTCCGACCGGCAGTTCAAGGTGGAGTATGTGGAAAAAATAAACGACAATGACAATCCATACACACACATCATAACCGTGAGCGCACCCCTTACGGTGCAACCCACAGAAGAAAGCATCACGCTAAAAAAGCCCTCCACACCAATTTGGATAGAACAGGCTAACGACAATACGGGAACTTTTATAGGCAGAAAGACCACCGGTATAAAATATGTGCTCGACGGTATAGGCAATGCCTATGACAACAACAATACTATAGAACTAAGTTTTAAGATTAAGCGAAATTGAGATGAACGAAATATTCGGCAGTATCTTCGGGATATTCCAAAATGTATACGGCATACCGCTTGCCAACTTTTTGTTTGAAGACGGACGAATTTACAGTCAGACGGGAATAGCGATGATGTGCGTATGCGTTGCAGTGGCATTCCTCTTTTATTATGTGATAGACCACCCCGCATTGAACTCATGGCAAGGGTGGGGACTTTCAAACGGAGTGAGCGCCGTGATATGCTTCCTTATTGCCTGGCTAAGGGTACTTGATACATACAATGCCGGATTAATGGTTGAAACAGAACTGTCAACAGGCGAATCAGTTCCCATTGCCGTGTCAACTTTCGACCTCTTCAATTTCGGAATAGCCGTGGCTATAATTTCCGTTGTGTTTTACACGATTGTTTCGCTTGCCATAAAACGGAAAAGCGTGAATTGTTCTTATTTTCCCCACATAAAGAAATATTGAAATGTCCAAGTGCTATGTGTTTGCAATAGGTGGTACAGGTTCGCGCGTGCTGCGGGCGCTAACAATGTTGTTGGCCGGCAACGTGAAAATAAACGCCGATGAAATCGTACCTATTATAATAGATCCCGACTCGTCCAACGCCGATCTTACAAGAGCGGTGAAACTGATGGACACGTACAACAGCATACGCGAAAAGTTGGAGATAAAAAACGAAGACACGTTTTTCAAAACCAAGATAGCAAAGCAAAACGCAAATTTCTCGCTTCAAATTTCCAATACAAGCGACATGACTTTCAGCAAATTCATTGATGTGAACGCCATGAACAAGGAAAACAAGGCGATAGTAAACATGCTTTTCAGTCAGAACAACTTGAAAAGTTCCATGAAGGTAGGATTCAAAGGCAATCCCAACATAGGCTGCGTGGTGCTGAACCAAATTGTAAAATCCAAGCAATTTGCTGATTTTGCAAACACTTTCACAGAAGGAGACAAGATTTTTATTATAAGTTCAATCTTTGGCGGCACAGGAGCAAGCGGTTTCCCCCTGCTGCTGAAAACTCTAAGGACAAGCACTGACTTTCCAAACTATTCCTTGATAAACAACGCAGAAATAGGAGCCATTTCCGTATTGCCGTATTTCAGGGTAAGAACTTCACAAGACAGCGAAATCGACTCTTCAACGTTTATCTCAAAAGCCGTTGCAGCATTGGCTTATTACGAGAACAATATCTATAGAGACAAACTAATAAATGCACTTTACTTTATCGGAGACGATATAGCCAACATATATGAAAACAACGAGGGCGGGCATTTACAACAAAACGAAGCCCATCTCATAGAATTTTTGTCGGCAACCGCTGTAGTTGATTTCTGCAACAACACGTACCAACCCACACAAAATTTGGAATTGGGCATAAAAGATATTACCAACGGTGTTTCGTATGATAAAATGTACAAAGGCTTGCTCGAAATGACAAGCTTCCCGTTGACGAGAATGTTGCTCCTCGCAAATTGTATTCAGAACAGATTTGATTTCCTAAGCTCTGTACACATGAATGCAAACCATATGCTGGGACTGAAAAGAAGTTTTTACGAAGGAACATTCGTGCAAAACATAAAATCGTTTGTTTCTGCGTATACAGAGTGGCTTATAGAAATGAAGGAAAACGTTCGCAGTCTGGATTTATACAAGATAGAGAGCGGCTCACACCCTTTCGACATTATACCAAATACGACTCCGAAATCCGTACACAGCATCAAGAAAGACTTTTATCTGTTTTATGACAGATTAAATACCGCAGCACAAAAAATAAACCGCTCCCAAAGTGCGGAAACGGATTTCTTGAAAATGTTTTACCAGGCAACCGACAGACTTGTCTCCGAAAAAATAAATTTCTGATGGGAAAAGTTTTTAGAATATTCAAAGAAGGTTCCAACACATACAACGACTGGAATTCTTCGCCCGACTATCCTTACGATTCAACAAATCGTGAAAGTATAATAGACCCGGAAGGAGCGGCTGCGTCAAAGGAAATAACATCAATACCTTCTCCTTTTGCAAGAATCGATTTGGTAAAAAACGCGTTTGGTTATATTTGTCGGCAAAACAATGACAATTCCAATTTCCTTGACGGGGACACAATTTACCATAAACTCGTATCTGAAACGCTTGATGTAGGAGAAATTTTCTTCAACATAGCTAAATTTCAAAACGATATAGAAATAATTAAATGGAATCCCCAACAAGGAATCAAAGAACTTCTTGATTCGGGAAACGAAGGCAATATGTGTTTGGGAGATGTCTTGCAGAAATATCTCGATTCCGATTCTTCTGCCTATAATTTTGCTTCCATACACAATATCTACCTTCTTAATTATAAACGCGGGGCACAACTTCTGAACATTATCGGAGCGACTTCACCTGCAACCGTATTCTTTTCAAACGCCAACGCAAATTCTTTTGTTTCCGAGAGAATTGTTTTCGGACAGCACAAACCTTTTGGAAAAAGTTTCGAACCTCTTTACAAAAGAGACGCAGAATATATAAAAGCATGGTATTCTTTTAGGAAAGGTATTGCTGATTTTTCAGAACTTTTCCCGGAAATAGACGATTATCTGAATCAGAATTTTGCTGCAATAAAAGATGCCAAACTTAAAGACGAGATTTTGAGTATCGGAGAGAGTTGCGATGCTTTCGAAAACATAAAACTTTCAGAAGGGAATTCTGATATAGTAGAAGTTCTTGGTTACAATATTCTTGCTTTAAGACCTCGCAAAATAAATGACAGTGATTTTGAAATTCGTTCCAAATGTCAAGTTGCTGAAAAGCCCCTTGTTTTACCAACGGAGGCAGGAAATATTTACGAGCACCTTTCTTATACGAGTTCTACCTGGGGAGAACTAAATGCTGCGCCTGAAAAAGACAACAGGAGCCTTGATGAGCGCACTCTTCCTTTTGATGGAACAAAACAGCCCTATCTTACGCTGGGTGATTTCCTTGAAGATTCGATTATTGCCGTACCTCATAATTTCAACACCTTGAATTATTTTGACGGCAACATTACAAATTCAAAGAATAACGGTTCTCTATCATTCTTACTGCCCATAAAACCATTGTATTTCCGTTATTTTACGGCGGAAGACTTAATGGGGACAATGCCCGACGGTAAGAAAACTATTGAGATCTTATCTGGTAATAACGAGGCGAAGGTTGTTCTTCGAATCCCGATACGCGGAAACGACAAAATCCGTTATATAGAATACACCAAGGTCTACAAACAAAACAATACCGGCAATGGAAACGAAAAAGTCGGTTTGATAAAACAATGTGATTTCACTGCGTTCATAACTCCTAACATACTGTTTGAACGGGAAGAAGACGCGTATTACACGGCAGCGATAATCACTACCGATGAAAAGGTCTTGACCTTGGATTTTTACCAGAAAGAAAAACGTTTGTCCGAGATACGTAATGCTTCACGTACTACTAACGAAGATTTAACCCGGGCTATTACTTACACAATAGAGCAAAAACGTTTTGAATACATCAGAGTTTGCAACGGGAACGATATTGCCGGCTTGATAATCCCGCGTTTCAAGAACAACAACAAGGTAAACGCTTTTGAATTTGCAGTTGATTTGGGCACAAGCTTTACTCATATCGAATGTAAGTCAGGAAATTCTTCCGAGAGCGTACCATTTGGATACAACGAGCAGGATTCGTTGATCAGCGAAGTATTCGTGCCGGAATATATAGAAAGCAACGGTAAAACCACCCAATGGGATTTGCTTGACGAACAGCCTTTTTTGGAAAAAGACTATATGCCGGAATTGCTGGGTAAGGAATTGCTCGACCGGCAAAACAAAAAGGTTGACTATGGACTTCCTTCGCAAACGGTTTTGTCGTGTGCACGCTCGTTGTCATGGGACAAAAAAGTTGACGCATTTGCTTTGGTGAACATTCCGTTTACATATGGTAAACGCCGGGAGCTACCTCACGACACCTACATCTTTAATATTAAATGGGGTGGGGAACATGAGCGGATTGTGCTGGACAAATATGTAGAATGTATTGCCTTGTTGTTGCGCAATAAAGCGTTGCAGAACAACGGAGATTTGGAAAAGACAAATATTGTTTGGTCCTATCCGCAAAGTATGTCGCAAAGCCAACTTACAAGCTTAGGCAGAATCTGGAACGAAAAGTACAACAAATATTTCGCTCCAGCTCCTGCAACAACCCACTGCGTGTTGGAAAGCGTGGCTCCCATAAAATATTATTTCAACAAGATAGCTTCTTCTTCCGATATAGTAAATATTGACATCGGAGGCGGCACAACCGACATAGCATTTGCCAAAGAGAAACAACTGCAATGCGTTACTTCGTTCCGGTTTGCCATGAACGATTTGTTTAGAGACGCTATTGCCAAGGAAAACTTCGGCAACGGAATAATCGATTACTACAAGCCCAAGATTCGCAAGATTTTGGAGAGCAACAACCTTGCCGAACTTCTCGCAATGCTTGACAGCGAAAGCAACAAACGCCCTGAAAATATGGCGTCATTCCTTTTTACGCTGAAAGACAACCAAATGGCGAAGAAAATTGACGAGAAACTTATCGACTTCGATTATATTTTGGAAGTAGACGATAGGTTCAAGATTGTTTTCCTGCTGTTCTATACGGCTATAATATACCATGTGGCAGAAATAATAAGGTGCAAGAATCTGGATTTCCCGCGACACATTGCTTTTAGCGGCAACGGAGGATATGTGGTAAACATTCTTTCTTCGAACAAACAGAGCGTTTCGCAATACACAAAGGCTGTGCTCGAAACTGTAGTTGAAAGGAAATGCTCTCATGACATAGATATTGTAGGCTTGGGGTATGGCAGCAGCCCCAAAGTCGTAACGTGTAAAGGCGCATTGGTTTCTGATAATTTCAACGGCGCAGCAAATCCTCAGGAGGTCATTCTTAAAGCAGACGGAAAAGGGTTTGTGGAGCAGGGAGAGAACTATCATTCCATTGATGACAAACGTTTTGAAGAAACGATTGCTTCTACCAGGAAATATTTGGATTTTGCATTCAACAAAATGCCGCAAATCGTTGACATTGAAAATCTTTTTGGAGTTACCAAAGAGTCTGTTTCTTTCGCAAAGGCAAATTGCGACAACGACTTGGACACCTATTTGAAAAAGTTGCTCATGCTGGTGGAAAACGGGGACAAAGACAAGAAAATAGAAGAAACATTGTTTTTCTATCCCCTAAAAGGCGTGATAAACAGTCTGTCGCAAAAAATCTACGAGCAAAACAAGTAAGCCATGGTTCTAATCATAGGAAGCAAACAATTCCGAAACTTGACTTCTTCTTTGGAAAAGAGGTTGGCTGATTTGGAAAAGGGATTAAAAGCAAGCCTGGAATTAAACGAGTATCTGGTAAAGGAAAACGAAAGCTTTGCCGCAAAAATCCGGGAGTTGGAACAAAAGATTAACAAACTTACGGAAATCAAAGAATATCCAACAGATAAAACAGAAGAACCAGCTCTGTTGCGCCGAGGTTTCTTTGATTTGAACCGTTCCAACGTATTTGCTGCGCTAAGTGCCGAAAGCAATGCCAAGAGTGCGTTTGCGGCATTTCCTGCCCAGGACGAATCGTGTGTATGTTTTGAAATTTGCAATCTCGGCCGCATCATGGCTTTCGATGGTATATTGGATGCCGTGGAATTTGAGCAAGGCAGTTGCACGCTTTCCGAGGCAAAAAGTTTCAAGACAATCAGCCAAGGAATTGCCCGATATGGCAACGATCGATTGTGGCGAATAGAAAAAAAGACATTGGTGCTTCTTTCTGCGTAAATGTTCGTATATTTGAGGGCGTTTTTATAGCAAAATTCGCATATAGTATATCGTAAAAACGATATCAGACATTATTTAAATTATGTCTGACATTGTTTAAATAATATCAGACATCGTTTTTTGCGATTTCTGACAGTGTTTTTACTAATATTCATGATAACGACAAAACGAATACCGACATGAAAAATCAAATCAAACTATTTGTAGCCTTAATGGCTGTAATTGTGGGCAATTTCGGAGCATTTGCCGCTTCTTACACTCTGTTTTCAAACGGGAATTCCAAATATTCCATTGTGGTGCGCCCACAGGCTGCCGCCTGCGAGCTATATGCAGCTAAAGAACTGCAAAATTATATCCATGACATAAGCGGGGCAAAACTTCCTATAAGCAACGGAGTGAAAACCAAGGGCAAACATATCTATGTAGGATATAATGCCACGGGGAAGGCTTTGGAATACGGCACACGCCAACTTGGAATGAAAGATGTCTATTCGTATGTTTCCAAGAAGGGCAATATTTATATCTACGGCAATACCGAGCGTGCCACCATGTATGGAGTTTTCAGTTTTCTCGAAGACATTTTTGACGTGCGCTGGTTTGCTCCCGGCGTTACCCGAGTTCCCAAACGCGCAAAATATTCATTTGAAAACCTTTCCAAGGAATCAACTCCCGAGGTGGCTATACGGCAAATTGGATACAAGGAAATGGAAGACGGAGAATGGTGCGCACACAACAAAGTGAACGGCAATTATGTGAAAGACGAACTTGGCGGTTGCGACGGCTTTTGGAATTGCCACACGGCGGGACAGTTTATGCCTCCTTCGCAATATTTCGCTTCCCACCCCGAATATTATGCCCTGCGCGACGGGAAACGTGTGGCCGAAAGCCAACCTTGTCTCTCCAATCCCGAAGTGCTGAAAATAATGACCGCGAAAATGCTGGAAAAGATAGCCGCTATTCCCGGCAATGCCATATACGACATGAGCCAAAACGACAATCAAACGTATTGTACCTGCGACAAATGCACAGCATTAGTGGAAAAATACGGCGGGCAAAGCGGCATATGGGTTTGGTTTGTGAACCAATTGGCAAGAGAAGTCAAGAAAAAATATCCCAACAAGTATATAGGTACATTTGCATACTACTACACACGCAAACCACCCGTTGGAATTGTTCCTGACGACAATGTTGTGATACGTCTATGCAGTATAGAATGTTGCTTCATGCACAGTTTGGAAGGCTGCTCGCAAGAGCTCAACAAGGCATTCCTTAGAGACATAAAGGCGTGGGCAAGCATCGCTCCGCATCTCTATATTTGGGACTACGTGGTGTCGTATTCGCAATACCTCGCGCCGTTTCCGAATTTCAATGTCTTAGGTCCGAACATCAAGACCTTTGCAAAATACAACGCAATAGGCATATACGAAGAAGCACAATACCAAACAAAATACGGGGAATTCTCCGAATTGCGTTCATATGTGTTGTCGAAACTTTTGTGGAACCCTTCTTTGGACGTCAACACGCTTGTCAAGGAATTTATAAACGGTTTCTATGGCGGCGCAGCCGCATATGTGATGCAATACTACAATGATATGCAAGGTCTTGTGGGCAACGACACACATACCAACATTTATCCCAATGCCCATAACCCATTGTTTACCGAAGCATTCATAACAAATTCGATGAAACTGCTTGATGAAGCCAAAAAGCACTGCAATGGTCAGGACGAACTCAACAGAATAGAACGCCTGTGGCTTTCGCCGGCTTATCTATATTCGATGCGCAAAAAAGAAGCAGCAAAACAAAACGGCACATACGAGGAGTTTCTGAGAATAGTAAAGCGCGACGGAATACGAATAAACGAACCGAAGAACTTGGAACAGTTTATGAATGAATACAATAAATAGAACTTTGATTTAACAGCACTTCGTTTCGGAAAGACACGGGATGTTGTTTTTCTGACAAGCGTTATAATTTAAACGAAGTCCGATATTGTTTGAACAATATCGGACTTCGTTTTTTCGTTCTCCCTATATAAGAAAAAGAGAATAAGTTTACGATAAAACAATGCCTGTTGCAAGCAGCAATCCGAATATTGCCATATTACGCGAAGTCATTCCCAATACGCGGTTAAGCTCTTTTCCCTTGTTGATTTCCACCATTGTTCGCCAGGTCTTGAAATGTGGAAAAAGATAAAGCAACGGCAGAAAAGCAGCAAAGTATCTGCCTTGAAAAGCAAGCGATAGAGTGAGCGCGCAAGCTGCTATTCCCAAGAACAGATAAAGCCTTTTTCCGAAAGTTTCGCCAAACATAACAACTACAGTGCGTTTTCCACTAATTTTGTCGGCTTCGCGGTCGCGGAAATTGTTTAGTACAAGCAAAGTGTCTATAACCACGCCACACGACAAGGCACATATTATTATTGAAATATTGATTTGGTTGGTTTGAAGATAGTAAGTGGCTGTAACGGGAACGAGCCCGAAAAAAACAAGAACCAGCAAATCGCCCAAACCGAGGTAGGAAAGTAGGGTAGTGTAGAGAAACGCGAAAACCACACACGCACCACCCAAGGCAACAAGCCATATGCCCGCCGTTTTAACAAGCAGACAACCCATTACACACGCCGCTGTTACCACGACTATTATCCCAACACGCATGGCAGTGGGAGTTATCCACCCTTGAGCCGTTGCCCGTTTGGGTCCAAGGCGATCTTCGCGGTCAGAACCTTTTAGAAAATCATATAAATCATTGATCAAATTCGAAGCAATCTGCATAAGTCCTGCAAAAACACAGCATGCTACGGCAGGAAACCATTTAAAATTTCCATCGGCATATGCCATTGCCCAGGCAATAACCACAGGAATCATTGCAGCGGTCAACGTTTTTGGTCTTGCCGCGAGAAACCACGCTTTTGCGGAGTTGCACCTTACATTTTCCTCGTTCATAATCTCCAAATGCTATTGCTTCATGTCAACAACCGTTATGCCGCTCCCACCAAACTGAACATGTTCGTCGTGATACGACACATTTCCCGGAACAGTGCGTAAATATTGTCGGATAACCTCGCGCAAAGCCCCGGTACCAGTACCATGTAAGATTCTGATGCGTGCCACGCCGAGCAACTGGGCATCGTCAACAAAAGCCATCACCGTACGCAATGCTTCATCGCCTCTCATTCCGCGCACATCTATATCTGGTTTAAAATTGCTCTTGCGTTCGTCAACCGCCATGCGTGTGGAGCGGCTCATATATGCGGCATCTTGCAAAACTTTCTTCTCGGGAGCGTCAGTAAGAGTCAATCTTGACATATCAATTACCACTTGCATGGCACCAAATACCACAACGGCTTTCTTTCCCGATATTTCCTTGAGTTTTCCCACCGAAGTCTGCCCCTTTATTCTCACGTAGTCTCCAGGCTTGGGCATTCCTGTTTCTTTTGGAGCGTTGACAATACTTTCAGATGCGGTTGTTTTTTTATTGCCAGCCTTTTGGCGACGCTCTTCCCGGCGTTGTTTTCGCCGTTGAATCTGTTCCATTTTCCGCTTAATGGCATCTTCTTTTTCTTCTGCGTTTACGCCTTCAACTTCTCTCTTGAATTCTTCAAGTTCTTGGCGCACCTCACGGGTTTTCTCGCGTTCTGCCTGAATTTCACGTATTGAGCGTATGGTGTTTTCTATTTTCGCGTTCGAAGCATCAAGCAGTTGACGCGCATCTTCCTTAGCCTTGGCGATAACTTCTTTTCTGCTTGTTTGAAGTTCCTGCATCTCCTTTTCGTAGCGGGCAATGATTTCCTCTAAACGCTTTTCCTGTTGGTGCACTTTCTGTCTTTTGCTTTCCCAATAGCGTTTGTCTCGCACGATATCAAGCAAATATCTATCGCTGTCAATATATTCCTTGCCGACAATCTGCGATGCATCTTCAATAACGTCGGTCGGAATACCTATCTTACGTGCTATCTCCACGGCAAAGGAACTTCCTGGTTGCCCGATTTGTAATTGAAAAAGCGCCTGCATTTTATCCCGGTCGTAAAGCATTGCACCATTAACAACGCCCGAATGTCCGTCGGCGTAACGCTTTAGATTTTGATAATGAGTTGTTATCACGCCATACGTACCGCATTCTATAAAACGTTTAAGAATAGCCTCGGCGAGAGCACCGCCAATCTGCGGTTCCGTACCGCCTCCAAATTCGTCGATAAGCAACAAACTGCGCGCAGACGCGTTTTTCATCATCACTTTCATGTTTAGAAGATGAGAAGAATACGTGCTAAGTTCGTTTGTAATGCTCTGTTCGTCGCCTATATCAATGAAGATTCCATCGAAAACACCTGTCTTGGAATTTTCACGCACCGGTATTGGCAATCCGCATTGCAGCATATATTGCAGAAGTCCTACCGTTTTCAGACAAACAGATTTGCCACCGGCATTAGGCCCGGAAATTATTAGAATCCTACGGTTTGACGAAATCTCAATATCAAGCGGGACAACTTTTCCCCCACGGCGTTTCAACGATGTGGCGAGTATTGGGTGTACGGCTTGCACCCAATCAATAACAGGGTTGTCGCTAACTTGTGGCTCTACGGCATTAAGACTTTCTCCAAGTAATGCTTTGGCACGAATAAAGTCAATCTCTCCCAGAAAGTGATAGCTTGGAATAATCTCTGCTATTTGTGGACGAATCCAATCGGTCAACTCCTTTAGAATCCTTATTATCTCTCGTTGTTCGGCACCCTGTAATTCACGAATACGATTGTTCGACTCTACAATTTCTGTCGGTTCGATAAATACAGTCTTTCCCGTTGCCGATTCATCGTGTATAATGCCACGGAATTTACGTTTCAAAGCCGGCATTACCGGTATCACAAGTCTGCCATCTCGTATTGTCGGCGTAACATCTTTGTCTATAATACCATCTTTCTGTGCCGAAGAAATAATGGAGCGAATGGAATAGGAAATACCCCGCTTGGCGCTTTCAATTTCCGAACGTATGCGTGCCAACTCTGGTGATGCGTTATCTTTGATACGTCCGTATTTGTTGAGAATAGCGTCAGCCCGTTTCACAATCTCCGGAAATACCACAACGCCATCAACAAGTCGCAGCAAAGTGGGATAGGTTGGTTGACTGTCATCGTTAACGCCACGTTTCAGAAAGCCTACAATATCTGCAATAGTCGACAAAGAACGTTTTAAGTCGAAGACTTCCAATTCTTCAAGATGTGTTCCTTCGAGCCTCACACGCATAAGCGATTGACGGATATCTATAAAATTTTCAACAGGAAAATCATCTTCTTCTCTAAGAACCCTACGCATTTCTCCAACCTGTTTCAGACGTTCGCGTATCTCATCACCCTCGTAAAGCACACCCATTTGATTGATACACTCCACGCCCAATTCCGAGAGACACCGTCCTTTGAGCATCGTACGTATTTCGTTGAATCCGATTTTTTCCTCAAATTTTTCGGGATATATCATTATATTATAACTTCTTATCTAAAAATTAGCTACTTATGTTATTACAAAAGTAGTAAAAAAGCCCCTCTCTTCAAAAAAACTTTGTCATAATTTGCCCAAATGCGCAAGTTTGTTTAATTTTGCACCGTCAAAAATCCAAAGGCTCTACGTTAGCTTGATGACATCAGTCATAGAAACGATAAATTCTACCAAGATTTTTCGCAAGTAATGACACTATTTTTTGGAGAGATGGTAGAGTGGTCGATTACACCGGTCTTGAAAACCGGCATACGGCAACGTATCGGGGGTTCGAATCCCTCTCTCTCCGCAGCAGAGTCCTGTAAATCAAAGATTTACAGGACTCTTTCTTTTTATGCTTTTAAGTAGTCCCCTGAAGTAGTCCCCCTTTGCGCAATATCATTTTTTATAGGAACAAAATCTTCTCTTGGAAATACTTTTATTGTAAGATATCAATAATGTCTCAACTCGTCTTTGCCAAAATGGAACACCGATACCCACAGCATACTTTCGTCACCGTCAAAAAAGAACCAAGGATTTTGTATGGGGTTAAGATTTCTCACGATGTGCAATTCACGTGCAGGCGTATTGCCCTCGGCACACATAATGGCGACTTTCTTGCCGTTTCGAGCCACGTCAATCACAATCAAGGCATGCCCCATTCCCTCCAGCTTGCGGGCTGGATAGACGAGAACATCACCTGGTTGCACCTCACTTATCGGGCGTGGCGTCGTTTCGCGGCTTACAGAAAACGTGCTGCACACACCGTAGGCTCTCTTCAGGAATTTCTCCAGTGCTTTGTGCGAGACTCCGCCATGATATTGCAATGTATTTCCATTTACATCACGGAAACGTATCTCCGAGTAACGTCCCCGGCTGAACAGATACTCAGCCCTTAGCCTCATGGTCATGTCGGCACACTGCTCCGAGTTGCTTAGTATAGGCATATCAATTACACCGGTCGAGAGAAACTGGAACTGCGCATCACCTCCTGTATAGAGCTGCACTTTACTGCCTTTCTTCTTAAGTGGCAGACTGCGGTAAAATTCTGCAGCAGTGCTTTCAACCCGAGTGTAGCCCACTGGTGTGGAGATGTCGCCTACTGTTTGTGCATTCCACGGATTGCTTGTACGTGAATACCACCACACGATGCCACATGCAATCAAACCGACCAAAACCAAGACTCCAATAACTTTAAATACTTTCTTCATAATTTTCTTTCTCTTGTAAAAAATGCAAGGCAAGTGCAGAACATCAAACTTGCTTGAGTGTTATGCCGAGCCACAACTTATCTTATGCAAAGTTCGGATGAAATATCTATATGGAAGAAACTTTGTATAAGACATATATGAAATGATGGAAAAAATGTACAAGATGAAAGTTTCATCTGTTGATACATGGATGGGAGAGTATAAAACCACAATATTCTTAAACAAGTAATATTTTGTTATATCTGAGTTTATTAATAGAAGGCCATGTACAATAAAAAATCTGTAAATTTGCGTTGATAATACAACTACCTTTTATATCATAAAAATGTACAGTTTGTTAATACTATAATGGAAATACTCAAAATATCCACATCCGTGGCCCTATTCCGAGTGCCTGCGGATGATATAGTGACACCCCTAAGAACCCTGTACGGTTATGAGCGAGCAAATGAATTCAGTAAAATAACCCAAATCAAATTTTAAGAAGATGGCAACAAAATCAAGCATACATATCAAGTCCTGCAATGTCAAATCAAGTGAGGCTCATAACCGAAGAACTGCCGAGTACATGCGTAACATCGGCGAGTTCAAAATCTACATCGTGCCCGAACTCTCTGCCGACAACGAGCAGTGGATAAACCAAGAATTCGGCAACCCTGACCTGCAGGCGCACTACGACCACATCAAGCAGATGGTTAAAGAAAAGACTGGTCGTGCCATGCAGGAGAAAGAGCGTGAGCGCAAAAGCAAGAGCGGTAAAATCACCAAAGTGGCAGGGTGCTCGCCCATCCGTAAGGGAGTGCTTCTCATCAGACCGGACACCACACTGGCAGATGTGCGTAAGTTTGGCGAGGAATGCCAACAGCGTTGGGGTATCACTCCGCTTCAAATCTTCCTGCACAAGGACGAGGGGCACTGGCTGGGCGGACAGCCCGAAGCCGAGGACAAAGAGAGTTTCCAAATCAATGGCAAGTGGTTCAAACCGAACTACCATGCTCATATCGTATTCGATTGGATGGACCACGACACGGGCAAGAGCCGAAAGCTCAATGACGAGGATATGACGGAGATGCAGACCTTGGCTGCCGATTTGCTCTCTATGACGCGAGGGAAATCCAAAGCCGAGACAGGCAAGGAACATTTGGAGCGTAATGACTTCATCATAGAGAAACAGAAAAAGGAGATGAACCGCCTTAATGCCACAAGGCTATACCGTGAGTACCAGTTGGAACAGGCGAATCAAAAGATGCAGGAGGCAGAAAGTGCTACTAACTCCTTCATAGAGCAAGCCCATCAAAAGCAGCAACAAAGTGAAGAGCTAGACAAGGCTATCAGCGAGAAACGCTCCAAACTCAACAAGGAGAAAGGAAGCGAGCTTCTGAGTGCCGCTGTCGATTGGGCTACGGGTAGCCTAAAGCCCTGAAAGGAGAAATCGAGGATTTGCGTGACGAGATTTCCACGCACGAGGAAACCATTGAGCGGTTGCAGGGTAAAATTCAGACTATGCAGAGCGACCATCAACGAGAACTGATGAAGCTGGATGGTAAGCACCAAGCCGAATTGAACCGTAAGGAGGCAGAGCATACCCAAGAGACCACAAGGCTCAAAAATCGGATTGCATGGCAGAATCATCTTATCGGTTGTCTCAGTTTCTTGCTGCTCAAAACGAGCGACATCTTCCGCAAGGCGGTAAACGGCATCATCCGTTTGGCAAAGGATTATTACAAACCCCGTTTTGACACCGAGCAAGTGTCGGACATCAAGGATGCGCTTAACCTGTTCGGGGATGATAGACAATCGCATCGTGCAGCCGGGGATTTCCTGTACTTCACAGCCAAGCAAAAGGGAGATTTGGACAGTCGGGAGCAAATCAAAGCCAAACGAGAGGTTGATAATGTGGTGGATGGGCATTATGACTATCAGCAAAAGAGGGGCTTCTCAATAAGAAGATAAGCGATAATGATATGCCAGTGATGATAATCGTAAGATTTTGACGTATAACCGAATAAAAAAGAGTAACTTTGTAAACGAAATAGAGAAAAATATGGCTAACATTACAAACATACAAGAATCCGAATATGAGGCAATTCTGCGACAGGCTGTCGCAGTTATTGACAGGACAAGAACAATGGTAG
Organism: bacterium; assembly: GCA_963660485.1. GTDB lineage: Bacteria > Bacteroidota > Bacteroidia > Bacteroidales > Bacteroidaceae > UBA6398. Next base: position 6,559 of record CAVKYH010000007.1, on the reverse strand, counting down.
CTACAACAATATGCTCTGCCATCGGTTCTGCCCATTGGGAAATCGGAAAATGCTTCACGACCGAAAACTTGAAAGCAAGCATGGAAGTGGTGTTGTAAACCGCTTGTCCTATGACTTAAAACAACGCTACCCACAAATGGGAGTATCTCCGAGAAATCTGTGGGACATGAAGAAGTTTTATGAGCGTTTTTGTGAGAGCGATCCAAAACTGCGACAGGCTGTCGCAGTTTTGCCGTGGGGACATACATTGAAATTGATGCGCAAGTTCGGTGAGGATGATAATGCCATTTCGTATTATGCCCAAGAAACCCTGTCAAAAGGTTGGAATCGTGACCTGTTATCCAGTGCCATTTCCCTTAAAATGCACACAAGGAAGAGCGAATCTTTTGGATAACAATTTCGAGCAGACACTGCCTGCCACGCAAGCGATGTTTGCCAATGAGGTGTTCAAGAGCGGTTATAATCTCGGCTTTCTTGGTATAAAAGACCCTATCTTGGAAACGGAACTGGAAACCCGATTGGTGGAAAAAGTCAAGCATTTCCTTTTGGAACTTGGCAAAGGTTTCACCTATCTTGGAAATCAGTATGTGCTTGAGTATAACGGCAAGCGGAGCAAGGTCGATATGCTTTTCTTCCATCGTGGTCTGCATTGTCTTGTAGCCATTGATTTGAAGATTGGCGAGTTCAAGCCGGAATATGCAGGTAAGATGAATTACTATCTGTCATTGCTCGACCGTTTAGAGCGCAGAGAGGACGAGAACCGTTCTATCGGCATTATTCTGTGTGCTGAGAAAGACCGTGTGGAAGTGGAGCTTGCTTTAGAAGATATGGGTAAGCCCATCGGTGTTGCCGACTATCAACTGATTGTTCCGCAGGAGGAATTAAAGAAAGTGGTTGCAGACGAAATGGAAGCGTTTGGCAAAGAACTTCCGCTTCGAACGGGAACAGAAGAGTAAACAAAGAATAACTAAGCTGTACTAGGCAATAAGCAGAACGAAAAAATATATAGTTATAATATGAAACCAGATTCAATATTGTATTATCCTCATATTGAATTCCAAAATGAAGCATGGGTAAAATCCTGTTTGTTACTTTGGAATCATGTTTATAGAATTGTTCCTGAAGGTTATACTCCAAATGATAGTGATGAAATTAAAGCATTAGTTGATGCAGACTTGGTTAGAAATATTAAATTGGATGACAAGGATAGAGAGGATACTTTTGATGAATTTCTAAAACTTTGCGACAAGATAGAGAATCGTATGCCTGCAGGTCTTATCCCCTCGGATGAAGATAGAATTCATCCAGGAAAAATCGACAATAGACTATATCCGTATCTTGATTTAATTGGAAAACACTTTATTGACGAAAACAAATGGCTTCATTTATCAAAAGAATTAGCAAGAGGGTATATGTTCAAATTGTCGCAAGTTGTTGCAAGAATACGTAATCTTAACAGAGGGACAGATGATTTTGATGCGTGGTCAATCAATCCTTATTTCTGTGAAAATGCGAATTTTGGTGATTTCCTTCAAGACCCTACGGCAAAAGGGTTCTTTTGCTCTATTACATTAGAGGATGTTGTGCCGCAGAATATCGGTGAAGTGAGTTCATATAATCTTATCTCTTTTATCAACAAAAGAAAAGATGAGCGAAATCTATTGAGAGATAAATTTGATGATTTGACTAGTCATCTTGCAAGAATTTCGAATCTTCAATATGCTGGGCAGGTAGAAATGGATTTTATAAATGATTTGTTAGACTCGAAAGAGCAATACAAAAAGAGTATGGATAAATGGGGAGAAATAGCAGGTTTGGCTATAACAACAGGAGTTCCAGTTTCACTTACGGCTTTAGGTACTTTTGCAGCCCTTGTTAAAGATCCGTTTAACACGGCTTCAATTGCAGGTAGTCTTACAATAGGAGCAATATGCTCATATCTTGATTTTCATAGAACGAAAAAGAATAGAGATCCTTCATATTCATCATATTTAATCGATATAGACAAACTTTGCAAAAATGTTACATGGCAAAGCTATACACGATTAGATGAGTTTATTAATGATTAAGAGTCTTGTTACTATTCTTTTATAATATGGAATACACAATTAATGAAGTCTTCGACATAAAAGAGGAACAGATATACCAAGCCAACGAGTTTTTGAGTAAGTCGGAACATGAACTGATGCACTGGAGACGTGCATTGGAAGAGTCTATCCTAATGGGAAAGCCGCGTTTGATTTGCCCCTACTGTCACCAGATGCTTAAGCTCTGCGGACGGAAGTGCCAGCGTGGCGTGGTTTCATATTTCTCGCATCTGTATGACAGCGAAGACTGCCCCATCAAGACCACGACGCAACTCACCAAGGAGGAAATTGAAATCAGAAAATACGGAAAGGTGAACGAGAGCAAGCGCCATCAGGAACTGAAGCACTTGATAGCCGATGTGCTGCAAGACGAGAAAAGCAGGGAAATGGGTATCGACGGGGTACAGATAGAGAAACGGATTGACAGCCAGTTGCCTTATATGAACTGGCGCAGACCGGACGTGCAAGCGCAATACAAGGGGATGAATATAGTGTTCGAACTACAACTGTCCACCACGTTCCTGAGCGTTGTAGTAGACCGTGACATATTCTACCGACTGAATGGATACTTCATCGTATGGGTGTTCAACTTTGACGACAACAAGGAATATGTAAACTTGCACAACATGATGTGCAAGGACATCTATTACGCCAACAAGCGCAATGTCTTCATCTTGGACAAAAAAGCACAGGAGCTATCGCGCGAACGCGGAGAACTGGTGTTGTGTTGTCAATGGCTGGATGCCGACGGTAGTTTCTCGGAAGCTGAATACATTTCGCTTGAGCAACTGAAATATGACACAGAGAACTTCAAACCTTACTATGTGGATGCCGACGAGATTTACTATAAGGCAAATCCTGCAGTAAAACTTCGTCTTGAGGAACTGGAACGCTCGCGCGCAGAGCTGTTGCAAGGGCTGATGGACCGGAAGCAACGGGAACTGGATCTGCAACAAGCTGAGTGTGTGCGCATAGAAAGAATAAAGCAGGAAATCATCGAGAAGCAGGAACGAGCGAGTGTGTACGAGAAGAATGGTGCATGGGGATTCATGTATCACTCACAAACGCTGACGGCACCTATATATTCGGACGTAGAATGGAACATGCAGCTCGGAATGTTCGACGTGAAGAAAGCTCGCCGATGGGGACTGGCCAATCGTGCCGGAGGTATCGTCATCCCTTGCGTTTGCAGCTTCATCAAGCACTTAGCTGATGACATCTATCTTATTGCCTCTAAAAAGGAATGGCGAATATGGGGTTCGAGCTCCATCCTAAAAACGGTGTCCACAACAGATGAGTATCAGCTTGAGAACATACGGTGGGGATTCTATCTGCTTACGTTTCATTTCAAGAAAAGAGGCGGTTACAATAGACAATGTATGAAGTTCTTGGTATTCCCAAACCGACAAACCGTAGAGATAGAACAAGTAGATATTGCAGCTGGGACTATTACCATAAAGGGCCGAGCCTATATGCTGCATCAAGATGGATACATATATAGTAAGATGGACAGTGAGGTGAATCTCGTGATGCAGGGAGACAAACTTTTAGGACTGCACAAATCGGGTGTTGAAATGCTTGCTCCACAATATAGTGAAATAGAATATATATCAGAGGACTGCATTCTCGTAAGGCGCGAAGGGAGCATGGGAGTGATGACTCTTCAGGGCAAGACCATCGTCCCCCTGGCATTTGACAATGTGATACCTGCAGATTATGGTTTCTATAAAACGCAATCAACGGAAGAGAGATTCGCGTATGCGAATTATATTTCCAAGTGCATTGTGTTCGGACTATTCGACAATGAGGGGCATGAAGTGCTTACTCCGCAGTTTGATTCCATCGTACCTATCTCGACCGATTACATAATCACCCGAAAAGAACAGCGGTACAACTTGTACAACTTGCATGACACCGCTCCTCTTCTATCCGGTTATAAATACTTGGAGGCCGGGGCTAAAGGTGAGTTGATTGCTGCATCCAAGGAACCATATAGGGATGAATACAAATGTATTATCGACTATAGTGGAAATATCATATTGGGCGAAGAGCACCAATTCAAGACCATATATCACTTTAACGGAACGTATGTTTGTAATGAACATTTGCAGCAGGAAATAATAGCGCACAAGTGGGTGGAGAATTGGACTTTGATAAAGGAAGGTAAGATGCTGCCGATGAAGATTAAAGCCAACAACATAGATGCTGTTTTCGATAACTTCATTATTGCATCTCCCTATGGGTATGGTATGCAATGCCTGACATACGACAACCGTCCGCTGACTCCTGTTTCATACAAAATGCGCAAGACAGGAGCTGAGAATTATCCGGTGGAGTTTGAATTGGACGGAAAGGTGGGGTGCGTAGATGCAGAAGGCTTACTTCACTATGAAGGCGGTACGACGGTAGATTCCAAGAGCATAACGGAAGAATATGCTTTGATGGACAATCTCTTTGTGGGACTATATGCTTACAAATCCAATACTAATCAACTAAAAGGAGTATACAGAAAAACTTCTGTCGGTAGCATTGATGTGGTAGTACCCTTTGAGTTCCACGAGATTCATGCAGAGGGAAAGTATATCATTTGTGAAAAGAAGAAACAAATCAGCGTCACCAAAGGGCTTAGCTATTTCGCCTTATACGATACTGAAGGACGGGCGTTGATTCCTCTATTTTGGAACGCAACATCCATCAATATTCGACAAGACGGAATCATAGAATTATTTCTAGAACAAGAAAGATATGACTATTGGAATAGACATCACGTGTGGCTGAATCCGGATTTCTCGCTGTTTCTACCTTGGTTCAACGATGTCAGTGAGATAGGTATCTTCTCTGAAGACGGTGTGGCTGAAGCGAAAGAATACAACCGTTCGGGGAAGGTAGACATCAACGGAAACCGCGTAAAGGAAGTGGCGGAGGTGTATGCCAACGGGGTGAAGAAGACATCCTGCTTTAGCTTGTATGGCATAGACGCGGCAGATGGGACGGAAATCATTTCATGCAAATACGAGTCTTTGGAGCGATTGCCCAACGGGGTCTTTATCGGAAACGGGCACGACATTATTTCGGCGGAAGGAGCATTCATCAAAACCGTAAAAGGAGAAGTTTCATACTTCAATGACTACTTATTGTTATCGAAAGACGAACATTGTCTCGATAATGAGAACAAAATCCTTTTATATGACTTGTCCGGAAAGGAAAAGACTGACCATCTCTCTGCTGCTTACGAAAAAGATGGGTATGTGATTGCGGAACGCATGAAGGAATACGGACGAGGCTGGAACACACAAACGGTTACATTGCAAGGACTTTACACACCCGACGGAGAGTGTTTGCTCTACCCGAAATTTAATTATATGGACATGGTATTCGAGAACATTGTTCTATGTCGCAACAAGGGGGAGAGTTATTGTACAAACATACTTTCTAAGAAAACGTATAACGCTACAAACATAAGTAAAGTGACACAACTTGAGGACGAGGTGTATTATTGTTTGCATTCGTATAACGATAGATTGCTTGTTGATGGTTCATTTCGTAAAATAGGAACATTTACCCATATCCATTACGATGTGGAAAACGGTATAATCGAAGGAAAAACTAAAGAAGGAAAAATTCTTAATGCTCTGACGGGGGAAGTGTTGCAAGATTCCCAAAAGATTGAAATAGGAGGCATCTACGATGGTGTAATTACAAACATAAAGCCGTTTGGCCTATTTGTGAAATTATTATCCGACCACATAGGATTGGTTCACAAATCGGTTTTGAAAAAGAAAGGAGTGCAAATCTACGATTTTAAGCCTAAACAGCGCATACAAGTAAAAGTCAAGGACATTAAGGATGACGGTAAAATTAATTTGGAGGTCATTTAGCTGTTAAAACAGAATGTATTAGAATTTAGTTTTTTTGACCACCTTGGCGTTAGGGTGACGCAATGACGAAATCAAGGAAAAGTATTCTTGATTCGAGAACCTATTACACATATCATTTATTTTTATTTCACGAGGATGAATTTTAGTCGAAACAAATAGGTCAAGCGGAAGGCTGCACTCCCTCCCAAATAATAGATCTCTTTTTCTCATTCCCTTGCCTCTTTATGTGTAGTTGATTTATTGACACATTGCAGTACGGCACGTAAACTGAATCTACAAATGATAATGGAACGGACGAATATCCGAAAAATATCGTACCTTTGCAGAGGCTTAGGAGTAAGCCAAAATAGAAGTGGAATAACGGAAAGGAAATTGCACCGAAAAGAGAAGAAAACGCCTAAATTGACACTCCAACCGAGTTAAGAAACAATAAAAGCGTTAAATCTTCACCCTTTAGAATGTACCCTTAAAGTTTACGACCATATTTCTGACTTATTACTCACAAACTATTGAGAAATAACTGGTTGCAAATACCAAAATTGAAATCAAAAATGCAGAAATATAGTCTATTCCAAAATAATACTATTTGTTTCA
>CAVKYH010000006.1:0-117273 GCA_963660485.1 bacterium | reverse complement strand
ATTCCACATTTATTTGACGCTCAAGCGGTAATTTAGCATAGTTTGTATCGTAGTTGTATTTGATTTAACAGGGCGAAATACCGCCTTATTTGCCTGTTCTTTTAATAACGATAGTGTTCGTGTTTTCGTTTTTCGTTCCGTTTATCGCGATGCAATGCAGAGAGTCGTCGTACGCTGCGCCGGCGGGAGTGTCGATGTAGCAGTCTTCGAGTTTTAACGAATAGACATTATCGATAGCAGAATTGTTAGTAAGGTAATCCCCAATTTTAACGGTTACGTTGGCATTGTTTATTGTGAGATTTTCATATATGTATCTATCAGTGCCGTAGAGACCAACGGAGTAACCCACAACGTTTATATCCAGCGTACAGTCTTTGACAAGTAATTTATCATAAAAATGAATACCGCCATGTCTTTGAACAATGTCGAGATTTCCGTCTCCGCAGATAGTTGTCGCTTTTTGCAACCTCATGCCTTCCCCCCAAAGATATATATCTGACGATAATTTGTTGTCGCCCTTTAATTCAATCTTTAAATTGTTGACCCGATTGTTTCTGAAGCAAACACCGGACTTCCCCTGTTTGTCCAAGATGGAAAGCTTATCATGGGGGTAAACGATTGTGGCATTGTCGAGGGTGAGTGTCTTTGTGTCGGGAGCGTATGAAACGTTTCCGCTCACGCCTTCTAGATTGTTGATGTTTTCTTCCGTTACTTCTACGTCGTTGATCAAGAAGCCGTAGGTGGGCACTCTTTCAATTCTAACGTCGGTTGCCGTTTCTCCGTTTACAACGAAAGTGTGCTTCGACTCGTCGAATTCAACGCCTTCGGGCCAGTTGACAGAACAGTTGGTAGTTTTGACATTTCCCATACTGATGTTTTTTGTTACGTTTATTGTGGCATTGACTACATTGAGAGTATATACCTGTCCTGTCATCTTTATATCAGTAATCTGTTTTGCATTTATCGTGGCCGCATCAGTCACCGTAAAATCTGCGTCTGCAAGTATTGCTCCAAGATTGAGAGTTCCAGGTCCACGAATGATTGTTGCTCTATCAATAATCAAGTCTGATGAATTTACATCTCCTTCTTTCTTTAAGTAATTCTCGCCTTTTAGAACAATGGTAACTTGGTTGGAAGCTTTTGGTGAAGTATAAATACCGGCGCTGTTACAGTCAATAGTGGCATTGTCGAGGGTGAGCGTGTAGGTTTCGGGGTCGAACGTTATGGTTCCGCTCACGCCTTCGATATTGCTGAGGTTTTGATAGTTTTCGCTTGTAACGCTATCTCCGGCAATTTTGATGCCGTAATAGGTTTGCGCCCTGGCTTGCGTTATGCCCACGAGCATCATAACGAGAAGCAACAATGCTCCTCCGCCTTCCCTGATGAGGTTGATGATTTTATTTTTCATAATTGATTAATTTTTGCTCCCCCTTTGATAATGTTTTTCTCCGGGAGAATGGTTAATAATGAGTTTTTGTTATGGTCTTGCCGGTTGTTTTCGATTTAAGTCCGCATGGCGTTGCAGAAGTGTTTCGGTTTGTTGCAAAGTTAAGGGTGAAAGGCAGTTTCTTGTTAGGATATTTCTTACAAAAAGTAGGATATTTCTTACATTTTTCGTCTTTTGGGGCGTTTTTTAGGGGGGTAGTTAAAAGATGTGAAATTTAGGCAAGGCCGCGCGCTTTTTCGTTTTTCCGAGATGCGTTGTAGTGAAAAACTCCAAGGCCCGGAATTTAAATTCCGACGCATCTAATTTAAATTTCATGGCCCGGAGTTTTCACGAGATGCCGACAAATTTTTCCGCCCTGCGCAGCATTGTTTTGGCCCTGCATGGCATGGTTTTTGGCTTGCGGGAAAAAACTTTCGTTTCGACTCGCGGAGACATATAAATAAGGTGTGCAAAAAGCGGCGGCGCATGCAGTTTTTCCCGTTTTTTATTGCTATTTTAGCAATCGCGTTCGGCAGCATAGGCGTTGCCGGTGAAGAAATTGGAATATCAACAACAATCGTGTTTTTCAAGGCCCGAAGTAATATTAAATGCAATATAGCTATGTTTACCCGTAAGAATTTTATCGTGGCAGTGCTTGCCATTTTTGCGGCAGCCTCAATCAGCGCCCAAGTATCCTGGTATTCGCCGTTTGACAACTGCGGCGACGAGCCCTTTGTGTGCGGCCGTGCGTGGAACAAGGAACTTGGTAAAAACTTCGTGCGCCTCCCCAACCGCTACCAAGGCAAGGTTACTTCGGCCGTGTGGGGACTTTCGAGGCTCAGCGCAGGCATTTCGCTGCGTTTCTTCACAAATTCAAAAAACATCAGGATACGCTACGTTCTTGCCCATCGCCCGGGATATCTCAACATGGCTTGGCTCAACCATTCGGGCATTGATTTGTATGGCGCCGATGCCAATGGAAAGCTCCACTGGATAGGAAACCACATGAACTGGAAAATCAGCGGCGACACGGCCACCATAGCCTACACCGACCTGAGCTATCCCTCCGGAACTGACGGCGGCACGGAATTCCGCGCATATCTTCCGCCCTACAACGAGGTGAGTTATGCCGAGGTGGGCGTTGACAACGGCGTCAAGCTGGAATTCAGGCACGAAAAGCGCGGAAAACCAATCGTGGTCTACGGCTCGTCGATAGTAAACGGCGCTTCGCCCTCACGCCCCGGCCTGATGTTCACCAACATCGTGGCGCGCGAGAGCGGCTGGCCTGTGGTGAACCTCGGCTTCTCGGGCTCGGCGTTTATGGAGCCCGCCGTGTTTGATTTCTTGTCGGAGATAGATGCGCGCGCATTCATTCTCGACCCAATTCCCAACAGCTACAACATGAGCGAGGACGAGATTGTGGAACGCGCATGCAACGGTGTGCGCAAGATACGCCAGGCAAGCGATGCGCCGATACTCATGGTGGAATCGTGTGTGGCTATGGACACGCTGTTTCGCCACAACCGCGCGCAGGAATACTTTGACGGCAACCGCAAATACCGCGCCGCCTATGAGAAACTGCGCAAAGAGGGAGTTTCGGGGCTTTACTATCTGCCGGCAAAGGATTTGAAATTCACCGAAGAGTCGATGATCGAGGGCACACACCCAAACGATTTCGGCAACAGGGAATATGCCGACGCCTATCTCAAGGCTATCAAGAAAATGCTCGGCGGCAAACAAGCCAAGGGCGGCAAATAGCGCGCCCGGAGCTATATATAATATTGCCCCTCCCCGGGCGGAAAGGCTTGGGGAGGGGAGCGGAAAAACGCTCGCGCAGCGTGGGGAAAACAGCAAGCCACCCCGGGTTTCACGAGATGCGATGTGGTGGAAAACTCCAAGGCCGGAATTTAAATTCCGACGCATCTAATTTGAATTTCATGGCCCGGAGTTTTCGCGAGATGCCTTGTGGTTTTCCGAGAGAAATATATGCGGGGCAAAAAGGCAAGGAGTGGCAAATTCTTCCTACCTTTACATACCCAAATGCCCGGCATGGCGCAGGGCTATATCAGTTTGAAAAATAAAACCAACCAAAAATGAAATACGCAATAATAGGAACAGGAGCCATAGGAGGCTATTATGGAGGTCTGCTGGCAAAGGCAGGACGCGACGTGCACTTTCTGCTGCATAGCGATTACGGGTATGTGCGCGACAACGGCCTGCAGGTGGACTCGTGCGACGGGTCTTACCACTTGGACAAGGTAGCAGCCTACGACGATACACGCAAGATGCCCGTATGTGATGTGGTGGTAGTGGCGCTGAAATCGATTGTCAACGACCGCCTGCCCGAGATGCTCGCCCCCGTTGTGGGAAATGACACGATAGTCTTGCAGATTCAAAACGGAATCGGCGTGGAGGACGATTTGCAGAAAGCCATGCCCGGGGCGCAGATAGCCGGCGGAGTGGCCTATATATGCACCCTGAAACCCGCGCCAGGGCATATCAACCACATTGGGCTCGGACGCCTGCAAGTGGGAAACTATTCTGTGGGCAACCAAGCGGCTCTCGACCGAATGATAGCCGACATGAAAGACTGCGGAATAAGAGCAGAGGCCGCCGACTTCATGGAAATGCGCTGGAAAAAGGCTGTGTGGAACATGCCGTTCAACGGAATGACCGTGGCAGTCAATGCACCATCGGCAAGAAGCCTCACCGAACGCGCGCCGATTGCGGCGGTGATAAAACAAATGATGCTCGAAGTGGTTGGCGCGGCAAAGGCGTGCGGCGTGAAGGGAGTGGACTGTGATTATGCCGACGAGATGATGAACATGACGGCAAAGATGCCCGATTTCGCCTCAAGCATGAAATTCGATTACGACCATCGCCACCCGCTCGAACTCTACTACCTTTACCAACGCCCCATAGCCGAGGCGCGGAAACACGGTTTTGAAATGCCTTTGCTCGAGATGCTCGCCGCCGAACTCGACTTTATGCAGGCCAACCACTGACCCGTATTCTTGCTGCCGCAACACGCATTATATATATAAGGTACAGTCTGCACTCAACGGGGCGGAAAATTGTGGAGACAGGGAAGGGCGGAGTAGAAAATAATCCATAATTTTGTAACACTGAAAACACAAGATGCTCCAATGGGCGAAAACGAGAATTTAAGGATTTACCGGGCATCGGCGGGAAGCGGAAAAACATTCACGCTGGTATCAGAATACATTGCGCTCGCTATCGCGGCCGGCACAAACGTTTCGGCCTTTGCCGGCATACTCGCCATTACGTTTACCAACAAAGCTACGGGCGAAATGAAGATGAGGGTGCTCAACACTCTCTGGAACATTTGGAAAAACGAGGGCGACAACGCCGGCTATGTGGCGAAAATAAGCGAAATCCTCGGCGGACGGCTAAGCGAAGACGAGATACGCAAACGCTGCGGCGTAACCCTGCGCTGCATTCTCAACAACTATGACTTCTTTGACGTAAAGACTATCGACTCCTTCTTTCAAAGCATAGTGAGCGACATAGCTGCAATGATTGGCTTCAACTCAAATCTCGAAGTTTTCCTGAACGACGAAGAAGCAATCAACGATGCCGTTGACCGAATAGTGGAAATAGCCGCCGCAGGAACCGACAAGCGCATCTCGGCATTGCTCAAAGACTATATAGAAAAGAACCTCGACGAAAATATGTCGTGGGATTTCAGGCGCGCACTCAAGCAATTCGGACGAAACGTGTGCATGGAAAACTATATGCGCAACGAAGAGAAAATAAACAAGGTGTTCGGCGACGCCAAAGCATTCGGCGAACTGTATGACAGCCTTGTGAAAGAAAAGAAAACAGCCGAAGCAGAGATTGCAACCCTTGGCAACAACCTCACGATAGACTACGACAAGATTGCGCGCGGAGTGTATCTGAAAAACTACGTGGAAAAGGCGCGGAGCGGCAAGTGGGACGGAATTATAAGCAGCGTGGAGAAATTTCTTGACGGAAACTACGGAAAACTCAAGGAAGACATGAGCGTGGTGGACGATTGGAGAGACCAGTTGGAGGCTTTCGAGAAAGACGTGGAGCGGCTGTATTCGCGCAAGATAAGCGCCGAACTCACCCTTAAGGACCTCAACGAAATGCGTATGCTCGAAGCTATCGACAGAGAGGTGAAACGGCAGTCGCGCGAGGAGAACCGCATACTCCTTTCGAAAAGCCAGGAACTCGTGGACGAACAACTGCGCGACACCGACAGCATATCGTTTGTATTTGAACGCGCGGGACGAAAATACCGCCATATCATGCTCGACGAAGCACAGGACACGTCGCACATGCAATTCGACAATCTTTGGAAATTAATCTCCAACCTTATTTCTTCATCAGGCAACCGTTGCGTTGTGGTGGGAGACGTGAAGCAAAGCATCTACCGTTGGCGCGGCGGCGACTGGAACATTCTCTACAACCTGGGGAACAAATACGACCCCCTGGGGAAAAATTGCCTCAAAGACAACTATCGCAGCCACACCCTGGTAGTGAATTTCAACAACGAAGTGTTTGACAACATGCGCAAGCAGCATGGCAGCAATATATTGAAGATATATAGCGACGTGGTGCAGAACCCCAAGAGCAAACACCGATGCAGCGGATACGTGAAGGTGGAAAAAATCACCAACGACAAACGTGTGGCGGAGAACGAGCGGCTTGCGCGCCTACTCGACAATATATCGGCAGCACACGAGGCGGGCGTGGACTACTCGGATATGGCAATACTTACGCGCACAAACAAGGAAATATTCGCGATAGCCGACTATGTGAAACAGGCAAACGCCCCGTTCCGGCTGAACACGCGCGAAGCCTACAGCCTGGGCAATTCAGTGGCTGTGAAAATGGTTGTGGCTGCGCTGAAATTCGTGTGGGGCGAAGTTTCGTCAAACCCCGACAATGTGAGCGGCTATTTCGTGGCGAGGAATCTGGAGGAAAACCGAAAAGGAAACGCTTTTGAAGAACCGAAGTTCGGAGAAAACGGCAAGACATCTGTAAGGGAATATATAGAACGGCATCTACCCGACAGATTGGTGAGCAGAGCAAAAAGAATAGCCGAGCTGCCGATTGCCGAAGCCGTAATGCGAGTGATGAAAACGCTCGAAATACAAACGATGAAGGACGAAAGCCAATATATCTTCACCTTTGTAGACTATATAAACAACTACGTGCAGCGCAATGCCTATGATTTCAAGAAATTCTTTGACGACTGGGAAGCAGAAAGCCCACGGCAATTCATAGCATCGGGCACAGACGACGGAATAAAGGCCATGACAATCCACAAAGCCAAGGGACTGGAATTCCATACCGTGTTTGTGCCTTACTGCGACTGGAACTTTGTGCCCACCAACGACAAGAAAATATGGTGCGACCCACATGGCGGAATCTACGACCGCATTCCACTCGTCCCAATAGCGTCGGGCAAAAAAGCATTGCGCAGCATATACAAGGAAGATTGCGAAAAGGAACAACTGGAAACGGCTGTGGACAATATGAATACGCTGTACGTGGCATTTACACGCGCCAAAGCAAATCTGATGATTGAGTACGTGGAGCCGAACAACAACCGAAAAACGCTGGAAAAGACTCCCATAAGCGAATGGCTTGAATACGCGCTGCAGGTAATGGACATAGAAAAATACGGATACGACATCGTGGCAAGCCAAAAGCACAACGGCAAACCCAAAGGCGACAAGTTTTCGCTAAAAGGCAATGTGGTGGAACTGGAAATCAATATGGAAAAATAATGGAGAGAACTTTTTTGAACCAGGTGGCACAGCAATTGCTTGAGAAAGGCGACGGTCTCAACGATTACCAGCTGGTATTCCCCCAACGTCGCGCCATAGAAGTATTCCGTCGGCTTCTCGGAAAAAAAGCACCGCGTATGCTCACGATGTCGCAGCTTTTCATAGATTATTCAGGCATCAGAAAAGCAGATAGTTCAGACATGCTTTTCCGCTTGTACAATGTGTATCGCAGCGTGTGCGCCGAGCGTGAAACAAAAGAGGTGATGACGCTTGACGAATTCGTACCTTGGAGCGAGATGATGCTAAATGATTTCGACGATGTGGACAAGAGTCTTGCCGATGCCCATTCTGTTTTTCGCGAACTGAACAATCTGAAAGATATCGAGAGCATAAGATTTACAGACGAACAGAGCCTGAAATCATTGAAAGAGTATTTCTCGACATTCTATCAGGCTTTCGGTACGGATATGCGCGGGAAATTCCACGAGATATGGAACATGCTTTCGGCGATATACGACGGCGTGAACGCATTGAAGGAGAAAACTACATACGAAGGCGCCGTGTATCGCGCCGGGTGCGGGGAAATATTGAAATCAACGGCTCAAAAATACGCGTTTATAGGTTTCAATGTGCTTTGCGGCGCGGAGCGCAGAACGATGTCCTGGCTGAAAACACAAAGCCGGGCAGAATTCTTTTGGGATTACACTGAAGGATTTGTTGCCGAGGGAAACGAGTCCGTTGAGAACATTCGCAGCAACGTCAAGACCTATGGAGGTTGGACACCGCCCCAATATAATTGCGAACAAAAGCCTATATATATAATTGAAAGCCCGACCCAAAGCGGTGAAGCGGCATTTGTGGAAAAATGGCTGGGACATGTTTCGCCGCAAAAGGGAGATTTTACGGCTGTGATACCTTTGGACAGCAATGCCAAGGGAATGTTGTGCCACTTTCTGCCGTCTGAAAAATACAGTTTCAATATAAGTTTTCCTGTAAGCCTTTCTGCTACGTACGCAAGCCTTATGCGTTTTTCGGAAACCGAATTGCGTAGGAACATAAACAGCCCGGAATATTCCTGCAACGATTATCTTTCGTCCTTGAATGCGAGGCTTTCGGAAATTGTGCCCGAAGAAGATGACGAAGACTATACTTTGGAAAAAATGTCGTTGGATTTAGCGCGCACTGCAATGGAGACGACGCAGACTTTGATAGACAAAAACAAAGGGATAACTGTTTCGCCCCGTGTGGCAGCAATGATTTTCAAGAAAAAGTACGCAAACTCCGAAGACGAAATGCCACAGCAAAATTCCAATCCCGCTTCCGGAAAATTGCATGTCGAAGTTCTTGATTTGGCCGACACACGTACGATAGATTATGACAATGTGATTTTGCTCGATTGCAACGAGGGGGCGTTGCCACAGGGATATCGCAACCCTACAATGCTTCCGAATGTGGTGCGGACCGCTTACGGAATGCCTGCTCTCAGCAATCGTAGCGGTGTGGCGGCATATAATTTTTTCCGCATACTGAAACGCACGCCCAATGTGGCTGCTCTTTTTGCCTCGTCCGCGAATGCAATGGGCGCAAAAGAGATGTCGCGTTATCTTCTTCAGATTATAGCGGGCGAAGTGGCTCGTGATTATGAAATGAAGACCATTGAAAGCCCTGCTATACCCAAGGAATACGCGCCGAAAGCCGTAGTGAAAACGCCGGGAATGCTTGAAAAACTAACAAGACTCGAACCTACGCCATTATATATGTATGTGGTGTGTCCGTTGAAGTTTTATTACAATAAGATAGCCGGTTTGCGCGCTCCCAATCCTGACCCCGATAAAATGCCGGCAAATTTGTTCGGTACGATATTCCACGAAGCAGTGCAGTTGTACTATGAAAAAAAAGCGTCGCCCCATATCGAACGCAGCACAATTGAGAACGATTTGAACGATAAGCTACATAAAAACCTCAACAATTGTGTGGACGAAGCTTTCAAGGTATGCAAAGTGCCGGACAACAGCGTGATTCGCGGCATTATCATGCGTTATTTTCGCGATGTACTGAAATTCGATTCAAACCGTGCGCCTTTTGATGTAGTTCCGCAGTATATCGAGAAATACATATACACTCCGTTTCAAACGAAAAGCGGCTATAATGTAAATGTAGGCGGAAAGTTCGACCGCGTTCACGTGAAAGACGGCGTTTATGTGGTGGTTGATTACAAAACCGGCAAATGGGAGAAGCCTGTGATTGCTGCTGATTTCAACACTGTCATATCCAAGTGCGACAGTAACCAACATTACGACTATGTGTTGCAGACAATGGTTTATTCGCTTGCCTTGAAGGATAAACTTGCTGCCGACAAAACTGCCTACAAAGCCATTCGCCCCGAACTTTACTTCATTACGGGAATGAGCAAACCCGATTTCGTGCCGGGGGTATTTGTCAGCGCCGATGTGGTGGAGGATTTCGCGCGGGTGGAAAGCGAGGTGAGAACGGGAATACAGGCTCTCGTGGACGACATATTCGATATCGAAAAACCTTTCGCGCCTTGCGACGATGCCAAACGCTGCAAATATTGCGACTACAAGAAATTGTGTAACAGATAATCAAAACATAATATCAACAATGATGAAAAAAACAATCTTTTCATTTGCTCTCGGTTTGCTGCTGTGCGGTGCTGTCAATGCGCAAGACCGTGCCGATCGTCTGCATCTCTATGACAAAAAATCTTTTTCCATGATTGTTATGGGCGATCCGCAGAACTATACGAGATACGACATTAATCAGCCGATTTATGAGCTTTGCACGGCGTGGTGTGCCGACAATATTGAAAATCTCAACATAAAAGCGGTGCTTATGACGGGAGACATGGTGGATCAGAACGAGAATTTCATACGCAAGCGCGGCGCTGGAAATCAGACGAGCAAACAAATGTGGGAATGGACTTCGCATTGTATGGCGCGCCTCGACAACAAAGTGCCTTACATCATATCTCCGGGAAATCATGAGTATGGTTATACGCGCGGCGACGAACCTTTTACTCATTTCCCCGAATATTTTACAGTGGAACGCAACTGCAAAACAGCCCAATGTCTAGTGGCGGCTTATCCTAACCGCATGGGCACGGCTTCGCTCGAGAACTCCGCGTATGTGTTCAAGGACAAAAAATGGGGAAACCTGCTTTTGGTTACAACGGAATGGGCGCCGAGAGACGAGGTATTGGATTGGGTGAAAAATCTGTGCCAGAGCGAAAAATACAAAGACTATCGTGTGATTTTCATGACGCACTCGTATTTGAAACACAAGACTGCCGCTTACACTGTGAGGGGTAGCTATAAAATAGAGCCGGGAAATTTTGGCGAGGACATTTGGAAGAAACTCATTAAGGTTACTCCTAATATTCGCCTTGTGGTATGTGGTCATACCGGAACGCCGGGAGGTTTTGACGATAATGTGGCTTTCAGGGTGGACAAGAACGATGCCGGAAAAAATGTGAGCCAGATGATGTTTAATGTGCAGTTTCTTGCCGGCGGTGGTAGCAGCAACGGCGGCGACGGCTGGCTCAGGATTCTTGAATTCATGCCCAACGGCAAAACTATAAAGGTTCGCACATATTCGCCGTTGTTTGCAATTTCGCCCACAACCAAGCATCTTGCAAACCGCACCGAGAGTTACGACCAATTCGACATTACTATTGACTAAAAAAGCAGACGCAATATGAAAATCTACAGACTTTTTCTTTCGCTGTGCCTATTGGCAAGCGTGGAAACGGGAGCGCAGAAACGTGCCGACCAGCAGCATTTAACCGACAACAATTCGTTTTCGATGATTGTGCTTGGTGATCCGCAGGGCTACACCAAGTATGACATCAATCAGCCTCTTTTTGATTTGACCACGGTTTGGTGTGCCGACAATATCGAGAATCTTAAAATCAAGGCGGTGCTTGTAACGGGCGACCTTGTGGAGCAGAACGAGAACATTGTGCTCAACCGTTCCATGCTCAACCAAACGAGCAAGCAGATGTGGGAATGGGCGTCGCATTGCATGTCGCGGCTCGACAACAAGGTGCCTTATATCATTTCCACGGGCAACCATGAATACGGATATACGCGCGGCGACGAATCATTCACCCATTTTCCCGAATACTTCCCCGTGGAGCGCAATTCAAAATGGGGCGAATGTTTGGTGGCAGCCTTTCCAAACCGCATGGGCACGGCTTCGCTCGAAAATTCGGCCTATGCTTTCAACGACAAGAACTGGGGAAATCTGCTCGTAGTTACCACGGAGTGGGCACCACGGGACGAAGTGCTCGAATGGGCAAGGAAATTGTGCACAAGCGATAAGTACAAAGATTATCGGGTGATATTCATGACTCATTCTTTCTTGCGCGAAAAAACTGCGGAACGCACCAGCAACGAAAACTACAAGATTACTCCGCGCAATTGGGGGCAGGACATTTGGGAGAAACTCGTGAAGGTTACGCCGAATATCCGTCTCGTGGTATGCGGACACACCGGAAAACCGGGCGCGTTTGAGGAGAGCGTGGCTTACCGCAACGACAAGAACGATGCAGGCAAGACAGTGCACCAGATGATGTTTAACGTGCAGATTGTAGGCGGCGGCTGGGAAGGCAACGGCGGCGACGGTTGGGTGAGAATACTCGAATTTATGCCCGACGGCAAAACTATTAAGGCCAGCACCTATTCTACGCTTTTCGGCATCTCACCGTCGACCAAACAATATGCACACCGCACCGGAAAATGCGACCAGTTTGAAATGACGATAGACTGATTTGTTTTTCGCCCCATATATATAATAATGTATACGTGGGAGAATTCTGCAAAGACAGCAGTTGAATTATAGACAACACGCCGGGAAACCCAGATTTCCCGGCGTGTTTTTTTTTGGCACCTCTCATTTGCTATGTTTCACAAGCCGAATCGGAAGCCCTTTCCCGCAAGTTGAACCCCTCATTCTGCAAGCCGAAAAAACCTGCTGCGCAGGGCGGAAAAACTACACGGCATCTCGTGAAAACTCCGGGCCACCAAATTTAAATTAGATGCGTCGGAATTTAAATTCCGGGCCTTGGAGTTTTTGCGAGATGCCGAGTGCTTTTCAAACCGCCCCGTAGGGTTTTGAAAAATATTGGCATGAGAATAAAATAATGAAATGTTTTTGCACTTATATTTGGTTTCGTTAGCGCAAATTTCCTTAGCTTTGTAAGGGAATAGTAAAAAAATAATAGTATGAAAGATAAGAAGATAATTCTCTTGTCAGCTTTTCTGATGGCAATGACAGGCGGACAGGCACAGACCGGCAAGGAATGGGACGATGTGAATGTGGTTCAGATAAATCGCGAAGAAGCCCACACCTTGGCCATACCTGTGGCAGACTTGAACGGAGCGTTTGAAAACGATATGGAGAAATCGCCGTATTATCTCTCGCTCAACGGCACCTGGAAGTTCAATTGGGCGCCCGATCCGCAACGCCGTCCCGAGGGATTCGAGAAAGCGGAGTTTGACGACGCAAAATGGGACAACATCACGGTGCCCGCCACGTGGCAGGTATATGGTGTGAGACACGACAAGGACTGGGACAAGCCTCTTTACACCAATGCGGCATATCCTTTCACCTATAATCCTAAAAATTTCAGCGTGATGGCTTCACGT
Organism: bacterium; assembly: GCA_963660485.1. Taxonomy (GTDB): domain Bacteria; phylum Bacteroidota; class Bacteroidia; order Bacteroidales; family Bacteroidaceae; genus UBA6398. Next base: position 104,401 of record CAVKYH010000006.1, on the reverse strand, counting down.
CCCGACAATTTTCAGTACAACAACAATATGAAAAATCCCGTGGGCAGCTATCGTCGCCAATTCATCGTGCCCGAAAACTGGAAAGGGCGCGATGTTTACGTGCGTTTCAACGGCGCGGGACACGGATACTACGTTTGGGTGAACGGACACTTCACCGGCTACGCCGAAGACTCGTATCTGCCCTCCGAATTCAAGATAACGGATTATCTGCAAAAGGGCGAAAACACGATAGCCGTACAGGTGTACCGTTTTACAAGCGGCTCTTTTCTCGAAGACCAGGACTATTGGCGACTCACGGGCATCACGCGCGACGTGTTTCTGTGGTCGGCACCAAAAATACAGATTCGCGACTATTTTGTAACCACCAAAATCGACGAGAACCAGCAGAAGGCAAGGGTTTGGTTTAATGTGAAACTGGATTTGGCCAAGGGCGCGAAAACATCAAAGGGAGTAACCCTGCGCGCAAGAGTCTACGACCACGGCAAACTCGTGGGAGAAAGCATTGGAGCAGACAACACCAAGAGTCCAATGGGCAACTTCGCTTTTTATGCCAACGTAGACAATCCCAAGTTGTGGAACGCCGAACAGCCATACCTTTACGACGTTGTGGTATCGCTTGAAGAAAAAGGCAAAACCATTGACATGCGCAGCAACAAGCTCGGAATTCGCGAAGTAGGCGTCAACAAACAAGGCGCAATAACCATAAACGGAAAACCAATAAAGTTCCACGGAGTGAATCGCCATGATTTCAGTAATATGAACGGGCGCACAGTTTCGAAAGAAGAGATGGAACGCGATATATTCACCATGAAAAGCCTGAATATAAACGCCATTCGCACGAGTCATTACCCCAATAATCCCTATCTCTATGATCTTTGCGACAAATACGGCCTTTATGTTTTGGCTGAGGCAAATGTGGAATGCCATGGCAACACCTCGCTTTCCTCAAATCCCCTTTTCCTCAAACCAATGTTGGAGAGAAACAAAAATCATGTGTATTGGATGCGGAATCACTCAAGTATAATAATCTGGAGCTTTGGCAACGAAAGCGGCGGAGGCGAGAATTTCAAAACCGTGTCTAAGATAATTTCAAATACAGACCCCACGCGCCTCACACACTACGAGGGAAATTCCACTTGGAGCAGCGTAACCAGCACAATGTACGCCAACACCGCAACGATAAAGCGCATCGGCGAAGAGCGTGCCGCACAATATGAAAAAGGCGAGCAACCTCGTCCGCACGTGCAGTGTGAGAATACGCACGCAATGGGCAACTCAATGGGAAACCAACGCGAATATTTTGATTTGTATGAGAAATATCCCGCCCTTGCAGGGGAGTTTATTTGGGATTGGAAGGACCAAGGACTGAGTATGCCCATTCCCGGAAATAAATATAGCGCTTACTGGGCTTACGGAGGCGATTTCGGTGATTTTCCGAACGACGGAAATTTCTGCACAAACGGTGTGATTTTCCCCAACTTCACTTATTCGGCAAAGGCACTCAATGTAAAGAAAATTTACCAGCCTGCAGATTTTGTGATGACCGACAGCGTGGCGGGCAAGTTTGTTGTAAAAAACAAGATGTCGTTTGCAAATCTGAACGAGTACGCATTCAGTTACCAAATACTCGAGGACGGAATCGTAAAAGATGAGAAACAGTTGGAATCATATGATATCCCGGGCGGAACAAATAGGGAGATAACGCTCGGAAACCTGTTGCCCGCCGATGCTAAAAGCGATGCAGAATATTTTGTACGCTTCAGCGTGAAACAGAAAACCAATACCGCGTGGGAGAAAGCAGGTTACGAAGTGGCTTCGGAGCAGTTTGAATTGCGCGGCGCCGCACAAAAATCGGCTTATAAGGCGAATAATTCCGACAAGCTCAATGTTGTTGCCGACGAGGGGCGGGATATAAAAGTTTCCGGCAAGAATTTCACGGCTGTGTTCTCACGTCAGACGGGTCAGATAGTAGAATATTCGCGCAACGGCAAAGTTCTTCTCGACAGTTTGCGTTTCAATTCGTTCCGTGTGCCTACCGACAACGACCATACCAAGTCGGGAATGTGGGACAACCTTGGTTTGCGTAATTTGAAAGCCGAGGCAGGAACGTGGAAAGTGAATGTGGAAAAAGACGGAAGCGTTACGCTCGGCATTACAACCGTTTACAAAGGCAAAGGAATGGTGGCATTTTCCACTGAGATGGAATATCGTGTGCTCAACGACGGAGTTGTTTCGGTTTCGAGCAGTATTGTTCCGTGGCGCAACGGCATTGTGGTGCCCAAAATGGGATATCGTTTCAGCATGCCCGAGGGCTATGAAAATTACACCTGGTATGGCCGCGGCCCGTGGGACAATTATCGCGACCGCAAGGAATCTTGTTTCCCCGGAGTGTACAACAGCACGGTTGCAAAGCAATGGACGGGCTTCGTGAAGCCGCAGGAAACGGGCAACAAGGAAGAGGTGCGCTACATTGCCCTTACCAATCAGAACGGCGAGGGACTTATGGTGGTTGCCCCCTCGCTTATGTCGGCCACTGTGGGACATTGGCGTGCCGAAGACCTATATGTAAACCGCAACAACCGCAAGCTCCACCCCTACGAGGTGCCTATGGTGAAGGAGAACATAGTTTGTATTGACGCCGCCAATCGTGCGCTGGGCAACAACAGTTGTGGTCCGGACGTTCTCGACAAATACGAATTACGAACTGCGCAAACCACAATGAATTTCATTGTAATGCCGCTCGATTCGGCGCTTTCGGCCGAAAAGCTGTCGGACAAGGCACGAATTAGTGGCGTGGCGTGCAGCCCGGTGATGATTTCTTCGAAAAGCGGAACCGTGAGCATGGAATGCAAAACCAAGGGCGCGAAGATTTACTACAGCACCGACGGCAAAAAATACGTTCCGTATCAAAACCCTGTGGCTATGAAAAAAGGCGGCAAGGTATATGCTTACGCCGTGGCCGAGGGATTGGAAAAGAGCATGACCTCGCAGAAGACCGTTTCGGCCGAAGTGGACAAATCGCTATGGAAAGTGGTGAGTTGCAGCAGCGAAGCAAACGACAACGAAAAGGCTTCAAACGCAATCGACGGCGAATACTCCACAATATGGCACTCGCAATACAAACCCGAAGAGTTGCCGTATCCCCACGAAATGGTTGTGGATATGGGCAAGGTATATAACGTGGACGCGTTTGTGTATGTGCCGCGAAACGATATGGACAACGGCTGGGTGAAAGACTATGAAGTGTATTTCAGCAACGACCTCAACAATTGGGGAACGCCCGTGTGTCAAGGCTCGTTTGAAGCCGACAATTCCGAAAAGGTAGTGAAAGTTGCCAAACCCGTAAATGCCCGCTATTTCCGCTTTGTAGCAAAGTCGGAAGTCTACGGACGCAAGTTTGCATCGGCTGCCGAGCTCGACATAATTGCCAAATGACGACATAGCCCCCATGTGGTAAAAACCATAGGGCATACCATAGAAATAGAAGCGGATTTCGCACGCGCGGAGTCCGCTTTTGTTTTTCAGTTTTCCCAATGTTTTAGAAATGAAAAAGCATGCCGTTTTTGCGATGTCCGATGTAGTAAAAACTCCGGGCCACCAAATTTAAATTCCGACGCATCTAATTTAAATTAGATGCGTCGGAATTTTGACGATTCGATAAGACTGATTTTCAGCGACAAACGCGAGGCCGTTTTTTCGATAAATTATAAAGCCTCCCAAGCCCGTAGTTTTGTTATTATTGCTAACTTTGCGAGGATTAACCCATGTCATCATACAAGCATCAGATATGAAACGCAGAAGATTTCTTGAGATTTTGACATCAATGGCTGCCACGCCGTTTTTGCCCGCAGGCCTGCATGCCGCAACCGACGATGCACGTCGTCCGCGCCCGTTGGCTCCGCTCAATATAAGGAACATTACAATAAAACTGGAATGTGAGGAAGCTTTCTCGGCACTTCATATTTCCGACACCCACCTTGCGCTTGCCGACAACCGCGACAACGAGCGCAAAATCAAGCTTGCAGCCGGCAGAATGCGCTTTTTCCCGCATGCGGAACACTATCTCGACGCGGCAATAAGCCATGCACGCCTAAACAAACTGATGCTGATTCATACGGGAGACCTTATTGATTTTACGAGCGAGGCAAACCTTGATTGTGTGGCCGAACATATATTGGGCGAAAACCTTTTGGCTGCGGCTGGAAACCATGAGTTTTCGCAATATGTGGGCGAAGCACTCGAAGACGAGGCTTACAAACAACAAAGCTACGCACAGGTGCAGGACGTTTTCCCCAACAATCTTTCCTTTGCCTCAAAGGTGGTAAACGGAGTGAACTTCGTGGCAATCGACGACGTATACTACAACATCACCGAGCGCCAGCACGAACTAATGGAACAGGAAATGAAGAAAGGACTGCCCGTCGTGATGCTCTGCCATGTGCCTCTATACACAGAGAAACACTGCGAATATGCCGTTAAAGCCAACGGCAACCATGCGGCATACGTTACCGGCGCCCCGCTGAGCGTAACGTCGAAATATCCGAGCGATTCCAGTTTGCCCGCCGACCAACAATGGCGCAACCGCGGCGTACAACAGAGGGCCGACAAACCCACCTTGGAGTTCATCAAATGGCTTAAAGAACAAAAAAAATTAAAGGCAATACTTTGCGGGCATTGCCATTATTTCTACGAAGACCGTTTTTCGCCTACCGCCATGCAGTATATTGTTGGCGCAAACTACAACGGCGACGCCTATAACGTGAGATTCGAAGGAAGAACCCTATAAAGGTTATTCTTCCTCGTATTTCTGGTAAAGGAAATCGTTGTAGGGATATTTTTGCACGTGAAGATAGCGCACCCTGTCGTACAACATCTGTCGGAACTCGTCGATGTTTGTGCGCTGCTTGGCTGAAATGAAAATACAGTCGCCTCCCATTTTCGCCATCCACGTTTTCTGCAACTCTCCAAGCGATATGTTTTCGGCAGTGGCAGGAGTGAGGTCGTCAGCCTCCTTTTCCACCCATTCATAAGCGTCAACCTTGTTGAAAACAATGATTGTAGGCTTTTCGGCACAGCCCAAATCGCCGAGAGTCTTGTTTACCACATCGATTTGCTCGGCAAAGTCGGGGTGGGAAACGTCTACCACATGAATAAGAAGGTCGGCCTCCCTCACCTCGTCAAGTGTGCTTTTGAAAGAATCCACAAGGTCGGTGGGAATCTTGCGTATAAATCCCACGGTGTCGCAAAGCAAAAACGGGAGATTCTCTATCACCACCTTTCTAACCGTTGTGTCGAGCGTGGCAAAGAGCTTGTTTTCCGCGAAAACCTCCGCCTTTGCAAGCAAATTGATTATCGTGCTCTTGCCCACGTTGGTATATCCCACGAGAGCCGTGCGAATCATTCTGCCGCGCCCGCTTCGTTGCGTAGTTTTCTGACGGTCGATTTCTGAAAGCCTACGTTTGAGCAACGCCATACGGTTGAGAATAATACGGCGGTCCATCTCGAGCTGCGTTTCTCCCGGGCCGCGCAAACCAACTGAGCCTTTGCCGCCACCAGAACCCGAACCGCCGCCCTGACGTTCGAGGTGGGTCCACATTCGTTGCAGGCGCGGAAGCATATATTTGTATTGCGCAAGTTCTACCTGCGTCTTTGCAGTTGCGGTCTGGGCGCGCATTGCAAAGATGTCGAGAATCAGCGACGTGCGGTCGAGTATCTTTACCTGCAAAGCCTTTTCTATATTGCGTATCTGCTTTGCCGAAAGTTCGTCGTCGAATATCGCCATGCTTATCTCCCGTCCCTCGTCGGCTTCGGTCTGTATGTAGGCAGCAATCTCTTCAAGTTTTCCCGTTCCCACGTATGTTACGGCGTGGGGCTGCACTATCTTTTGCGTGAAACGCTTCACAGTGTGTGCGCCGGCAGTTTCGGCGAGAAATTCAAGCTCGTCGAGATATTCTTCTGTCTTTTTTTCGGTCTGTCTTTCGGTAGTGAGTCCCACCAATATGGCAGTCTCTTCTTTGTGCGCCGAATATACGTAGTCTTTCATCTGTATGTGTCGAAATTTCAGCGCAAAATTAGCAAATTCCCACGAATTTCTGCCGCGCCGCGTCCTATGTCGCCGAAAATTCATAATATTGCATTCAAAACTATTGCTGTGAAATGAAAAAAGTAATCCTATCATTATTTGTGGCAATGCTTTCAGCAAATTTATATGCCCAACAAGCGCAAGTGGAAAAGCGTTCCAAGATTCCTTTTGTCTATAAAGATTTTCAAGACGCCAAGATAGAGTTCGCTTTTGGCAAAGACAAAATCTACCAGGCCAATATCTTTTTGAAAGACGCTTCGTTGCTCTACAAAAAAGACAGCACCGTGATGAAAGCAAATCTGTTCGGAGTGATTTTCGTAACGTTCAACGATGCCCTTTATCGCCGTACCGGTGAAAGCCAAATGGGGAAAGTTTTGGCAAGAAAGGGCGAAATTTTCCTTACAGCAGTAACGACAATCGATTTGGCACAGATGCGCAAGGATGCAAGCACGGGAAAAAATTCTACGTTCCTTGATCTTCCCGAATTCAACCTGTTTATCGATACGAATGCGGACTATTGGGCAAACGGCGAGGGCGATTCGTGGCCACTGAAAACGGAGTATTTTTTCATTGTAAACGGCGAAACTTTTCCGGCTGCCGAGAAAATCGTGAAGAAACGCATTCGCGCCGATAAGAAAGCCGACTTCAAGGAACTTATGAAGAACAGAAAATGGAGTTGGAAGGATGCCGGCTCGCTGAAAGTGCTTGTGGATTATCTTTAGTGGCATATTAAAAAGATGAGAAGCAGTATCGGAAAAACAATGTGCCTTGTATTTTGCACCGTAATGTTTGTGGTTGCATCTTGCGGGCACAACGGCGGCAATGCAACGCTTCCCGAAAAAACGGAAAGCGCAGAGGCGGCAATCGATACGGCAGCATTTCTTTACGACAACATATCTAATTGTGCACGGCTGGCTACTGCGGAATACAAGGTACACAAGATAGTTACTTTTGATGACCGCATCGTGGTGCGCGGAAAGCTTTTCTCGCAAACGTTCAGCAAGGAAATTCCTGTGGGAGACCGCAAAATCGCAATTCCGATTGATGTAACTCTGCGCGGATACGTTGATTTTGTAAATTTCAGCGAGAAAAACATCAAACGGCGCGGCAAAAAAATCACGGTAATCCTTCCCGATCCCGACATAACGGTCAGCGCGTCGAAAGTAGACCATAAAGGAGTGAAAAAGGTCGTAGATCCGTTGCGCTCCAACTTCAAACAGGAAGAAATCGAAGCATATACAAGGCAAGGCATAGACAGTATCGTGGCGGCAATACCAGGTCTCGGAATCGTGGAAGCCGCCCGAAAAAACGCTGCATCGGTGCTTGTTCCGATAATATGCCAGATGGGATATGCGGAAAGCGACATCACGATAGAATTTCGCCCTGCCGTGAGCGACAGAACCATACTTCGTTGGGCTGATATCGAACATCTTTTGAAGAAATAGCATGGGAACGGAGATTAAATCGAATTTCGACGATATTAAACGCCAGGCAAAACAAACCCGCAGGCGCAGCCGGTGGAATATGTTGTGGAGCGTGCCGTTTTTCCTGGTTTGCAAATTGTTTTCATTCGTTGTGCGCTATCCCTACGTGTTTCTTGTGGCGGCGATAATTGTTGTGGCGGCGTTTTTCGTGCATCGTGTCGGCACAACGTCAGACGTGAAAATCACCCATACCGAGCATATAGGAAAAACGGTCAATCATGTTACGCAAATCAAGGCTATTGGTCAATGGGAGGCCTTGAATATTTCGTGCGAGGAACTGGTTGATTCGGTTGAAGAGCATATCTTGGGCGACAAACATCTTGTGAAGATTTTTCATGGACGGATTATATTGGGAATAGACTTGAAGGACGCGCCCCCCAGCTGGCTTGTAGTGAAAGGCGACACGGCTTTCATTTGTTTGCCCAAGGTTAAGGTTTTGAATCCCGACTTTATTGACGAGGCCCGCACCCGCACGTTCTACGAAAAAGGTACGTGGAAAGAGGAAGCGAATGAGGCTTTGTATCAAAAGGCACGCAAGGCAATGTTGCGCCGAAACCTTACCGCAGCGCAGACAACCCTTGCCGCCGAAAACATACGCCGTCAGTTTGAATCGATGTTTGTTTCATTCGGATACAAAGAGGTTGTCTTTTTGCCCGAGCCCTATAAAAAGAATCCCTAAAAGCATAGTGTAAATATGAAATTCAGAATAATTGTCCCTTGGTTTCTTGTTTTGTTGTTTGTGTCGGTTGTCGTTTCGTGCAGCAGCGATAGCGGAGAAAAGAAAAAGGGGACAGATAAAACCACAATCCGCCGCACGGTGGTGATGTATGTAAATGCGCAAAACTCGCTTGGCTACAAGAATTTCAACAAGGGAGATTCCACGGAACTTATGGCAGGCACGCAGTTTATGAACGCCCGCGATCAGATTCTTCTCTTTGTTGACGATGCCCAGAAGCCGCGCGTTTACCGTCTCTACAAAGGTTGCACGGCCCCGCAGCTTGTTCGCAGCTACGCCTCCGATGTAAATTCGAGCGATGCGGGAGTGCTGCAGGAACTTCTCGAATGGACAAAATCCACATACCCTTCCGAGAGCTACGGCCTGGTGATGTGGTCGCACAGCGACGGTTGGGTGCCGTCGTGGAGCAAAGATTATTCTGGCGTGAGCGTAAGGAGTTTCGGTCTTGACGTAGGTCAGGGCGGCAATATGGCTACCGACCAGGACGTAAACGGCAACTACGGCTACACTATGGATATTTCAGACATGGCGCAGGCCATTGAGGATAGCGGAATACACCCGGTATTCATTTTCTTCGACTCTTGTATGATGCAATGTATTGAAGTGGATTACGCTCTTCGCAATGCCACGGATTATGTAATAGCTTCTCCGATTTCCACTCCTGCTATCGGGGGAAACTATACGAGTCTTGTGCGCAACGGCTTGTTTGCCGACGACCCTTCACAGATTGCCGCGTCGTATTACACGTATCTCACCACGCTGCCGTCGTCGAATGCTTACTACAACTTCGGTATGGTTGTTTCTTGCGTGAAGACTTCGGAGCTTGAAACCCTTGCCGAAGCCACCAAACGCTGCATTGCGCAAATTCCGGCTTATAGCGTGAGCGCTGACAAGGATACCGTATATAATTGGCCTGACATGACAGACGTTACCTACTATTCTCTTTACGAATGGAGCAGTTTCTACCGTCCTCACTTCTATGATTTTTCTTCTGCCATGCACAAGATTCTTTCGGAAGACCAATATGCGGAATGGCGAAAAGTACTCGACAATTGCATTACATACTATAACGGCACAACTAAATTCTATGTTGGCGAAGACCGTAGGGGCAACGAAATTTTCTTGCCTGTAGACCATACGGACTATTGCGCTATTTCGGCGTTTGTGCCCCAAATGATTTATTCGCGAAACGCTGGAAACTGCATCTTCGGCGACCTCAACCAATGCTTCTCCCTTACCGAGTGGTATGAAGCGGCAGGTTGGAAAGATGCGGGTTGGTAATTTGTTGATAAAGAGTTTATTGTTATATATTGGGCGGGACATTGCGAAAGGCATGTCCCGTTTGCTTTTTCCGTGTCGGCATCTCGCAAAAACTCCGGGCCACCAAATTTAAATTCCGACGCATCTAATTTAAATTCCGACGCATCTCGTAAAACACGAGATGCCTTGTAGTTTTTTCGATGCAGAAATGCTGAAAAACAAGGTGCCTGAAAAAAGCAAAACCGGCGGTTCTGGGAGCGAACTGCCGGCTTTTGAAAAATCCGTACACCTGAAAGGACTCGAACCTTCACGTCGCGAGACACCAGATCCTAAGTCTGGCGCGTCTACCAATTCCGCCACAGGTGCATTTGAGTTTGGAGTTGCAAATTTACAAAGCCTTTTGCAAACGGCAAAGCGCGTTGCCGTTTATTTGGCGAGCAATATCTTTATGGCGGCTTCGATTATAGTGTCTATTCCGCGCTGATAGTCGTCGCTTGTGATGTTTACTTTTGTGTCGGGCTCTATTCCGTCTTCCACGCATTGCTTTTGTGTGTCATACATGGGGCATGCCGAAAATCTTATGCTCCACCCGTTTGGCATTTCAGAGTTGAACGGCATTCCGCCGCCGCCTCCCGTTTTGTCGCCCACGATTGTTGCATCGGTAATGCCCTTCATATACATCACAAAAGTGTTTGCCGCGCTGTAGGTATTGCGGTTGGTGAGCACCACCACGGGTTTCTGCCACCTCACACCGTTTGTGGGGCTTACATAAACGGCTTTCATTTCGGAGAAATCGGAGTGTCCTTTGCCCGTCTTGTGTCTGATATATCCGGCGAGGGTTTTGGTGTTAACGAATCCCGATGCCAGTTTTTCGGCAGAGCTCAACATTCCGCCGCTGTTGCTTCTCACGTCTACGATAACCCCGCTGCAAAGGGCGAAAGTGCGGAAAATCTCGCTAAGGTTGCCGCTGCCAATGGAGTTCTCAAACGAAGGAACGCGTATATAGCCGATGTTTTTTTGCAGAATGCGGTATTTTATTCCGCAGGTCAGATAATAATCCGTTCCGAGGTATATGCGTTCAATCGAATCGCTGTAGTTGGTGGGATAATCCTCAAACCATTTCCAATAGCGGGCCATGTCGTGCGAAGCCGTAAGGTTCACGTGCCCGTCGCGAAGCTCGGCAAGCATTTTTCCGCAGAGCTGAAACAACTGGTCGTTGGTCATAGCCGGCGAAAGTTTGGCCTTGTAGCGCGTATGTACCTCGTCCCAGTCCACACCATAGAGCTCGTTTTTCTTTTCAAAGAAACAGTAATGCTGGTCTATGGTTTTCCACAGACTTTCAAAGTTTCCCGTGAGCGTGTTGTCGGGCACATCTTCTGTGATGCACGACGCAAGCGCTGCAATGGCGAATATCAAGCAAGGTAGCAGGCGTTTCATGATTTACAAAATGGTTTTGTTGCTGCCGTTGTCCCCTCTTTTCACGAGCCTGAAGTGTTTCACGTAGCCTATCATGAATATGTTGCTCCACGTATGGCTTTTGAGTTGGTTCACATGGCTCTGCCTTATGTCGCAACGCCAGCCTATGCGCAGTGTGCCGCTTCCGAGCGGTGCGTCGAGCGTGAGCAGGTTGCGGAAAGTGGGAGCGTTGCCCAACCATGTGGGACATACGTTGTTGTCGTAATGGTTAAGCGAGAATATCTCGTAGTATGATTGTCCGAATGCGGGAGAAAACATCAACCCCACCAAAGGCATGTCGAATTGGTAGCGCGCCGAGAACGTGCGGCCCAGCAAAGGAAAACGATAGATAGCCATGCCCGACGCGGCAATGTCGGCAGAAAGTTTCGCCTGTGCGGGATTGTTGCCGTTGCGTGTGTTGTAAACTCCTCCGATGCTTGCTCCCGTTTGCGCGCCGGCAAGCAAACGCAGTCCGGGAAGGGGTTGCCAATTGTAGTGCCAGGCTATGCGCCATTCAAAGTCGCCTGCCAAATAGCTTGCGTCTTCGGTAGGGCTTTTGGAGTGGCTTATGTTTCCTTCAAAAAACTGCTGCGTGCTTATTCGCCCGCCCATCATTTTTGTGAGACGCATCGATTCGTGCATGAATCGCAGTTCCGTTCCTTTGTACTCAAAGGGCGAGAGATACGTTTCCAGACGGTTTGTCCCGCCTATGCCTATCATGTTCGAACGCATCGTATAGCGGTTTGCATCATCTGCGTCGGCGGCTTTCGCGGTGTCGGCCGCAGCGCAAATTCCATTTGCCGCAAGCTGAAACAATGGCATTGCGGCTAAGGCTATAGCGAATATTGTTTTTGATACGGGAGACATGGTTGCGACAAAGGTAAGAAAAAAACGCGAAAGCGGCGTTTTTTGTCCGATTAATTGCCTTTGGCGGCGGCTGTTGCGGCATGTTGCCGATTCCTCTAAAGGGGGCTGAAAAACTATATGGTTTCTTGTAAAAACACTGTCAGACATTATTTAGATAATATCAGACATTGTTTAAATTGTATCGGTTATCGTTTTTACGATAATTGATATGTTTTTCAGCATCCCTCATTCTGTTTCTACGATACGGAATATTTTCTTAACTTTGCCCCAAAATCAACGGATAATGAAAAAGTTATACATTCTGCTAATCGGCATCATTGCTTTTACCACGGTTTTTGCATCGCCGGCACTAAGATTTCGCATTACGGTATCCCAGCCCGACGGCACGGAAATCACCCTCGTAAGGGGCGGCGACGAACATGTTTCGTATTATGCCACAACTGACGGATACATAGTGCGGCGCGAGGGCAATATATATTGTTATGCTACGGGCTACGACGGAGGGCAGTGGACTGTCTCGGCACGCACGGCCCACGACGAGCAGGGGCGCGACGTGGAAGAAAGCCAGTGGGTTGCCGCAAATGCCATTACGGAACTCGAAGTTCAGGCAAAAAGCGCACAGAGCCGCAGTTTGTATGAAACAAAAGAGATAGGGCGAAGCGATATCCCCAAGGGAGAACCGAAATTTCCCATTATATTGGTGGAATATTCCGATGTGAAATTTTCGATAACCAATCCCGTGGACACGTTTACCCGACAATACAACGAGGAAGGCTTTTCCGGAAACGGCGCCCACGGAAGTGTGCGCGATTATTTCATAGCCCAGAGCAATGGCATATACAGTCCTTCGTTTGACATCTGTACTGTTGTTACGCTTTCTCAGCCCCGTGCATACTACGGCGCACATAGCGGCAGCTTGAACGACGCGCGCGTAAACGAAATGGTGAGCGAGGCAGTTACTCTCGCAGAGGCGCAAGGCGTTGACTTTTCAAAATACAACGGCGACGACGGCACGGTGCCAATGCTGGGCATCTTGTTTGCCGGATATGGCGAACATTCGTCTTGGGAAGAGGACGCCGTGTGGGCAAGCTTCTATCTGCGCGGCATCGTAACGTCCAACACCAAAATAGGCTCCTTTCTCGTAACAAGCGAATTGGTTCCCGTGTTGAAGAAAAACGCCGAAGATGCCACGAAACGCGACACCGTGGCCCAGATAGAGGGCATCGGAACTTTCTGCCACGAGTTTTCGCATTTTCTCAACCTGCCTGATTTCTACAACACCTATGGCTCTTCAACCACTGTGGCTATGTCGTGGTGGAGCATCATGGATTATGGACAATATTGGTCGAATGGTACGATTCCCGTGGGATATACTGCATACGAAAAGAATTTCATGGGCTGGCTCGACATAGATACGCTTGTTGCCGAGCCGCAGATTGTGCGCATCAACGCCCTTGGTTCTGACAAAGAGAATGCTTATTATATCCCCAACCCCAATGATGCTACGGGCAACGAATATTATATCCTCGAAAACCGCCAGCCGTCTACATGGTATCCGAGCACGCTCGGCTCGGGTATGTTCATAACCCACGTAGACTACAACAAATCGGCTTGGGCAAGCAATACGGTGAACGTAAACTCCTCTCACAAACGCATGACATTCATTGCCGCCGACAATGACACCAAGATTGAAAACAAGGCAACGCCTGCCGACTATCAGGGAGACCTTTTCCCGGGACTTACAGGCAACACCGCGTTGCGCGATACCACTGTCCCGAATTTTCAGCAGTACAAGGGCGACAAGATGAACCGCTATCTCACGTGCATAACCGATACCGGCGGAATTGTGTCGTTTGTATATATGGCCGAAGGCATTCTGCCCGCGCCCCAGAGCCTTACAGTAGAACCCAACTCCGATGTGTCGTCGCTTATAGCCCGTTGGAGCGAAGTGGAAAACGCCACGAGTTACAAACTCGAAGCCTTTGGCGGCGACCAGTCCCTGTATTCGCAAATACTTACAGGCACAAGCGTGGATATGGGAGGCTTCCCGACGGAAAAGAACCTCACATTGCAAATCACATCTCAGGCCGACAATTATATAAGTGCCGCTCCGCTCGTGATAAAAGCCGACAATCCGGTAGGCATTGAGAATATAAAAGGCGGAAATGCGGCGGTGTATGACGTGTACGCCGTTTCGGGAGTAAAACTCCTTGGAAACGCAACCCTTGGAAGCCTTGAAGGCAAATTGCCGAAGGGAGTTTATATACTGAAATCCGACACCGAAACGCGAAAAATCTTAGTGGAATAAACTACAAGGCATCTCGCAAAAACTCCGGGCCACCAAATTTAAATTACATGGCCCGGAATTTAAATTCCGACGCATCTCGTAAAAACGATGATTTACAACGCAAAAACAACATACAATCTGATATAAACAAAAATTATGAAAAATTTTACCCCTCCCTATTTGCGCAGCTTAAATAGCCGTGCAAACGATTGCAGGAGAGTTAGTTTTGATGCGTCGGCGCATGAAAGCCGTGTGGCGCGCATCGTGAGAAAAATTGCAAGGCGCATGGTTGTTGCGGCAACCATTGCGCTTTTTGTATCGACCAACGCCAAGGCGCAGAACTTCGTTGTAGACAATTTGATTTTCCAAGTTACCGATGCCGCAAACCATGAAGTGAAAATCACAGGGGCTTCCATAAAATACGGAAGCGTTTCGTTGCCTTCGGGAGTGGTTTACAACGATACGAAATATACAGTTACTTCAATCGGCGACAATGCTTTTAACGACGGTTATTACCAATTGGTGATAAATGCACGGATGCCGTCGCAACTCAAAACCATTGGCGCAAAAGCTTTCTCGGGTTGCCGACGAATGAAAGGAGACTTGGTGTTGCCGCAAACGCTCGAGAAAATCGGCACATACGCATTTTATAATTGCGATTCGGTTTCGGGCGTGCTCACCATACCGGCAAATGTGGAGGAAATAGGCGAACGGGCATTTGCCAACTGCAAAAGTTTGACGGGAATCACATACCGCGCACGCAATGTCTCGGATTATTCCGGCACCAACCAGATATTTACTTCCGTTGGCGATTATACTTCGGGCATTCCCCTTGTTATCGGAAAAGAAGTGGAACGTGTGCCGAACAATATGTTTGCTTCCACCACCGCCAACGTTCGCAGTTTGAAATTCGAGCCCGGCAGCGTGTGCACCGAGATAGGCAAGGGCGCTTTTTACCATAGCCGTAGCCGCAATGTGAAGTATCCCGGATTTTATCCCCAAGGACGTTTGGAAATTCCGGCATCGGTGAAGAAAATAGAGAAGAATGCTTTTTCCTACAACACACAATTTACGAGCGTAGTGATACCTGCTTCGGTCGATAGCATAAAAGAGAACGCTTTCTACGGTTTGGAGGGAGTTGACAGCCTATATTATCTTGCCGACTGTGCCTTTGAATCGCAAACAAACCGCTACACGGAAGTACTCGCTGCGTTTACCGACATGGGAAAAGCCACCGACGGACTGCATGTGCTCTTCGGGAAAAAAGTGAAACGCATTTGGGAAAACCAATTCAGCCAGACAAATCTGCGAAGCATAACATTCGAAGAAGGAAGTGCGCTTGAAGAAATCAGCAGCAGCGCTTTCGCCGTGGCTACATTGCAGGGAGATATAAACCTGCCCAATACCGTGCGGACGATAGGCTATCAGGCTTTTTACGAAACCGCAATTTCTTCGGTCAATATCCCCGAAGGAACGGAAACAATAGGCGAGGGCGCATTTTCTCTCTGCTACAATTTGGCGAAGGTGGAATATCGCGCAAAAGAAGCCAAACTTGTTTCAGACCAATACTATGGTGCGGGAGCTTTTGTGGGTTCCGGTTTTTCTGTAAACGGATATTCGCTCACCATTGGCAGCAATGTGAAAACAATTCCCCCGTGCTTGTTCGAAAACGGTGGGGTTGTGGAGAGCAAACTCGAGGAAGGCGGCGGAGCAAATGCGATAAATTTTGCAGCGCAAGGCATTCTCGACAGCATAGGTGCCTCGGCTTTCAACGGAAATACCCTTATCACCGGCACGATAAGCATTCCCGCTACGGTGAGAAGCGTTGGAGAAAGCGCGTTTTTCGGTTGCAAGGGAATTTCCAAGGCTATAATTCCGTCGAATGTGCAACGTGTGGGCGACAATGTGTTTTATAATTGCAACGCCCTCGAATATGCTTCATACGATGTGGCCAACGGCACGGGCGTAAACGTATTTCCCGTAGCCAAGAACTTTAATACAATGGGCGAAGAGGGAGATATTTCAAACTATGTGCTTGTGATTGGCAAAAATGTGGAGACTATTCCCGACAATTTCTGTTATGGTGGCGCTGTCGACAGCATTTCGTTGCAAAATGCGGGCAAGTTGCGCGAAATAGGTAAGAATGCGTTTTGTTATTGTAGCGAAATGCGCGGACACGATGAGTTGTTGTTTCCCGAAGGTCTCGAATCGATTGGCGAAAATGCGTTTTTTTGTTGCAGCAAGCTTGACGGCGCGTTGCGCCTTCCCTCTACTCTCAAAACTTTGGGGCGCGGAGCGCTTAACGGATTTGTTGCCGACAGTTTGATATACAATGCGCCCGAAATTACGAAGGATATGCTTTTCTTCGATGCCGGTTTGGAATTCGCGGGAGGGCTTGTCGTTGGTGCGGCAATCGAGGAAATCGAAAAAGAAATGTTTGCCAACAATGATATATCCACTCTCAGTTTCGAACAAGGCAGTGTGCTCACGCGGATAGGCGATCAAGCTTTTGCAAAGAGGGTAAAAGGCGGTTCGCTTGTGCTTCCCGAGGGTTTGAAAGTCATTGGCAGCAGCGCGTTCGCGGATTGCGGCTTCACGGGAACGCTTGTGCTGCCCGCGATGCTTGATACCGTTGGCGCTTCGGCATTTTTGAATTGCGCGGGACTCGTTTGCGACAATTTTGTGTTTCCCCAAAATCTCACCGAAATCCCTGCCTGCGCATTTTCGGGCTGCAAAGGATTTACGGGCACGCTTCGCATTCCTTCGAGAATAGAGAGTTTAGGATTTGATGCCTTTGCCGGAACGGGTTTCACGCATCTTGTGATAGAAGACTCGGATATGCCGCTTGTTACGGGCAATAATTTCAACAAGACGGGCGGTTGGATTATAAAATCACGCCCTATGACACGGGTTACGGTCATGAAAGGTTATTCCATTCCGCGTGGAATGTTTGCCGATATGCCGTTGGAGACGGCCTATGTGGGCAGAAATCTCAACTATCTATGCGGAGCGATGGCCGATATGGCAGTGGCGCGGGAATATTATTCGCCTTTCAACCAAGCGCGGAGCATCAAGAAAATCGTGCTAGGCAATAATGTTACGATGATAAACCACTACCAGTTCGGCAACTGCACCGCTCTCGAAACGATAGCCATTCCCGAGGGCGTGGATACCATTTGCCAGGGCGCGTTTATCGAAGACAGCGCGCTCGTTGTGGTACGCATTCCGCGCAGTGTGAAATATATCGGCAGCAGTGCCTTTGCCGGTTGTGTTTCGCTCGCAGAACTGTATGTGGGCAACGAGCAGAATGTGGCCAATGCCGGAAAACTTACGCGCGCCGTGGCTGAAGATGCCACCACGATAGGCAGTTATGCGTTTGCTTCGTGTGAAAATCTGCGCAGCGTTGTGCTTTACGACAATGTGAACCAGATTGGCGACTATGCTTTCGGTTATTGTTCCGCGCTTACCGATTTTTATTGTCTCAACACTATGCCTCAGGCGGTGAGCACCAAAGCTTTTTACGATGTTGACACAAAAGCGTGCAGTTTGCACGTACCTTCGGGCAGCAAGCCGGCTTATGCTTCGGCGGAAGTGTGGAAAGATTTTATGGTGGACGAGAAAAAACTGACCTCCATAGGGAATGTGGTAATCGATGACGATGCTACGGAAATAGCCCGCTACACATTGGACGGACAACGTATATTTGCGCCGCAAAAAGGTGTGAACATCATCAGAATGAGCAACGGCACTGTGAAAAAAGTGATTGTGAAATAAACAACCATGCGGCAACTGCGTGTCTTAGGATACCGGCACGCATATATAATATAGGGGGCGGAAAAAACCGCCCCCTTTTGTTTTCCAAACGCCTCAATCGGGGTATAGATTCTTGCGGATTTTATTTTCGTAGTATCGGGTTGTGTGTTAGTGTTTTAGGCGTGTAGACGAAATAAGGCGAAATGTCGCAAAAACAATGTCTTACATCGCCTTTTACGAGGTCAGACCTAATTTAAATTCCGGGCCATCTAATTTAAATTACATGGCCCGGAGTTTTTGCGAGATGCCTTGTAGTTTTTGCGGTATGCCATAGCCCCAAAATTCCATAGCATAAAGAGGGGCTGAAATGCGGGAGAAAGCAAACGGGAAGTGTCTAAAATCTGTGAAATTACAGAGCCGTTTGCCACATTGTCTGTTAAGCGTCGGGCGAAGAGGGTTAAAAGTTTGCAACAGAGAGAAATTTTTTCTGCCATTTTTGCTCTTACTGCGGTTTTCGGCATTACATTTGCGGTAGATAAGGCATAAGAACATATAATTAAAACATAACAGCGATATGAAAAGTAACAAACTATTTAGTTGCTCAATTGTTTTGGGAGCCGTGTTGGCTGCCGCTCCTGCGGTGGCAAATGTGGCACCTGTGGCTGACGCTAACAATCAGCCTGCGGCGGGAGTTACTCCCGACTTGACCTATGCTGCCGAAAAAGCAGTGAATTCTGTGGTGTATATCAAGGTAACACAAAACTCCAAGACACAGACCTATGACTACTACGACCCGTTTGAGGATTTCTTCGGCGATATATTCGGACGCGGCGGTGGCAACGGCGGCATACAGAAACGCCAATACCAGACACCGCAACGCAAATCGGCAGGCTCAGGTGTGATAATTTCGGCCGACGGATACATTGTAACTAACAATCATGTGGTTGACGGTGCAGACGAAATCAATGTGAAACTAAACGACAACCGCGAATTCAAGGCACGAATCATAGGAACAGACAAAACTACAGACCTTGCACTCGTGAAGATAGAGGGCTCGAATTTCCCCGCAATCACCATAGGCTCGAGCGAAAACCTTAAACTCGGCGAATGGGTGCTTGCCGTGGGCAATCCTTTCAACCTTACTTCCACCGTTACCGCAGGCATTGTGAGCGCCAAGGCACGTTCGGTTGGAGCCAACGGCATAGAATCGTTCATTCAAACCGATGCCGCGATAAATCCGGGCAACTCCGGAGGCGCGTTGGTGAATACACGCGGCGAACTCGTGGGTATAAACGATATGATAATCTCTCAAACCGGTTCGTATGCAGGCTACGGTTTCGCCATTCCCACTTCGATAATGAACAAAGTGGTTGACGACCTCAAGAAGTTCGGCACAGTGCAGCGCGCAATCATCGGAATTCGCGGCACAGACGTTTCAACCTACATCGACAGCGAGAAAGAAAAAGGCAACTCCGTTGACCTCGGTACAGTAAACGGCGTTTACGTGAACGAAGTGGAGGACAACAGCTCGGCATCGGAAGCCGGATTGAAGAAAGGCGACGTGATAACAGCTATCAACGGCAAAAAACTCGAAAAGATGGCAGAACTGCAAGAAGCCGTCTCATTGCGTAAGCCCGGCGACAAGGTGCAAATCACCTATCTGCGCGAAAAGAAGAGCTACACCAAGACTATTACGCTCAAGAACGCACAAGGCACAACCTCTGTGGTGAAAGAAGTGGATATAGACGAGATGGGAGTGAGCCTCACACCGTTGTCGGACGAACTGAAACAGCAACTCGACCTTGGCTACGGGCTTGAAGTTACTGCTATACGCGGCGGAGAAATGCAGAAAGCAGGCGTTGCCAAAGGAATGATTATACTTCAGGTGAACGACAAGCAGATGCGTACTCGCAGCGACTTTGACGAGGCAGTCAAGAACGCCAACATGTCGAACGACCGCACACTTTGGATTCGCGCCATCACAAAGAGCGGAATCAAGAAGAGCTTCACTGTGGATTTGAGCAAGGACAGCAAAGACAAAGACTCAAAGAAATAAAATAACAAAGCATTTAGCCAACACTTTTTGAATTTAATGGAAAGACCGGAGGCATGTGGGCAAAATCCTATGCCTTCGGCTTTTTTTGTTAGCGCAAAATAAAAAGACCGCAAGCAGAAGTTTGGCGAAAAAATCATATCTTTGCACAAAACAAAACCAACCTCTTATGAACATATCGGTTAAGGCATTCCTTACAATAATATTCGCCCTGATTACAACGGCTGCAGTGGGCCAGGTAAAGAACATGGCGACAAAAGGCACGGTTTACGTTTTCGGCGTAGGCGATTCCATGCGCGATTCAACGGTTTTCATCACTTCGGTGCAGCGTATCGACAGCGCCAACTTGCAGAAGCGTACAAAATTGCTGCTTGATCGTCCGTATCTTTCCACACAACTGAAAATGCATTTCGCACAAACGCTCAACGATCCCAATCGCCTTTGCATTCTCTACTATGCCAAAAGCGAAAAGGAAGCCACGAAAAAACAAATCAAGGTGCGCAAAAACTATCTTGACGAGGGAGCAATCGTAAAACAGTTGACACCGGACGAATTCAAATTCACTCCGGAAGAAAATGCCGTGTACCAAAGCGCGGGAGAAGAGATTGATCCTGGATTTTCTCAGGGGACGGACGAACAGGAATAAACATGAGCGAAACGCAGACCTATAAAATAGCCGGGCACAAGGTTGTTGTTGAACTGACAGACGCTCCCGCTGCCGCAGCAAAGGTTGCACCTTCGTTTCAGCCGTTTCTCGTTGATGCGCAATCGGACGGAAATGTAATACTTAGCGTTGTCGTTGACAGCAAATACCGTCCCGATGCGAGCGAACTCAAGAAAATCGCCCACTTCTCCATTACCGATTCAGAATACAGCATGTTTGAGCGCGCGGACCGCAGTGTAGTTTTCACTATACGCGATTACGACCGCACGCCAATGACTATCATCGATATTTCGCCCGATTTCGCAAGTGCGAAAATCGTTGTCATGCCGAAAGACTCCCGTTATGTGCGCGTTTTGGCGAATGCTATTATGATTGCCTACACTTTTGCCACAAGCGGTCTCAATACTCTTACGATTCATTCCTCAACTGTGCGCTACCAAGGGCGGGCTTATATGTTTCTTGGCAAGAGCGGGACGGGCAAGAGCACTCATTCGCAAGCCTGGCTCAGGAATTTTCCCGACGTGGAGCTTATGAATGACGACAACCCCATAGTTCGTCTCGACGACAACGGAGCTACGGCATACGGTTCGCCTTGGAGCGGAAAAACTCCCTGCTACAAACAGACCAATGCCCCGATCGGCGCGTTTGTGGGGCTTGTTCAGGCAAAACACAACAAGATTGAGAAACTTGACTGCGTGAAAGGTTTTGTGCATCTCTTTTCTTCGGTGAGCACCCTCATTTGTCATAGCAAAGCCTACGATTCTATTCTCAACACCACCCTTCGTCTTGCCGAAAGAGTGCCGGTTTACGAGTTTGAGAACCTGCCCGACGACGATGCCGCCCAACTTTGCAATTCCACTGTGGTATGTCGTTAAAAACAGTTACCATACCCAATGAAATTTTCTTTGCCCACGCCAAAAAGTTGATTGACGAGGGGCATTCGCTCACCATTACCGTGGTGGGGCATAGCATGCAACCTTTTTTTGAAAGCTTTCGCGATGAAGTGAAACTTGAGAAATGTCGGAGCGCAAAGGTTGGCGACATGATTCTTGCGCTTACCGACGACCGCAGATACGTTGCCCACAGAGTGATAGCCGTGAACGGCGAAAAGATAACGATGCGCGGCGACGGCAATGTCTATGGCATTGAGCACGCGGTGCTTGGAGATGCGGTGGGGATAGTAACCCATTACCGCCGCAAGGGAGCGAAAAAGTTTCACAGCATGCATTCGTGGAGATGGCGACTCTATTCGTTGCTCTGGCCGCGCAACAAGTGGGTGCGCAGATGCTTTCTCGCTTTCCACCACTACGTTTGGCTGCGGCTGTTGTGGCTTGCGAAAAAACCTGAATGGATTATTCTAGATAAAAAACAATAAGAAATGAAATTAGACGACGGATTTGAAATGCGCACTCTTGCTGGTTTCAACATCATAGTGCCTTCAAAAGTGAAAGATATCGACTACACCCATGTGCTGACGCTCAACGAAACGGCTACAACGATTTGGAAACGAATGACAGAGGGTGAATTTGAAACGGAAGACCTTGTGAAGGCGATTACCGACACTTATGAGGTGGACGAGGAGCAGGCTCGGAAAGATGCCGTTGAGATGCTCGAAAAATTGCGTGGGCTCAAAATGGTTCTCGACTGAACATCGTTCCCCCTTAGCGGCATAGCTTTTTAGCGGCGAGGCATATCTATTTAACGGTATGCTTCGCCGTTTTTGTGTGGTGGGGTAGGGCGCGCGTTTTTGACCATATCAGCACGGTTTTTGACATTGTCGTAAATAGCTGGTTTGTAGTGGGAAAATTTCCCGGGCTTTTGGCTTTTACGATGTCTGACATTATTCAAACGGTGTCAGACATTATTAAAATAATATCAGACATTGTTTTTGCGATATCCCTACCTGTTTTCAGTATGCGTTTTCCCGGGCTACAGAAGTGAGAGATATAATTCGTATCTTTGCAGGTGAAAATGAATATTCTGCGCCACATTTCAATATTGCTCGCATTTGTTTTGCAGGTCTGCGCCCTGGAGGTTTCGGCGCAGGGCGACGAGGCGTTCGCCATACTTGCAAAAAACGGCAGCAAGGTGTCGGCGGCAGCGGCAAAGGCTGGCAATGCAGGTTTTCTGCTGAAAGCCGATGTGGAGACCCTTTATCTGCAAGACGGGAGCCTTTTGCTTACAGCCGACTACATGAGGTGGAGCGTGGAGAAGGCGACGAATGATACTTTCGCGCTATCATGCAACGGTTATGGCGGACTTTGTGTGGGCGGCAAGGACGGGGAAACCTACATGACCGACATCAAGCCGGGAAACAAGGGCGCGCAATTTTTCGTGAACGACAGTTGCATCGCCACATATTCGGGCGGGAAAATGTTGTATCTGGTGTTTTCGCGCCAAAACTATTTCTGCTTCATCGAAAAACAGACTTACAACTCCGACAAATTCGCGAAATCGTTTCTGCAAGCCATGCCGCCGCAGGGCGAAACCACGGTGGACGAAACGGGAGTGAAAACTTTTGAAGGACATTTCGTGGCAAAGCAAATTGCAGCCGCTATCGACAGCACCACAACGGCCGTAGATTTGACCAAAGCCGTTTTGCCGCTAAAACTCTCGGACTTCAATTTTGCGGCGCCCACAAACTGTTTGGTTTATATGCGCTCCGATGCAGCCGAACTCGCACCCCAAACGTGGCAAAACGTGGTGGCGGTGAACGAAAACGGCGCGCATTTGATACGCCGGGCCACACTCGTCGACCGATGTGAGTTTTACGCTCCGCTACCTTTCACCGTGGGCGAAGATTCGCTGCACTACGTGAGATTTATTCCGCAAGAGGGGTGGAACACATTGGTCCTGCCTTTCACTGTGGGCTATGTTCCCGAAACGATAGGCGTTTACAGCCCCACAGGGATAGAGAATGAGGAAATCAAGCTCGCATCTTGTGGCGAAATCAAGGCCGGCATTCCGTATTTGGTGCGCATGGAATCGGGCGCCGAGGGCAACACGGCGGTTACATTCACCGCTGTGGGCGGCTCGGAAGTGATATCCTCCACACCCGAATGGACATCGGGCACACTGTGCGGCACATTCCGCAAATTCTCTCCCACAAAGTCAGATACATATTATATGTTTCTCTCGCCCGACGGCTTTACCTTTTCGCTTGCAGCCGACGGAAGTTACCTTTCGCCGTTTCGCTGCGGATTGATGTTTGAAACCGTGGCACAGACAAGGGCTCTTAGTTTGCCGGGAAACGGAGTGGTGGCTATTGAAAGCGCAAAGGCCGGCAACGAAAAGCCGCAGAATATTTACGACCTACAAGGCCGGAGAATTTCCGCGCCGCTAAATATGCCCGAGGGCATTTATATAATCAACGGAAAGAAGAAATACGTAAAATAAGAAGTAATACGTAAAAATAAAATGAAGATATCTATAGATTTCGACGGAACAATTGTGGAGCACCGCTATCCTGAAATAGGCAAGGAAGTGCCTTTTGCAACCCTTACGCTTAAAAAATTGATCGAGGACGGACATGTGTTGGTATTGAATACCGCCCGCGAAGGCGAATTGTTGGACGAAGCAGTGGAATGGTGCGCTGAAAGAGGTGTGGAATTCTTTGCAGTGAACAGGAACTACCCCGAAGAAACGCCCGAGTCGCCCGATTATTCGCGCAAGATCAAGGCGGATATTTATGTTGACGACCGCAATTTGGGCGGTTTGCCCGATTGGGGAGTTATTTATGAGATGATTACCACCGGAAAATCGTTCGAGGATATTTCGCGCGAGGGAATAGGAGCACCGGCACCCAAGAAAAAGCATTGGTGGAGCCGCTGAAAAGGCGCAGATGCCAAAAAGGGCAAGGCTGATGCCGACTGAAAAAACGGATAAGGGACATCGTTTTTACGATGTCCCTTGTCGTTAAAACTAGATGCGTCGGAATTTAAATTAGATGCGTCGGAATTTAAATTTGGTGGCCCGGAGTTTTTGCTGTAAACCGTGCTGTTGAAACGTTCTGATAGTCAGATATTTCTATTTGCGCTCGGAAAGTCATGAAAAGGCTTCTTGTTTGTCGGAAAAACCTTTGCCGTGCGAGAACATCAGGTAGGCGTGAAACTGCGTGCGCTCATTAATCGGTGTGAGCGGCACATAGCCCGTGAGGAAACGCTCGTCGCTGGGCGCGGAACAGGACTTAACGGCAGGAAAACGGCGCGAGAGCATGGCGGCATGGCTCATGGTTTCGCCGCTGTGGGGGTGGAACATGATGTTGAACCATGCTGTGCTTCCGGCATCGGCACTTATCCCGAGCATGTTTGAGAACAATCCCATGGTGCGCCGGAAATTCATCTCCACACACGGAAACAAGCCCGCGCCCGTGGGAGTTTGACACAACAACATGTCGATGCCGAGAAAACCATAATAGTCTGCGGCATGAACGTTGAGCGTTTCGAGAATCATTGTCTCAAATGCAGTTTTCACTTCTTGCCCTGCGCCAAGGATTTCCCATATATCCTCGCCGTTTTTTGAGCCGGCAGAGAGAAAATTGCCCGTATATCCGCCGCTCTCCGACGTGCCGAATTCGGAATATCCCAGAAACTCGTAGGGCTTTCCGGCTTCTTTGTGAAACTCCATGGCAAAGTCGCAAATCTTTGGGCAATATTGCTGCGCTTCTATATAACCAAATTTGCGTAAAATGGCTTCGCACCATTCGCTTTGCCTGGAAGAGAGCGTTTCTTCGGCAAACACAACGCCCCGTCCGCTCCCGGAAATCGGACGTTTCAGCACACATTTGCCGTGAATAAGCATGAGGCGTTGAATGTCGCCCGTGTTTTCGGCAATATACGAATTGCCGGCGATGTTCAAGCCCTTCAATTTTTCGTGATGAGCGGCGTGGAATTTGATATGTTGCAGAAAATCCGAACTGAAACGGCGCGCCTGCATGCTGCGGAGCATGTCAAGATATCCGTCTGAGATATTGGTGCGAACTCCAGCCTTCTGCGCTTTTTGGGCAACGGTTCTGTTCCAGCCCCAAGGCATGAGTTCCGCTCCGCGCGCCATGTTGAGCGAACAGACGGGCTTGCAGTTGCGCCGAAGAAGCGGGGAGCGCGACAGAAAAGCCTCGCATTCCGCAACATCGGGCACCACAACAAAATTGCAGCCGTAGCCCCAGTAAGGCAAAAGCGCAAGATCGCGCTCGATAGCCCTCGCGGTTTTTGAAGGAGTGAAGTTGGCGCCATGAAATTCCAAGGCCTCGTCGTGGCTCGCATTGAAAACCCCGACCAAAACCGTGGACGGCAAAATATCATTGTTCATGACGCAAAGTTATCCCTTTTGACAAAAACCAAATGAGATATCATACAAAAACACTCAGAGATATTGCCGTTTGGAATATAATTAGTATTTTTGCAGTCGATTTTGCCGGAACAGAAGCTTTGGCTAAAAGCAGTGTGATGGCGAATTAAGGTATTAACAACTTAATTTAGAGTAACACAATGAAAGAAATTACAATCAATGGTACTTCGCGTACAGATCTTGGCAAGAAAGCCACACGCGCAGTACGCAACTCGGGTCTTGTGCCTTGCGTTATGTATGGAGAAGAAAGAGACGCAAACAACCTTCCAGTGGCTTTGCCGTTCACAATATCCTACGAAGAAGCACGCAAGCTCCTTTTCACTCCCGACATATTCTTGGTAGACGCTGTTATCGACGGCAAAAAACATACTGCAATCATTCAGGATTCACAGTTCCACCCTGTAAAGGATACAGTGCTCCATATCGACTTCTTTGAAGTGCACGCTGAGAAACCTATCGTTATGGCTGTGCCTATTCAGACCACTGGTCTTGCAATCGGTGTAAAGGCCGGCGGCCGTTTGAACGTTCCCGTTCGCAAGATAAAGGTTTGCGCAACTTATGACAAGATTCCCGAGAAATTGTTTATCGACGTAACCAAACTTCACCTTGGCAAGAGCATAAAGGTGGGCGACCTCCATTTCGAAGGACTTGAACTCGTTACTTCGAAAGACGTTGTGGTTTGCACAGTGAAGACTACTCGCGCCGCACAAAGCAGTGCAGCAGCCGCTGCAGCCGCAGCTGACGCAGCAGCAAGCGCAGAGTAAACTTGCTAAACGCATAACAATAGAAAAACAAACGATACTGCGGGCGCGAAACTCGGTTTCGGCGCCCGCATTGTTTTTATCGGAAAAATAGAAAACCTTCTGGTTATGGCAAACAAGAATTTCTTAATCACAGGACTCGGCAATATCGGCGATGAATACGACGGCACGCGCCACAACATAGGTTTCAGAATCGTTGACGCCCTTGCAAAATCGGTGGGAGCGGAGTTTGAAGACAAACGCTACGGTTTTGTGGCGCAGATGTCGCTTCGCGGAAATAAACTGTACCTTCTGAAACCGTCCACCTACATGAATCTTAGCGGCAATGCCGTGAGATATTGGTTGCAGCAGAAGAAAATTCCGGTTGAGAACCTGCTTGTGGCCGTTGACGACTTGGCTCTTCCGTTCGGGAAACTGAGAATAAAACCGTCGGGCAGCGAAGCGGGACACAATGGGCTGAAAAATATCACCTCGGTATTGGGGACGCAAAACTATGCTCGCTTGCGTTTCGGAATCGGCAACGATTTTCCGCGCGGAGGTCAGGTGAATTGGGTATTGGGAAAGTTCCCGCCCGAACAACTTGCCGAAATGGACGCGCGGCTTGAGGTTGCCTGCGATGCGATAAAGGGTTTCTGCTTGATGGGAATTGATTTCGCAATGACCAACTTCAACAACAAATAATCTATGGCAGGTTCGCGACTCGACAAATGGCTCTGGGCAGCGCGCATATTCAAGACGCGCAGCATAGCAACGCAGGCGTGCAAAGCGGGAAGGGTTAGCATCAACGGCGCACCCGCCAAAGCGTCCCACATGGTGAGTGTGGGCGACAAGGTAGGGGTTAGAAAACCGCCGATAACGTTCCTCTTTGAAGTGTTGATGCCTATCACCCAACGGGTGGGCGCAGCAAAGGTGCCGCAGGTGCTTCGCAATGTTACGCCCAAGGAACAACTGGAATATCTTGAGATGACTCGGATAGGACGTAACGCAGTTCGTGATCGCGGCACGGGACGCCCTACGAAAAAAGAGCGCCGCGAAATAGAAGACTACATGCTTACGTCGGAATTTAACGGTGATATTCCTGATTTTGACGAGGAAGAAAACTCCGACGACGGCTTTGATTTCAATATAAACGAGTTGGAAAACGATTGAAATACTCCCCGTTTTTTACTACATGGCTTGTCGAAAAAACGATGTCGCATCTAATTTTTCTTAGATGCGACATTGTTTAAATTAGATGCCTTGGAGTTTTTTAGGGAACCAAGACCTTTTTACCGTCAATTATATAAATGCCTTTGCTGAGGTCGTTGGGTTGAGCGTAAACCCTTACTCCGTCGAGAGTGTAGATTTTGTGTTTGCCAACAACGTCGGTCTTAATCTTGTCAACAGATACAACTGGATCGTATCCCTTGATGAGAACAAGAAGGTCGGCATCGTTTTCTTCCACCTCGGGCATATATATGAATTCTGTCAGATCAAGATAGATTCCGTAGGCATTAGAACTGACTCCCGTGGTAGAAGAGGGTTGCCAGTAAGGCGTGCCTTCGTCATCAGTCTTGAGCGAAGCAAATCCATTTGCAATCTTCTTTGAAACAAATGTACCCTTTACGCCTACGGTAGCGAGAGGCTCGGAAATGAAGTTTGTGCCAGTTTCTACCATGTAGGGAGTTTCTGCGTCTATAGGCATTACAACAACGGGCGTTCCTGCTTCAACGCTTTCTACTCTCTTCATTGCGATATATGTATTGCCTCCGTCAAGAGAGCAACGGCCCAAAGTTACGTATGCATCGCATTCTGAGAATGCCAAATCTTCTGTAGTTACAAACGATCTCACTCCCGTCATGTTTATCCAGCCTACGGTTGGGTCGTCTTCCTCTATGGTTACGATATGGAACGCTGACTTTGTTGACATTCCGCCGGGAAAACCTACGATGTAATATCTGGAACTCGGATTTCCGAAGTGTAAATTGTTTTCGTTCGCAGCGCCGTCAACCATGCTATGGCTTGATAAGGTTGCGAAACCATAACCAAGGCTTTGTATTTGGAATACACCGGGATTGATGCTGAGGTTAACGTTTACACTCCTGCCGAGATTTGGAACGAATAGTCCGGTGCCTTTGTTCTGGAGCACGTATCCGCTGTCTCCTACTTCTATGAAACGGAAATATGAGAGCTCGGGAACATTCCAAACGTCTTCGGAAGAAATGCTTTGGAGCCAAGCCTTGTCGTAAACCACTTCTTCTGCATAGTCGTAGAGCTTAGGTCCTTCAGTATCTTCATCGTAACCCTGAGTTACGCAAACCACGCGATCAATAAGGGGCTCGCCATCGGAAGAGAAGTTGTATTCATTAAATTCTTCCTCTGAAGCAAATTGTATCTGGTACCATTTGTTTGGATCGGGCTTTATGATATGGGTGGAAAGCTCTTGAATTTGCTCGTTGATAGTATTGGAAAGAGTTGTAACCTCTTCTGCTGTGTATCCGCCGGCTGCGAGTTTTGCTTCTGCCTCAGCCCAAGAATTGTGTAGGGCAGTTGTGTCGGCTGTCATGTCATATGTTCCTACCGTGTTCTCGGTGATTACAAATCCGTCGAGACATTCTTTCGCCGTTTTTGCCGCTGTTTTGAGTTCAGTGGGGTCAACGAATGCATTGTTGAACTCCTTGTAAGCATTCGTAAGGTTGGCAATTTGTATCTTGAGCGCGCCGTTGTCATTAGCTGAGGACATGTTTATCATATAGTTCGAATTAGAAACTTCAGCCAGGAGACTGTTGAGTGTTTCTGCGGGAACGGCATCAAGAGCGCTGCCCTTGGTGTAAGTTACATTGGTGAGGATTTGCCAAGCTGCGAGATTGAAAAAATTACCGCGGTTGCAGCCTGCCGTAGAGAAGCGGATATACTGATAGTTGCCGCCGAGATTGATAGGACCTACGTTCATGAATTCACCCTTGTCCGGTATGTTGTAAAGGTCGTAGTCGTAGAAAATAGGCGTCCAGCTTTCGCCGTCATTGCTTGCTTCGAGGTCAAACTTTTTGGGCGCGTCGGAATAAGTGTTGCGGTTCTGCCAAATAAAGAATACGTTGTTCACGGCCTGAGTCATCTTGCAGCCGAGATTATGTTTGGTGGTCTGATAACCATATCCCACGCCGGTGTCGGTGTAGTCGCTCCACGAGGGTTGCCTGTCGTATGTGGTGTGGAAGAAGGTGGCCGGATCGCCGTCGATAAGCCCGAGGAATCCGCTACCGTCGTTTCCGTAGCTGAATCCGTGCTCTACGCTCATACCTGCATTTGAGAAGAAACTTTCGAAGTTGCTTTCCATTTCAGCGGCGAGCGTAGGTGTTACGTCGATTGCTGCGGAGGAATCTGTTTCTATTGAGTTTTTCAGCAAAGTGCTTATCTCGGAGTTGAGAGCTTGTAGGGAATCTTTCAAAACTTTCCACTCTTTCTGTTTCTTTACTTCCTCGTCTTCGGGCGTGAGCTTCTTTACCGTTTCGTCGGAGATGCGAATCATATACCAGCCGGAGTATTCCTGCGGGCGGCTGAGCCACAGGCAGGCGATGTTTCCGGTTTTCACGTCTGCGCTTCCGTGGCTAAGACAGTGGATATAGAAGTAATCTTCTGTTTCATCGTCTATGGTGTTGCTTACATAGATACCGAACGAGCCTTGTGTTGCTGCAAGCGGAACGAACTTCACGTTTGTTTGGCTTTCGCCCTCTATTGTGTACACGCTGCCCTTTGAATTGCTTCCGTTGTCAACTACCTGCGAAGTGGCAAGGTTTTTCATTTCGAATGTGCCGTCTCCTTTGTCGGTGATTTGCCATACGAATTCTGCTTTTGTGGTGTCGAGTTTGCACCACCATATTTCGTTTCTGTTTTCGGTCTTGAGGCTGACTTTCGTGCCGTCTTCGGAGAGTCCGTCCCATTCGCTCTGGCAGTTAATAAACCAGTAGTAGCCGTTGCTCACGGGCACCATGCCTTTGTCGCGTACGCCGATATAGGCCTCGAGAAGGTTGTTGTAGCATTCCTTTGCTGCTTCAACGGTTTCGAGTTGGGAATCGTCCTGCGAGTTGGCCATTGCAGCGTCGAGGGCTTCGGCATAGACTGGAATGCAAAAGCCGGGGTTTGTGCCCTGAACGATGTTGCTGTATTGGCTGTAGGAAAGGGAGTAGAGCTCGTCGATATCCTGCAAAATTGCTTCGAGCGACTGGTCGTCTTCGCTGGCATAGTTTATCTCGTGCCAAACGGTGGAGTTGTTGAAATAGGCAACTCTTTCGGTATATGAGCCTCGCTCGGTGTAGTTGTTGTTGAGCGCGAGCATTTGTCCGTCATCGGCCACGCAGAAAAAGAACGAAGCGTTTTCGGGAGCTGTGTTCACGCTTTTTCCATCGTCGTTTGTGCCCATCGTAACGGCTTTGCTTATGTACCATTCGGTTTGTTTTTGCGATGTGAGGTAGAGTCGGGCTTCATAGGTTATGGAAGTGGAGGCGCCTTTGTTGAGATAGAGACCACTGCTTACGCTCTTTACGTAAAAACCTTTGAGTGTTTCGGTTGTGCCGTCGTCGAATTTCATGTTGTAGGTGTTGCCGGTCTCCTCAAGCTCGAATGCGGCTTGCGAACCTACGGTTTCGGCCACGGCCACTACCACACTGTCGGCTTTTTCTGCGGGCCAGTATGTGCTGAGCCAGTGGGATCCTGTTCCGGTTACCCATTTGCCTTGTACGAAAATGCGGTCGCCTGTTTTCAGGGAACTCAAATCGGTTACTCTTTCGCCCGGAGATATTCTTCCCCAAGCGGTGGTGCATGCGAGTAATGCTGCGGCAAGCATCATAAATCTCGTAAACTTTCTCATGAGTTGGTTAGTTTTTAAGTAGTTGTAAAGTTAGTTTCTCTATCGGCTTTGCGCCTTGCCGTTTTCCCCTCCGGCTTTAGCGCTGTGTCGTTGTAGGTTCTCGCGCGGCAGATAATATGAATTGTCGCCTTTAAGAAATCGGGTGCAATATACGAATAATTTTAACATGTGTTGTAAAAAGCACTGAGTTTTTTTTGCTTGCAAAGTAATTGGCGTATTAAATTAATTGTATTTTGTGCGTCCTCGTTTTCCGCATTACAATACTGCTTTTTTCTACATGCGTTCTCGTGAAAACTAGGTCAGACCTAATTTAAATTCCGACGCATCTAATTCAAATTACATGGCCCGGAGTTTTTACGAAATGCGGACATGTGCCAACATTCTGGTATTCAGTTTTTTCTAAAAACGCTATTTTTACCGCCATACATTATATATATGAGTGCCCCACGCCTTAATATATATAATGCGTGTGTATGGGTTTTCCGGATAGTAGCAACGGTAGGTTCTGAAGCCGGTGGAGGATTTTTTGCAGGGGAAGCCGAAAATTCTTACGAGGAAGCAAAATTCATGGAAAACGAAAGCCGTTTTTTTCTACATCGGAATCGAAACAAAAATGAAGTTTGCGCAGAAAAAATATGACAGACAGAAAAATCTCAGAAAAAAATCAATTTCGAAAAGTTTCTTTTTGAAACTTTCGGGGGGGGGGTAAATAACTGTATTTTAAGGCTTTGATGTGTGATAATGACGCTTTTTGCGCCTAAATATAAGGCTGTGGTGTGAAAAATAATTGCGCTATGAGTAAAAAAAGTTGCGAAAAAATTTGGAGCGTAATTAATTAATTTGTAGTTTTGTGTCGTAATCCGAATGGTAAACGTTCAGAACATTACAAAAAAGGCAAAGGTTGCACAGGTGAGTGCAATGAAAAAGCCAAAGCAAAATAAAAGATGATTCAGCCGAAGCAGAAATAAAATAAATCTGCACAAGGCTCAAAGATAAATTTTTTTGTTTTATTTAGTACTTAGTGGACTGGTTGATTTGATGGTCTGTGAAGATAGCCAAACAATCCAGCCCATTTTTTTTGTGCCTTGTCGCCGCGAATGTGGCGCATGGCGGCGATACAATATTAATAGCACCGAAAAAAATGTTGCAGGTGATTCAAAACAATTAAATTTGCATTATGATAAAAACAGTATAATCAGATGAAAAAGTTTCTTCTCAATGTGTTGAGTTCCGCCGCAGGCGTGTTTCTCTCCCTTTCCATTATCGTGATATTGTGCATCGTTATGGCAGTGTCGGTGAGCGTAGGCATGAGCGGGCAGAAAAAGGCGAACGTAACGCCGGGCTCCGTGTTGCGTATCGACTTGCAGGGAATAGTGTCGGAGCGCACGCAAAATTCCCCCCTTGCCTCGCTCGGGATAGAGGAGGTGAATCCCTCGCTCGAGGAAATGGTGCAGGCTATAAAGGTGGCGAAAAACAACAAAAACATCAAAGGCATATATATATCGGCAGGAGTGGTGTCGGCCAACCCCGCAAGTTTGCAGGAACTGCGCCGGGCGATAGACGAGTTCAGAAAGGCGGGCAAATTCGTGGTGAGCTATGGCGGCACCTACACCCAAGGCGCATACTATGTTTGCTCGGCGGCCTCCAAGATAATACTCAATCCTATCGGCGAACTGGAATGGCGCGGACTTGGCGGAGAGATGATGTTCTACAAGGACCTCCTGAAAAAAATCGGCGTGGAAATGCAGGTCGTTAAAGTGGGCAGCTACAAAAGCGCGGTGGAACCGTTTACCGCCACTGAGATGTCGCCCGCAAACCGAGAGCAGGTTACGCAATATATAACAAGCATCTGGGGAAATATCAAGAAGGAAGTCTCGGCTTCGCGCCATATAAGCGTGGCGCAGCTTGATGCCCTTGCCGACAAATACATGGCAATGCAAAGCGCAGAGGATGTGGTGGCATCGAAACTCGTAGACAAACTCGCCTATGAGGACGATGCGCTCGACGAAGTGGCTAAACTCGCGGGCAAAGACGATATAGAGGACGTTAAGTTCCTATCGCCTTCGTCGCTCGCCCCGTTTGCCGATGCCGAAAACGAAGATGCCGACGACGAAGTGGCCGTTTATTACGCTACCGGCGATATAACGAGCGGAAAAGAAGAGGGCGGCATGCTAAAAGAAGCTATCGTGGCAGAAAAAGTAGTGCCCGACATGAAAGAACTTGCCGACGACGACGACGTGAAAGCCGTGGTGTTGCGCATAAATTCGGGCGGCGGCAGCGCATATGCCTCGGAGCAAATTTGGCATGCGGTAAAGAAACTCGCGACAAAGAAGCCCGTGGTGGTTTCAATGGGAGACTATGCGGCTTCGGGCGCATATTATATGAGTAGCGCCGCACAATATATAATAGCAGAACCCACAACGCTCACCGGAAGTATAGGAATCTTCGGAATGATACCCGATGTGAGCGGACTGATGAAGGACAAACTCGGAATAAAGTTCGACGGCGTGAAAACCAATGCCCATTCCGACTTTTTCTCAACCTCACGCCCTTTCAACGCCGACGAGAGAGCTATGCTGCAAAGCTATGTTGATCGCGGCTACGACCTGTTTGTTTCGCGCGTGGCCCAAGGCAGGAAACTTTCCAAGGCACGTGTGAACGAAATAGCCCAAGGTAGAGTGTGGACTGGCGAAGATGCGCTGAAAATAAAGCTTGTGGATAAACTCGGAAACCTTGACGATGCTGTGGCTGTGGCTGCAAAACGCGCCGGGCTCAAGAAATATTCCACCGCCCACTATCCTGTGGAAAAAGAATGGTGGGAGAAAATTCTCGACAGCAAGGTTGAGGGATACGCCGACGCACAGCTTCGCAATTATCTCGGGGAGTTTTATCCCGCTTTCGCATTGCTGAAAAACGCCGACCGTCGCGATCGTGTTCAGGCGCGTATTCCGTTCAATCCGGTCATAAGATAAACGGGCGATGCTGCTGTTCGGGAAAACGATGCGCATTGTGCTGCGCCCCGTGTCGTGGATTTACGGCGTGGCAACAGGCGTGCGCAATCTTTTGTTTGACGGCGGCATAATAAAATCGCGCAAATTTCCGATACCGACCGTTTGCGTGGGAAATCTTACGGTAGGCGGTACGGGCAAGACGCCTCATGTGGAATATCTTCTGCGGCTTCTTCACGACAAGATGCAGGTTGCGGTGGTGAGCCGCGGTTATCGCAGAAAGACCAAGGGACTTGTTTTTGCCACGCCCCGGTCTTCTGCCGCCGAGATAGGAGACGAGCCGTTTCAGATGAAGCGGAAGTTTCCCGATGTGCATCTTGTGGCAGACGCAAATCGTTGCGAGGCAATCGACAGGCTCTTGCAGGACGACGTGAAGCCGGGGACGGAAACCGTGGTGCTTGATGATGCATATCAGCATAGGTATGTGAATCCCGGAATGTGCATTTTGCTTGTAGATTATGCGCGGCCAGTTTTTACGGATTGCCTTTTGCCGGCGGGAATGTTGCGTGAAAGTTTTAGCCAGCGCCGTCGTGCCGATATTATAATCGCAACAAAATGCCCCGAAAATCTGTCGCGCGGAGAACGCGAAGCCTTTGCCGGAAAAATGAAACTGTTGCCGGGACAAAAAATCTTCTTTACGTCAATGGCGTATGGCTTGCCGCGCAAACTGTTTGCCAACACGGAAACCACGATGTCTGATATTGTTTCGCGGCATTCCGATATTATTGCAATGGCAGGCATTGCGCGCCCGCAAACGTTCTTTGACGAAGTGAAAAGATACGCACCTCGGGCGGTTTTCAAGGCTTACGGCGACCATTACAACTTTTCCGGCGGCGATATAAACGGTTGGGAGAATTATTTGAAGGCAAATCCCGGCGCTGCAATACTGACAACCGAAAAAGACGGTGCGAGATTGTTGGGATTGGGCGGGCAAATGAGCGAAACGTTGTGCCGCAGTATTTACACGCTGCCCATTGAAGTGGAATTTTTATTTGGAGAACAGAATAAGTTTAACGACATAATTCTTGACTATGTTGGAAAAGATAAACGAGACGGCGGATTTTCTCGCCCCAATAATTAAAGGAAAAGCAACGACAGCCATTATCCTTGGTTCGGGGCTTGGGAAACTTGCCGCCGAAATAGAAGTGGAGAAAGAATGGGACTATAAGGAAATTCCCAATTTCCCTATATCGACGGTTGAAGGGCACGCCGGAAAACTAATCTTCGGGCGTCTCGGAACAACGCCAGTGGTTGCCATGGACGGGAGGTTTCATTTCTACGAGGGCTACTCGATGAAAGAAGTAACGTTTCCCGTAAGGGTTTTCGGGGCGTTGGGTATCGAAACGCTATACGTGAGTAACGCAGCCGGGGGAACGAATCCCGATTTCCGCGCAGGCGACCTAATGGTGATTACCGACCATATAAATTTCATGCCAGAGCATCCTTTGCGCGGCGCTAACCTTCCGTGCGGTCCGAGGTTCCCGGATATGAGCGAGGCATACGATAGAAAACTCATTGCAAGGGCCGACGAAATTGCCGCAAGCCTCGGAGTGGAACTGCGCCATGGAGTTTATCTTGCCAATTCGGGACCTACCTACGAAACTCCCGCAGAATATAATATGTATCGCCTGTTTGGTGCCGACGCCGTGGGAATGAGTACCGTTCCCGAGGTGATTGTGGCGCGTCATCAAGGCATGCGTGTGTTCGGAATAAGCGTGATAACCAATGTACCCGCAAGTTCGGCGGGCGAAACTTCCCACGAGGAGGTGCAGCTTGCGGCAGCGGGCGCAGAGCCCAAGATGTCGGAACTTCTGAAACAGATGATAAATTCCCCAAAACAATAAACGGCCGCCTTGGAACGCGCGGCGTAAAAACTTCATTGAATAAATGGAAAGAACAGAGATATCTAAACTTGGAGAGTTCGGACTTATACGCCATCTTTCCAAAGACATTACTCCCAAAAACGATTCTACGGAAAAAGGCATAGGCGACGATTGTGCCGTGCTGCACTATCCCGACAGCCAAGTGCTCGTTACGTCGGACATGCTTATGGAAGGCGTGCATTTCGACCTCACTTACGTGCCGCTGAAACACCTTGGATACAAGGCGGCAATTGAAAACATCTCGGATATATGCGCCATGAACGGCACTCCGCAGCAGATGATTGTAGACTTGGCTATCGGCAGCCGTTTTTGCGTTGAAAACATCGAAGAACTGTACGCCGGAATCCGTTTGGCATGCGACCGTTACGGAGTGGATATCGTTGGCGGCGACACCACATCTTCGTTCACAGGATTGAGCATTGCTATCACCTGCATCGGAAGCGGTAAACGCGACGAAATAGTGTATCGCAACGGCGCGAAAGAGAACAATCTTGTGTGTGTGAGCGGAAACCTCGGCGCGGCATACATGGGCTTGCAACTTTTGGAGCGCGAAAAGAAAATCTTTCAGGAGCAGACAAAAACGGCAAAGAATGTAGAAGCTCGTGTGGCTATACAACAGCCCGATTTCTCGGGGCGCGAATATCTTTTGGAACGCCAACTCAAACCCGAAGCCCGACGCGATATTCTGGAAAGCCTTCGCAAGGCAGGCGTGAAGCCAACTGCGATGATTGATATATCCGACGGACTTTCCTCCGAACTACTTCATATTTGCGAGCAGAGCAATGTGGGCTGCCGTGTCTATGAAGAGCGCATTCCGATAGACTATCAAACGGCGTCGCTCGCAGAAGAATTCCATATGAACCCACTCACGGCAGCGCTCAACGGCGGCGAAGATTACGAACTGCTGTTTACCGTGCCACTCGAAGACTACGAAAAAGTTTCGGCCGTAGAAGACGTGCACGTGATAGGAAACATCACAGCCGCCGGTGCAGGAAAAACACTCGTTACGCGCGACGGGGCAGAATTCGAACTGAAAGCGCAAGGGTGGAATCCGCTTGCGGAAAAAGAATAATCAGGCTTTTGCAACATATCCCGCTTTTGTAAAGTATCATTCTTGAAAGCGAACAAACCCACAGGCAGTCGCGCTTTTACAGTGCGGCTGTTTTTGTATCCTTTCCTCAAATCAGAATCCCCATTCCTACTGCAAATATTCATATATATAATATGCGTTTTACGAGATGCGTCGGAATTTAAATTCCGACGCATCTAATTTAAATTAGGTCTGACCTAGTTTTAACAACAAGGCATCTCGTATTTTCCATATATACATATATATAATAAGGCGTGGGAAATCGAAGCCCCAAAAACCTATTTCTTCGTTCAAACTCCCGATTTTACCCCGGCAAAACCGCTATTTAAGCCCCCATAAACCGAAATTCATAAAAAAAACCGCCTTGTTGATATTTTTTTACACGAAAGTTACCAATATATAAAACTATTTATTACTTTTGCAATTGATTAAAAGGACACATAGTGCCCATGCGGACAAAGAAATAAAGATTAATTGATACACTAAATTAGTAATTATGAAAAAGTTAATGTTTGCACTTGCACTCGTAGGCTTTACTACAAGTGCTATGGCGCAGGAAAACGAAATTCCTACGCAGAAGTATAGTGTTGCTACTAACTCGTTCTGGGCAAACTGGTTTGTTCAGGTTGGCGGTCAGTTCAACGCTGCTTACACAAATGAAGAGCAACTTGGCAACAAGAACCCGTTTAGCACCGATCGCGGTACATTCGGCTTTGAAGTTGCAGTTGGTAAATGGTTCACCCCGGTAATCGGTCTCCGTACCAAATTCCAGGGCATCTGGTCAAAGGCTGTTGTTAACACCGACAACCATCACGCTTACAAGTATTGGGGCATTCAGGAGGACGTTATGTTCAACCTCTCCAATGCATTCTGTGGCTACAACGAAAAACGTTTCTGGAACATCGCTCCCTATGTGGGAATCGGTTATATGCAGCGTATGAAGAGCACCGACAATGCTGAAGACGGTTCTTCATATCGTGAGCCTTCTTACAACGTAGGTATCTACAACTCATTCCGCATCAACCGTCGTTTGGCAGCTTACCTCGACGTTTGGGCACTCGCTGTTGAAGGTTCTTTCGACGGTTTCAACGCTCAACCCAAC
Source organism: bacterium (assembly GCA_963660485.1). Lineage (GTDB taxonomy): Bacteria > Bacteroidota > Bacteroidia > Bacteroidales > Bacteroidaceae > UBA6398. The sequence goes on along the minus strand of CAVKYH010000006.1, from coordinate 65,727 downwards.
GGTACTAACGACTGGAGAACTCATGAGAAAACTCACTGCCGCTACTGGGACAAGATGGTAGGCGTTTCCGTTGGTTTGAATGTAAACCTCGGCAAGACTATCGGCTGGAACAAAGTTCCCGATGTAGACGCTCTCATGGCAATGAACAAGGAACAACTTGACGCACTTAACGCTTCTCTCAAAGAACAGCAGGACGAAAACGCACGCTTGCGTAACCTCCTTGCTAACCAGAAGCCCGCAGAAACTAAGACTATCAAAGAATTCGCTTCAACTCCTGTATCCGTATTCTTCAACATCAACAAGTCTACAATCGCTTCTCGCAAGGATCTCGTTAACGTTAAGGAACTCGCTGAATACGCTAAGGCTAACAACAAGAAGATTGTCGTTACAGGTTATGCTGACAGCAAGACCGGTACAACATCTATCAACAACAAGCTTTCTGAGGCTCGTGCTAACACAGTTGCTAACGAACTCGTTAAGATGGGTGTAAGCCGCGACAATATCATCATCGATCACAAGGGTGGTGTGAACGACATCAGTCCGTTCTCTTACAACCGTCGTGCAGTTGTTAAGCTCCAGTAAGAAACAACTAATATTCAATAGAAAATGCCACACATTTTGTGCGGCATTTTTTTGTTTTAAAAAATATGCCGTTGTGGTGGCTTTTGGAGCGTTCGCGCTTATCCCTTTTGCAAATTCGTCGGTTGCTTTTGCGTTGATGTCGGTCGCTTTTGCGCTGATGTCGGTTGCTTTTGCGCTGATGTCGGTTGCTTTTGCGTTGGTGTCGGTTGCTTTTGCGTTGGTGTCGGTTGCTTTTGCGTTGGTGTCGGTTGCTTTTGCGTTGATGTCGGTTGCTTTTGCGTTGATGTCGGTTGCTTTTGCGCTGATGTCGGTTGCTTTTGCGTTGATGTTGCGGGCTTTTGCGTTGGTGTCGGTTGCTTTTGCGCTGATGTCGGTTGCTTTTGCGCTGATGTCAGTTTCTTTTGCGCTGATGTTGTGGGCTTCGGCGTTTATGCCGGTTTGTTTTGCGTTTGCGTAGGTTCTTTTGTGGGTGGCGTTGTGGCTTTTTACTATATTTGCGGAAAAGAAACCGGTTGTTTTATAATTGGCTTTGAGTTTTATGAAAAAGAAAGTTTGCCTTTTTGTTTTCAGACGCGTTGCTGTGGTGGCAGCATTGGTTGTTGCGATGATTGCAGCAGATTCCTGCGCCTTGAAAAGCGGTGTGGCTAAAACAAACTATGTCGTTACTCCGGTAACCGACACTATCACGATACTTTTGCCCGATTGCGAAGACGAGTTTTGCCAGATAAAAATTTATGGAAACAATGCTTTTTTTCTTGCGTCCGATTATGTGGTTGACGGGTGCGTGAAATTCTGTGTCAGTACTATTCCTGCCGGGCGTCATCGCGTTTTCATTCATGCCGGAAGCCTTGTTGCCGACGAGAGTTTTGTGAAGAAATAGTTTTAGGGGGACGTATGACGGATTTTGCGGCAATAGATTTTGAAACGGCCAATCAATGTCGTTCGAGTGTCTGTAGTGTGGGCGTTGTTGTGGTTCGTGGCGGCGAGGTGGTGGACAAGTTTTACAAACTTATCAAGCCTTCGCCAAATTTCTATTCGCATTTTTGTACTTCCGTGCATGGGCTTACGAATGACGACACAGATGATGCGGCGGTTTTCCCCGAAGTTTGGGCTGAGGTCGCGCCTCGTGTGGCGGGGCTGCCGTTTGTGGCTCACAACAGCAGGTTTGACGAAAGTTGCCTCAAGGCTGTTTTTGAAAGATATGATATGAAATATCCCGGTTACCGTTTTTGTTGCACTCTGCGCGCTTCAAGGCGAAAATTCGGGCGCACCTTGTCAAATCATCAACTGCAAACCGTGGCTGCGGCATGCGGCTACGTTCTTGCCAATCACCATAATGCTCTTGCCGATGCTGAGGCTTGTGCCGAAATAGCCAGGAAAATTTTGTAGGAAAGCGACGGCGTTTTTCATGCCATGGGTTTTGCAAAAGCAGAACCCTTTGTTTTTGCTGTTTTTACTGCTAAAAACGGCTTTTGTAGGCTTCTGATTTTCAGTATGTTTGTTTGGGGCAAAATTCCGGGCCATGTAATTTGAATTAGATGCCTTGGAATTTAAATTACATGGCTTGCAGTTTTTACGAGATGCCTTGTCGTTTTTTTTAGCGTGAGGAAGTGGGTTTTTTGCGTGTGGTGAAAACAAGAAGCGTGTGGAAGTAAACTGGAATTGTGGGGAAATAAAAAATCTGCGGCGGTTTATTTTTCAGTCATTCGCTGTTGCAGGCATTCCGTAATCTCTTTTGCGGCGTTTGCCGAGGCACCAGCTCCGCCGAGAATGCCTGAAAGTTCGGTATATCCTTTGAACATTTCGTTGCGACAACTGTCGGAAAATGTGATTTTCTCCAATTCCGTGCTTACGTTTTCCACGTTCATTCCGTCGGCAACGAGTTCTTTCACCACTTCGCGCCCTGCAATTAGGTTCACGAGGGATATGTATTTCACTTTGAGCAGTTTTTTTCGCAGGAAAGAGACTGTTTTTCCCATGGGAATGTAGTAGCAAACCACTTGCGGCACTCTGAACAATGCTGTTTCGAGGGTTGCTGTGCCCGAGGTTACGAGTGCTGCCGACGCAAAGGAGAGTAGTGAATATGTTTTGCCGAATACGAGTTTCACGGTGCCCTTGCGCAGCATTTCTGCCGGAATGTTTTTGTGATACAAGGCCGTGTCGATATTCGGCGCGCCCGCAATAACCAGTTGATATCCTTTGCGGGTGAGCTTTTGTGCCGCGGTGCACATTTTCCAAAGGTTGTAGTTTATTTCTTGTTTGCGGCTGCCGGCAAGTATGGCTATTATCTTTTTTGCAGGGTTCAGGTTGTTTTCTTCGGCAAAGGATTCCATTGTGTCGGCAAGGTGAATGCGTTGGAATTCCTCCACTTCGTCTACCGTTGGGTTGCCTACATAGTGTATCTTCATGCCTCGCCGGCTGAAATATTCCACCTCGAAGGGGAGAATCGAAAAGATTTCGTCCACATAGTTCCGCAGCAGTTTTATGCGGCTCTCGCGCCAAGCCCAAATCTTCGGCGATATGTAATAGAATACGGGGATTTGCGTGTGGGTTTTCACGTATTTCGCAATTGCGAGGTTGAATCCCGGATAGTCCACAAGCACCACCACGTCGGGGTTTACCGACAGGATTTCTTCCTTGCAGCGTTTCATTGCTCTCAGAATGGTCCGCGCATGCATTGCCACGCTCACCACGCCCATATAAGCAATGTCGCGATAGTAGCAAAGCATTTTTGCTCCTGCGGCTTCCATTAGTTCTCCGCCGTAGGCGTAGAATGTAGCTTCTCCGTCGTGCTCGCGCAGGGCGTTTATCAGGTTTGCGGCGTGAATGTCGCCGCTTGCTTCGCCGGCTATCAGGAAATATTTCATCGTTCTATGTTCCAGTTTTTAATTTCGTCAAAGAGATTTTGGGCGGTAACGTCAATCTGTGTGGGTGTGATGGCCACAAATCCGTGCTCTAGCGCATAGCTGTCGGTGTCGGTGCTTTGCGGTTCCGTGTTTGTCCAGTTGCCGGTGAGAAAATAATAGGTGCCGCAGTTTTCTACATCGCATCTTCTGAATTCGTTGAGCCATTGGCTATGGCACATGCGGCATATCTTCACGCCGTTGAACGAGGGTAGGGCGGGGAAGTTGACGTTGAGACAAGTGAACTCGGGCATCGTGTTTTCAAGAGCCGCTTGGGTGATTTCCACAACGTATGGCTTCAGCGCCGAAAGGTCGGCTTTTATGTCGTGGTTGCACGAAGAAAACGCCACTGCCTTGATTTTGTGGAGCGCGCCCTCTATTGCTACTCCGAGTGTGCCCGAATAGTGAACGTTGATTGATGCGTTGTCGCCGTGGTTTATTCCGCCCACCACGAGGTCGGGACGGCGCGGAACGATGTCGTGCAAGGCCAGTTTCACACAGTCGGTAGGGGTGCCGGAGCAGGCGTATATTTTAAGCCCTTCCTCACTCCGAATTTCCGAGACGGTAACGGGCACAGCCGATGTAATGGAACATGCCGCTCCCGAGCGTCCGCTTTCGGGGGCTACCACTACAAGGTCGGCCAATGGCCGCAGCCATTTTATTAGCAAGTTGATTCCCGGCGCGAGGTATCCGTCGTCGTTTGAAATAAGTATGAGTTTGCGCTGACTGTTCATTGATTTGTTGAAAATTATATGCAAAGATACATTTTTCCCCCGACAGTTTGGAGCATGCTGCGAGACGCTGTTTTTGCAATGTCGGATATCGCGAAAACAATGTCAGACATAATTTAAACAATATGGCTTGTAATTTAAACGAAATGCCTTGTCGTTTTCACGTTTCTAACCTTGTGAAAATCAATATCATGTTTCGGTCTTCCCAAAACGCTTTTTCGGGGGCAGATATCCCGTCTTGTGCCGGCGGAATGCGGCAAACGGCAACAGCGGTGGGCATGTGTTTCAAATTCCGCTTCGTGGTGTGTAGAAATTGTTAATTCATAATTATTACGGAGCGCCTTTTGTTTATTTAGCACTGCAGAGGATTGGGGACTGCAAGATTTTTTTTATTTTTGCATACTCACAGCCTTATGGCTGATAGCATTTAATATGGGAAAAATAATATCATTAGCAAATCAAAAAGGCGGTGTGGGAAAAACCACAACGGCGATGAATCTTGCAGCATCGCTCGCCACCTTGGAGAAAACCGTCCTGCTCGTCGATGCAGACCCTCAGGCAAATGCTTCGTCGGGTTTGGGCGTTGACGTGAGAAAGGTGGATTGCTCTATCTACGAGTGTATAGTGAACAATACCGACGTTCACGAGGCAATCTACACCACAGATATCGACGGGCTTGACATTCTGCCGAGCCACATCGACCTTGTGGGGGCGGAAGTGGAGATGCTCAATTTTGAAAACCGCGAAAAGTTGATGAAAAAGGTGCTCGACCCGCTGCGCTCCGAATACGACTATATTCTGATAGACTGCAGCCCGTCGCTCGGACTTATCACGGTGAATTCTCTCGTTGCCTCCGACAGCGTGATTATTCCTGTGCAATGCGAATACTTTGCACTCGAAGGAATAAGCAAACTGCTCAATACAATAAAGATAATCAAGAAAAAATTGAACCCCGCACTCGAAATCGAAGGCTTCCTGCTCACGATGTACGACTCCCGACTGAGACTTGCAAACCAGATCAACGACGAGGTGCGCCGACATTTTCAGGAATTGGTGTTCAAAACCGTGATACAGCGCAATGTGAAATTGAGCGAAGCCCCGAGCCACGGCGTTCCGGCCATTCTATACGATGCCACATCAATAGGCGCGAAAAGCTACTTGGAACTCGCGCGCGATGTGATTGAGAAAGACAGAAAATAAAAGGGACGTATAAGTTTTCCAAACAAGAAATCTATGGCAGTACAGAAAAAATATCAAGCATTGGGCCGCGGACTCGACGCGCTGATAACTACCGGCGAAGTGAAAACGTCGGGCAGTTCGTCGATAGGCGAGATAGCCGTAAATCTTATCGTTCCCAACCCCAACCAGCCAAGGCGAGATTTTAGCGAACAGTCGCTCGATGAACTTGCTGACTCTATCAGGGAATTGGGAATAGTGCAGCCCGTTACGCTGAGAAACATGGGCGACGGCTCATACCAGATTATTGCGGGAGAACGCCGATGGAGAGCCGCGCAAAGGGCTGGACTGAAATCCGTGCCGGCATATATACGCACCGCCGACGATGAGAAGACCATGCAAATGGCTCTCGTGGAAAACATTCAGCGCGAAGACCTCAACCCCATAGAGATTGCGCTCGCTTATCAGGGACTTATTGAACAATACGGACTGAAACAAGAAGAACTCTCCGAGAAAGTGGGTAAAAAACGTGCCACTGTAACCAATTATCTACGGCTTCTGAAACTACCCGCTCCCGTGCAAATGGCTTTGAAAAACAAGGTAATCGACCAGGGACACGCCCGCGCATTGCTGGGACTGCCTAGCGCCGCCACACAGTTGCGTGTGTTTGAAGAGATAAAGAGCCAGGGACTCTCGGTGAGAAAGGTGGAAGAAATTGTAAACCGTCTTAACAGCGGAGAAGACGTTAACAATGGCGGCAAACGCATTCGCGCACGCCGGGACAAGGACAACAACGAAGAATACAACGCTTTGCAGAAACACTTGTCAGACCATTTCGGAACAAAAGTAAAGATGACCTGTTCGCCGCAGGGAAAAGGTAAAATCACTATCCCGTTTCGTAATCAGGAAGAGATGGAACGGATAATCGCTATGCTCGACAAAGGTAAGTGAGAACCAATTTCAACACATCGGCAAACGGAATTACTTGCTGCCCGCGAAATATCGTGCTGGCAGCAATTCTTGTGCTATGCGTTTTCCTTGCCGACAGTGCTACGGCATGTACACTTCCGATACTTTCCGACAGCGTATTGCCGAAAATCGAACAAAGGGATTCTATAGAAAATGCCGCTGAAAAAACAGCAGCGTCCCTTGCAGATGATTCTACAAAGATTGTACAGCAAGTGGATTCGGTTATGAAAGGAGCGTTGAAACGCAAACTTCCAAAACCGAAGTTCGTGCCCGATCCCAAACGCGCCCTTTGGCTCGCACTCGTGATTCCCGGAGCCGGACAAATCTACAACAGAAAATATTGGAAGCTGCCGATTTTCTACGGAGGCTTTCTTGGCTGCACTTACGCCTTGATGTGGAACCAGCAAATGTATAAAGATTATTCCCAAGCCTATATAGATATCATGGACGATGACCCAAACACGCACAGCTACACCAATATGCTGCCGCCAAACTATGATATTACAGGATTGGAGGATAGATTTAAAACAATATTCAAGAATAAAAAAGACCGTTACCGACGGTGGAGAGACTATGCGGCATTCTCGTTTGTAGGTGTCTATCTTCTGTCGGTCATTGACGCATATGTAGATGCACAACTCTCACAGTTTGACATTTCAAAGGACCTTAGTCTTAACGTGAAGCCAACTGTGATTCCCGTGCACAACAGTAAAAATTCTGCTGCCGTAGGAATTGGCTGCGGCTTGAATTTCTAAGACAAAGATTATGAAGAAAATATATATAATAGCAATCATGCTCCTGACGGCAATGGGCGTCAAGGCGCAAAACGACATTACCGTTCACGACGAAAAGACTGGAAAAGACGAGGAAATAGAGATGCCGGAATCAATGTCTCTTGATATCGACACTCTCTTGCAGCAATGGAACGCGGCACAGTATCTTGAAGCCGACACCAACTGTAATATGCAAGACGTAAACCCTGTTTTTTCCGACAGTATATACATTGACAGACTTTCGCGCATTCCTTCCATTATGGAAATGCCATATAATAATATTGTAAGGAAGTTTATTGATCAATACACAGGGCGTCTGCGGCATTCTGTGTCGTATATGCTCGGCGCGTCAAACTTCTATATTCCGATTTTCGAGGAGGCGTTGGCATTATATAACCTTCCGCTCGAATTGAAATACCTTCCCGTGATAGAGAGTGCGCTTGATCCCTCTGCTGTAAGCCGCAAAGGTGCAACGGGACTTTGGCAATTTATGCTGGCAACGGCAAAACGTTATGATTTGAAGATTAACAGTCTTGTTGACGAGCGTCGTGATCCGATTAAAGCCACATTTGCTGCGGCACAATACCTAAGCGATCTTTACAAAGTGTATGGCGATTGGAATCTTGTGATTGCTGCTTATAATTGCGGCCCGAGTTCGCTTAACAAAGCCATTCATCGTGCCGGAGGAAGCAAGGATTATTGGACTATTTACCCATATCTTCCCAAAGAGACGCGTGGTTATGTTCCGGCGTTCATAGCTGCGAATTATGTGATGGCTTATTATTGCGAGCATAACATTTGTCCGATGCGTGCAAAGCTTATGGATGCGAGCGATACGGTGGTTGTTCGAAAAGATCTCCATTTTGAGCAGATTTCATCGGTTTGCGGTGTGGACATGTCGCAGTTAAAAGCATTCAATCCCCAATACAAAACGTCTGTAATCCCTGGAAATTCTTACGACTGTGTGCTTCGTCTGCCCTCCGAGGCTGCGTTGAAATTCGTTGACATGGGTGATTCGCTCTACAACTATCGCAGTAGCGAACTTCTCACAAAACGTAGGACTGTGGACGTAGATGAAAGCGAATTGAACAAGCAGACTACAACTGCCAGCAAGAGTTATTCAAGTTCACGCCGCAACAGTTCGCGCCGTTCGAGACGTTCGCGCGGCAAGAGCGTAACGATAAAAAGCGGGCAGACTCTTTCGGAAATTGCCGAGAAATATGGAACAACTGTTAGCAAACTTCGCAGACTCAATAATATTAAGGGTTCCAACATTCGCGCAGGCAAAAAATTGAAAGTTAAATAAGATAGTCATGACTCCCGTTCCCCCAAATTCAGAAAAAGACGAACAGATGATAAATGACGCATTCCGTCATTTGCTCGACACGTATCTCGCTTCCAACCACCGCAAGAAAGTTGATGTAATCACCAAGGCTTTCAATTTTGCCAAGAAAGCCCATAGCGGTGTGCGTCGTCTTTCGGGTGAACCGTATATAATGCACCCAATTGCTGTGGCGCAGATTGTTTGTGAAGAGATTGGGTTGGGCTCTACGTCTATTTGCGCAGCGCTTCTTCATGATGTAGAAGAGGATACCGACTATACCAACGAGGATATATCCAATCTTTTCGGGGCAAAGGTGGCAAACATCGTAGAGGGACTCACCAAAATTTCGGGGGGAATCTTTGGCGAACGTGCATCGTTGCAGGCCGAGACATTCAAAAAGCTCCTGCTAACGATGAGCGACGATATCCGCGTGATTCTAATCAAGATTGCCGATCGCCTTCACAATATGCGCACTCTTAGCTCCATGCTCCCACGCAAGCAATACAAGGTTGCCGGCGAAACGCTCTATATATATGCGCCGCTTGCCGACCGTCTGGGATTGAACAAGATTAAAATGGAGCTTGAAGACCTTAGTTTTCATTACGAGCACCCGCAGGAATACGAGGAAATCAAGTCGAAACTTGCCAAAACGCAGGCGGAGCGCGAAGAAATCTTCAATGAATTTACTGCGCCCATACGTCAGTCGCTCGACAAGAGCGGACTGAAATACCATATACTTGCCCGCATCAAAACGCCCTATTCCATTTGGCAGAAGATGCAGAACAAGCACATAACTTTCGAAGAAATTTACGACATTCTGGCTATACGTATCGTTTTTGAGCCTACTGCGGCCGACAAGGAGGTGAGCGAGTGTTTCAATATCTATGTTGCTCTTTGCGGGATATATAAACCGCAGCCCGACCGTCTGCGCGACTGGATTTCCCACCCCAAGGCAAACGGATACCAGGCGCTCCACGTTACGCTGATGAGCAACCGGGGCGAATGGATAGAGGTTCAGATTCGCTCCAAACGCATGGACGATATCGACGAACAGGGAGTGGCAGCCCATTGGAAGTACAAGGCGCCGGGCGAAGAGTATAGCGATGACGAATTGTCGAAGTGGCTTCATACGATAAAGGAAATCCTTGACGACCCACAGCCCGACACTCTTGATTTCCTTGATACCATAAAGTTGAACCTTTTTGCAAACGAAATTCTGATATTTACTCCCAAGGGCGAAATCAAGACTATGCCGGCGGGCTCCACTGCTCTTGATTTTGCGTTCTCAATACATTCGTTCTTGGGCAGTCATTGTATCGGTGCAAAGGTAAACCATAAACTTGTGCCGCTCAGTCATAAACTGCAAAGCGGAGATCAGGTGGAAATTCTCACTTCGCGTTCGCAGCATGTGCAGCCCGAGTGGATACAATATGCCAACACGGCAAAGGCCAAAGGCAAGATACGCGCCCTTTTGCGCCGCGACGAACGCGAGAAACGGGCGCAGGGCGAAGAAATACTGCGCGCGTTTCTCAAAGAGAAAGACATTGAAATCAACAGCGCCGTTATCGACAAACTTTGCCGTTTCCACGAAATTCCTACACGCGACGGACTGTTTCTTGCGCTCGGCGAAAAGAGCATCACTCTCAATGATTCCGATGCCGATTTCATACAAGGAAGGCAACGAAAGACTTCGTCGTGGAGAAAATTTATACCATTTATCAGCAGCAAACCCAAATCTGCCGAAAACAGCGATATAAAAAAGGTGTTTATCGAGGGCATAGACCGAAAAAAGACGTTTATGCTCAACGAGGACTCTATCAAGCATTGCAAGATAGCCGAATGTTGCCACCCTATTCCGGGAGACGACGCGCTGGGATACATCGACCCGTCGAACGAGTTTGTTATCCACCGTCGCGACTGCCCTGTGGCTGAAAAGTTAAAGAGCAACTACGGCAATAGAGTGGTGGCTGTGGATTGGCAAATGCACCATATAAATCTCTATCCTGCCACTATTTATGTGAAAGGCATTGACGTGCAGGGTATATTGATGGCAATTAGCGAGGTAATCTACAAACAACTTAATCTCGACATCAAAAAATTGTCGGTAACCACAGATGCGGGTATCTTTGAGAGCGAGATTACAATCAATCTCCACGACACAGCAGACGTGAAGCAAATCTGCAATTCGCTTCTCGGCATCAAAGGTATCGTAAAGGCGGTGAGAATCAGTTGATAACGCTTTGAGGAAAAAGTAGCCGGTTTACGGCAAAAACTCCAAGGCATCTAGTTTAAACGATGTCAGACATTATTTAAATTATGTCTGACATCGTTTTTGCGATATCCGATATCGTTTTTCGGCATTCAAAAGCATGTAAAAATCCTTGCGCTTTTGGTCCTTGCTGCAATTGATTTTGAGGGAAACAAAAAATGTTTTTGTTTTTCTGATTTAGTATACCATTTTACCGATATTAAGGCAAAATAAGATTTTTGCATGGTTGTTATGTTTGATAATCAGTGGATTTGGCGCGAAAATAGACTATAGGGGCAAAAAGGGGCAAATAATTAAAATTCTGTGCATGATAACCGAAATCGACATGATAACAAAGGAAAATACTTGGGGAAATGGCATTTTTGCAACGTAAAAAACAATAAAGCTTAGAGATTCGTGAGAAAAGAGTTAGGCAAGTCGATTTACGATCTTAATAACCTCTATTTTAATTAAGGGAAACACGATGTATTTTCTTTGTCCGAGCGGCCCTTCTGAACGCTCGGACATTTTGTTTTTGTGCAGTTGGTGTGAATTCGCCCTATTTCTTGCGGCTGTTGATGATACGCTGTAAGGCCTCTTTCAGATTTTCTTCGGTGGGAATGCCGAGTTTTTTGCGTATATGCGCACGGTGAGTGTTTACGTTGCTCTTGCTTTTGCAGAGCAGACCGCATATTTCGCTCTGTTTCTTATCTTGTAACACCAGGCGGCATATCTTTATTTCCGACAATGTGAGTTCGGGGAGCGTGTCTTTGATGTCTTCGAGATTTACACTGCGCTCGTTCATATAGGTAATCACATTGTAAATCACATTATTGGTTTGATACGGTTTCATCTGCGAGAAAAGCTCATAAGTACGCTCGGCAGGCATTCTTGATTGCGCAAGTTGTATATAAGCCTTTATGGATTCGCGTTTCATACGGAAAAGCATCAGAAAATCCTCTTCTTCCTGCTTGTGTTTCCTGTTTTCGCTTTCAAGCAAACCGACGTTTTCTACCAAACGTTCACCAAGAATCGAAAGCATAACGAAGGACGTTATAAAAAGCGTGAAGAAAGAATAGAGGGCTTGGCTGTGGAACAGAAATACACAGATGCTGCACACGGCGATAGTGGTGCCCGAGAGAATGTAGGAGTTGTATTTCAAATACGAAGCCAGCGAATAGATTATGTTAAGCCCCAGCAATACAAATGTAGCTATTGCAAGCATCATGGAATAGCTTGTGCCGATGTAGGCAAAGCGCAGGATTTCCGCCGAAAGCATGATGTGGGACACGTTGGTCAATATATATAGGCATGTCTTGAGTTTCAGCACGCGCAGAACGTACAGCGCGAAAAAGATTTCGGTTATTGCGAGGTATATGATGTTTATGCATTTGAACATCTGGTCGCGCACTCCGCTTATGCCGACAATGTTGCAGGTAATGCCAAGGGTGAGCACCACGATATAAACTATAAAAGTGATGAGGCGCTGCTTTCCTATAAACGAAGTCTCGCGCAAAAAAAAACAGATTTAGGGTATTTGCAATTCTGTTGGACAGAGAAATTTTCATGCGTTTGGAAATCTTGATTTGTTAAGAGCCTTTTTATGCTCATATATGCCGCAAATATAGCAAAAATAATTAATTTATAACGTTTTCCGCCGAAATTTGCTCATGGTTTCTTTAATGTTTTAAGTTATGCCGCAGGGTGGATTAAAAAGGCTAAACAAGTTTTATTTTAGACATAACAACCGATGTTTTAGTCTTGACAAATGCTTATGAAAGTCAAAACTGCATTTTTGCACCCGAAATAGAAATAGGTCCACTAAGTGCGTGGGACAGTCCACAAAGTACTAAATTAAAACTTATACCAAAACGAATAAAACTAAACCTGGGGATAAACGCCCCGAGTCTAATTTTATAAATAAAACAACCAAGATTATCAGAATTGAAATCTTAATGAAACAGTAGATTGCTGTTGTTCGCAGCGGCATTGCTGTTGCGTTAAAAACAAGAGTCAAGGTTGTCAACGAGAAATAGGTTTAGCGCAGCATTAAATGAGAGTAAACGGCGTTTTTGTTTGTTATTGGCGAAACGCGCTACGATATTGTTCTTGCCGCAACTGACGAGCCTTTCGTTTTAAGCGATATGGCAGCTACATCGAGGCTGCAAATTCCGAAGAGGCTTCTTGGGGTTGGAATGTGGTTGGAACTCGCAAAACCATGATGGCTTTTGGGATTGACAGATGGTTGTTGTTACATTAATTGTAAAGCCATGGTGGTTATGTGTCCGGGAATTCTTTTTCCGGACACTTTTTTTGTTATATTTGCAAGTGGATTACCGATTTGCGACGATGCTTACAAATGTTTTTTATGCAGTCAACACGGTTTTGCTGCTTGTTCTTGTATTGATGGCAGTGAAATTGATTGTCAAGGGGCGCAAGCTTGTTGACAGGGATTTTCAGCTGCGTCGCCGGTCGTTTGTTGCTTTTTATATCATAATGATTGCAGAAGTAGGAATGTCGCCTCTGATATTTTCCTACGGGGGAATCGAGGTGGCTTGCTCCATTCCTATCTGCGCCCACTACTTTGCTTCGGCGGTTTTCATGGTTATGACATCTGCCTATTTCGGCAGAGAATATTACAAGAACATTTTTATCTGGTTTTTGATAGGACAATACGGGCTGATATTGTTTGTTGTGAGCATAGTGTGCCGCTTAACGGGTTTTTACGAGCCGATGAGTTGCCTTTCCGACTTCCTTTCGCCCGATCACAGCTTTCTTGTTTATGGCCGTATCTTTCTTCTTTTGGCCATGATATCGCTTTGGCTGATTATGCTGGTAATGGTGGGAGAGGCTTACATTTACAGTCGTTTCCAAACCCGATATGAAAGCAGCGAATACCGTGCCCGTCCGCAACAGATAGCCGAAACTATAAGCGTGTGCGCATATATTACAACGCTCACCCTTATGATGATGTCTTATTTCACCACGTCGTTGCCCTTTCATGTGATATCCCGCGCTTTGTTAATCGTGGTAATTGTCCGTTCCAACTTTATATACGACCGATATATCAAGGAAGTACTTTCTTTTGAGAAAGAGAGACGAATCTTTGCCGAGATATTCGAAAAGGTAAACGTTTTGCTCGCTTCAGAAGAGAACAATCCAATATTCAAGAGCAACAACAACATCGAGGAAATAGCCGACGCGCTCGGAGTAACGCGTGCCGATTTGAGCGAATACATTTATAAGGAACTCAACACTACTTTCGCGGCGTGGGTGTGCGAGAAAAAACTGCTGCATTGCGCAGAACAGATATCCAATACCGATAGAAAAATAAGCGAGATAGCTTTCAGTTCGGGCTATCTGGAACTTCCGGCAATGAGCAAGGCTTTCAAAAAACGCTTCGGCGTTACTCCGTCGGAATATCGCCGCCGGCAAATACCTTCGCCAAGCGTTTCCTGAGAATTTTCCGGCTTGTTGGCGGAGCGTTTCCCGTCCCCGAAATCCCTTGTTTTGACATGCCGAAAACTACAAGGCATCTCGTAAAAACTCCGGGCCACCAAATTTAAATTCCGACGCATCTAATTTAAATTAGGTCTGACCTCGTATTTCCCGATGTCAGACATCGTTTTTGCGCCATCGCGTGTTGCAAAAAATAGCCCGCAATAGGCTTGCTACATTAACTTTAAGTTTTGCTAACTTGCCGAATGAATAATTCTTCGTAACTTTGCAAACGATATATAGTGCCCCTATGAATTCGAAGAAAACAATGCTCGCCTTTACGCTGTTGGCAACAATGATGCTGACATCGTGCGGACAATTCAACAGCATACTAAAAAATTCAGATTATCTGAACAAATACGAGGCTGCAAAGCAGTTTTATGCCGACGGAAAATATACTAAAGCCGTTGTGCTCCTGCAAGATGTGATTTCGGTGATGAAAGGAACCGACAAAGGCGAGGAAAGCTTGTATCTCCTCGGAATATCGGCATACAAGGCGCGGGATTATGAATCGGCCGCCAACTTTCTGAAGAAATACTACGAAACCTATACCAACGGCATATACACCTTGGACGCACGATACTACAATGCAATGTCATTGTATTGCAACACGCCCGAACCAAAACTCGACCAGACCGAAACATACGAGGCCGTAACGGCTTTCCAGAATATGCTCGAAATATATCCTCAGAGTTCCTACACAAAAGATGCGCAAAACATGATTTTCAAGTTGCAGGACAAACTCGTGGAAAAGGAATACCTTTCGGCAAAGACCTATTTCGACCTCGGCAGCTACTTTGGAAACTGCTCCTTTGGCGGAAACAACTATCAGGCATGCATCATCACAGCAGAAAATGCCATGAGAGATTATCCCTATTCCAAACGCCGCGAAGATTTCGCCATAATGCTGCTGCGCGCAAAGTATCTTCTTGCAACCCACAGCGTGGAAGCGAAGAAACGCGAGCGTCTTGATGCTGCTTCCGAGGAATATTATGCGTTTGCCAACGAATTCCCGGAATCAAAATATCTGACAGAAGCAAAAACAATCTTCGAGAAAACCCAAAGAAAAGACATCTCCGTAACGGCAAAAGAGGAAAAGGCTGCTGCTAAAAGCGCTGTAAAGCAAGCAAAAGAAGCTGAAAGCAAAACCAAAGAGGCCGAAAAACAAACAATAGAGCAATAGAATTTTTACAAGACAATATATTTTTCAACAAGATGGATTATAAGAAAATTGATGCGCCTACCAATACCCAGACGCGCAACATTATTGATTTTGCAAAAGGTACAAACAATGTTTATGAAAGCGTTGTAATAATGTCGCGTCGCGCAAACCAAATATCGGTGGCGATGAAAAATGATCTTCAAAAGAAATTGCAGGAATTCGCTTCGACCAACGAAAATCTTGACGAGGTTTTTGAAAACCGCGAACAGATAGAAATTTCCCGCTATTACGAACATCTTCCAAAACCTGTGCTTATCGCCGAGCAGGAATTTATTGACGATCGTTTGTACTACCGCAATCCCACAACGGGAGAGGAAGGAATTGTGTAAACGCGGCATATTGTTGCGAAAATTCCCCTTTTAGAAAATGATACAAAGGAAACAGACATTATACTTGTTTGCCGCGTTTGTGCTGCTTGTGGTTTCGGCGTATAGCCTTACCGTAGTGTTCAAACACCCTCAGACGGGGCTTCCTATTGCTACGTTGTCGAATTTCTCGTTGAGCGACGCCCACAGTTCAAATCACCTTTATTCCGTAATGGGTGTGATGTTGTTGGGCGCGGCTGGCTTGTCGGCGGCAGCTATTGCGATGTTCCGCAAACGCAAACTGCAAATGCGCATGTGCTTGTGGGTAATATTTGTACTGCTTGTGTACTACATCACCCGCATCAGTTGTGTGATATCCATTGCAAGGTATCTGAAACTCGATCCGAGCATTGAAATTTACGAGAACTTCCCTCTGCTTGCGATAATCCTCGTGGTTATTGCCTACAGAAGCATTCGTCATGACGAAAAGCTCGTGAGAGATTCCTACAGAATAAGATAACCCAAAAACTAAACGATATGTCGCTTAACAAGGTAATGCTTATAGGAAATGTGGGGCGCGAGCCCGAAATTCGGTATGTGGACAGCAACATGGCTGTGGCGCAATTGTCTCTCGCTACATCGGAGCGTGCGTATACATTAAAGAACGGTACGCAAGTGCCGGAGCGTACAGAATGGCATCGCCTTGTGGCTTGGCGCGAAACGGCGCAGTTTGTGGAAAAGTATGTGCACAAAGGCGACAAACTTTACGTGGAAGGGCAACTCCGCACCAATACTTATACCGACAAGAACGGAATACAGCGCAGCGTTACCGAAATATTGGTGAGCAACATAGAGAAGCTGAACAGCCGCACCGACAAGGAGAACAATCCTATCCCCGGCGGTGGCGACGGCAGCGCAAACAAATAAAATCCTGGGGTATACAGCAAGGAAACGGATAGGAATTTTTCGGCTCTGATGCCGAATTTTCCGGAATTATAACGGTCCGGTGAAAGTGTAGATGCTTGAAATACTTTCACCGGATTTTTGTTTTAAAAACTACAAGGCATCTCGTAAAAACTCCAAGGCCCGGAATTTAAATTCCGACGCATCTAATTTAAATTTGGTGGCCCGGAGTTTTTTCGCCCTGCGCAGCATGGTTTTTGGCTCGCGGAATGGGGCTTCAGACAAGCGGGAAAATACTTCAAACATGCGGAAAAAGATTTCCGTTTCGGTTTGCGGAGACATATAAATAAGGCGTGCAAAAAATCACTCGGCAAATGATTTTTCCGATATCTGACATTATTCAAACGATGTCAGACATTATTTTAATAATATCAGACATTGTTTTTGCGATATCCTGTTATTGTTTTTTGACTGTGTTTTCCGCTTGTTTTTAATGCGGAAATACTTCTGCGAAAAGTTGTGGGAATGCATGAAAAACGCCGACCGTATAAACGGCCGGCGCTTGTGGGTGTTTCCGAAAGGATTGATTTCTGATTTATTTCTTCAAAATGTTTTCGGGATTGTTTACCTCGGGCAACCATACGCGGTAGCGTTCGTTCTGGCTCCAAGAGTTTCCTGCCGACGAGAAGTCGCAGAAATTTACTTCCACGGGATTTCCGTGGTCTATATAGTCTACGCCGAGAATCACCGGGACTTTGAAACTTATCCACGCCCACGAGGGGGTGTCGCAAGGCTTTACGTCTACTATTCCGCCTTTGTTGGGAATGGAAACTACCTCGTCGATGTCGCCTTGATTGAAGCGGCTGTCGCGTGCAAGCACTATCGGACCGCGGACAATGGCATCGAAACCGTCTTGGCGCACCAGGCGGGCGGGCATGTCGAACTTGATTTTCACTGCATCGCCGTCTTTCCACTCGCGGTCTATTTTCAGGTATCCGTCAACGGCAGTTCCTTCGGCTCTTTCGCCGTTCACGCTCACCGTTGTGCCTTTTCCCCATGACGGAATGCGCAGACACAACGGGAATTTCGCGGGCTTGGCGGTTTTTACTTTGATGCTCATCTCGTCGGTGCGCGGATAGTCGCCCTCTTGTACCAATGTAACCGTATTCTTTTTGTTGCCGAGCGAAATTTCAGCCTCCGAAGCCACGTAAAGGTTCACGTTGATTGCGCCGTCTTTGAAGGTGTACATCGTTTGCGGTATGGCGGCAAAACCGCGCGGCCCGTTGGCGTTGCAGCAGTTGATGTGCAGCCCGCATTGTTCCTCGCCGATTGTGCGCACTCCCTCGAGCGGCGTATATTTGTCTATCTGCGATGCATCTCCCTTGAATGCCGCAAAAAGCGCATTGTATATGCTTTGCTCCATAAGGTCGGCATATTTTGCGTCGCCCGTTATCATCAGCATTCGGCGCAACAGATTTATCCACGTAGTGGTTACGCAGGTTTCCATTTCGTGCACGGAGGGACGGGTCTGCAATGCCTTTCCGCCATACCAGCATTCCATAGATGCGCCAGAGCCTGCAATGTTGATTTCCTGCGAGATAATCATGTCTACAACCTTTGTGGTGCCGTCGAGAAGCGATTGGTTGCCGTTTACAAGGTATAGGTCGAGCAATCCTTGCAGACACGACATCATTTCGTAGGCTTTTTGTCCGTTGTAGAAGTTATACCATGCTTGCTGCGCGGGAAAACGTTCTGCCAACGGTATACCTTGCAGGGTTTTCGCCAGTATTTGCGGACCTTTTGACGACTCCATTTCTTCCGCTATCTGCTCCGAAAGCTGCAGATACTTCTTGTTGCCCGTTTTATTGTAGAGCTTGACAACGGCATTAAGTATCGAAGCGCTTGGCATACCGCGATAATTTCCGGTTTCAACAAATGAAAGATTTTTTTCCTTCAGTTGCGAAACGAGGAAATCCACTTGTCGGCAAGCCGATGTCAGAGCTTTTTTGTCGCCTGATATGTCGTGCCACGCAAGAAGTCCGAGCACCACATATTTACGTCCCCAGATATCCCATTCTTTAAGCTGCTTGTCGGGCGCATAATTGCCTATGTATCCGTTTTTGTCCTGGTTTTTCATCACTCCCTCGGCCGAAGTTTTTATGCGGTCGTACAGGTTTTTGTCGTGGTTGTATTCGTAGAGTGCGCAGGCGCCTATTGCCCATTTTCCCCAGAACTCCGTTTGCCAGCGGTGGCTTTCGGTTTTTGTGGCAAACACGTCTACCAAAGGATTAAGGTCTTCTTTCATCACGCGGTTTGAGATGATTTGGTCGATGCGCGTTCCGGGATATCCTTTTACCTTTATGTTTTGGATTGCGGGCGTTTGGGGATTTCCTGCAAGCACACACGCGTTGACTGCCAGCGCCATCAGTGTGGCTGTGATTCTATATGGTTTCATTTTTCTTGTATTATGGATTTTTTTAGAGGTTTATAGGCTCAATAAGCCTCGCGATATTTCGATTCGCAACCGTCTTCGAGCATATTCAGATAGGACGCGTAGCGCGAAGATGCTATCTTGCCTTCTTGGAGTGCCTGCTTCACGGCGCAGCCTGGCTCGTTGGTGTGGGTGCAATTGTTGAAGCGGCATTCGTGTCCCGTTTCAAACAGTTCGCGAAAGTAATGGCTCACTTCTTCGCGCTTCATATTGAACGTTCCAAAGCCTTTTATTCCGGGAATGTCGATTACCGCTCCGCCTTGCTCAAGAAAATACATGCGGCTGTCGGTTGTGGTGTGCATTCCGGTGAGATGGCTTTCGGAAATTTCTGATGTTTTTGCGCCGGCGTCGGGTATGAGCGAGTTTACAAAGGTTGATTTTCCTGTTCCGGAGTTTCCTGCGATAAGTGTAACCTTTCCGCGCAACACTTCTATCACTTCTTGGGAAATGCTTTTGAGGGCGCAGAATTTCACTGTGCGGTAGCCGATTTTCTGGTATACTTCGGACAACGCATTCATCTGCTCGTTTTCCTGTTGGGAATAGCTGTCGATTTTACTGAAACCGAGTATCACGTCTACTCCATAGGCTTCAGCCGAGGCGATAAAGCGGTCGATGAATGTGGTAAGGGTTTCGGGCCGTGCAATGGTAACGAAAAGCAGAACCTGATCTATATTGGCACCGAGTATCTGGCTTTGCTTTGAAAGGTTGGTGGCTTTGCGAATGATGTAGTTCTTTCTGTCGAGAAGTCCCACAATCATGCCGCTGCCTTCGGGCGACATGGTTATTTCTACATTGTCTCCCACAGCAACGGGATTGGTGGTGCGGATGCCCTTGAGGCGGAAATTTCCGCGCACAGAGCATTCCACATCTCCCTTTTCCGCCGTGCGCACGAGATAAGAGCTTCCCGCCGTGCGTATAACGGTTCCCCGCATGGCTTATACGGTCATTATTTCCTTGTTCTTTTGTGCAAGAAGTTCGTCCACCTGCTTCACATATTTGTCGTGAAGTTTCTGCAGGTTTTGTTCCGCATCTTTTTCGTTGTCCTCGCTCACACCGTCTTTCACCGACTTTTTCAATTTGTCTATTGTCTCACGGCGTATGTTGCGTATGCCCACCTTGGCTGCTTCTCCTTCTTTGTTGCACTGCTTTGCAAGTTCCTTGCGTCGCTCTTCTGTGAGAGGCGGAATGGTGAGACGTATAATCTCGCCGTTGTTGTCGGGTGTGATTCCTACGTTGGAGTTGATAATAGCCTTTTCAATGGCGCGCATCATGCTTTTGTCCCATGGCTTAATGGCTATGGTGCGTGCATCGGGCGTGGTAACTGCCGAAACCTGGTTGAGAGGCATCATCGTGCCGTAGCTCTCCACTCTCACTTCGTCGAGAATCTCTACATTGGCTTTTCCTGCGCGTATGCGTGCCAATGTTTCCTCAAGATGCTTTACTGACTGCGACATTTTTTTCTCGCTGTCGTTCAGGCATTGTTTTACATCAAACATTGTTGCTGGGTTTTACTGTTTAACATTACGCAAATGTACGCAAACTTTTCCAAATATCCGGTGTTGTACAATCGGGGAGCATCGTTTTTTGAGCCAAAATTGATGTTTTAAAAACGATGCGGCATGCCATAAAAACTCCGGGCCACCAAATTTAAATTCCGACGCATCTAATTTAAATTAGATGCGTCGGAGTTTTTACGAGATGCCTTGTAGTTTTTTCGGCAATGTTTCAGGCGTCAACCGTTACGGTTCTTGTTCCGTCAATGTCTTCTGTGATAGATACTTTCACGGTTTCTTCGGGCAGGAGGTCTTCTATCAGTTCCGGCCATTCAATGAAGTTTACTCCGCCGCCGTAGAAGTAATCTTCGTAACCCAGGTCGTAAACTTCTTCAATCTTCTTTATGCGATAGAAATCGAAATGGAAAAAACTTGCACCTGTTGTCTCGCTGCGGTATTCGTTTACTATTGCGAACGAGGGCGATGTTACTTCTTCGGTAACGCCGAGTTCGCGGCAGATGGCGCGAATGAATGTGGTTTTGCCCGCTCCCATGTTGCCGTAAAAGGCGAATATCTTGCGGTTGCCCATTTGGGCTACGAATTGCTTTGCTGCAGTTTCGATGCTGTCTAATGATGTTATCTTGATTTCCATTGTTCCTTTTATGTTGTATTGCTTGTTTTCAGCGGCGTTTGGAATGGAGGGTGATAAAGGGCACAATCATTTCCTCCATTGAGATTCCGCCGTGTTGGAATGTGTTGCTGTAGTATCTTACATAGTGGTTGAAATCGTTGGGATAGGCAAAAAATCTGTTGCCTGTGGCAAAAATGTAAGAAGTTGAGAGATTGGGCGAGGGGAGAAGCGCATCGGCGGGACGGCGTACCTCGAAGACTTCCTTGTTGTTGTATTTAAGATTTTTCCCGAGCTTGTAGCGCAGATTTGTATTCACTTCGCGGTCGCCTACAACCTTTGCCGGTTGTCCTACACGGATACTCCCGTGGTCGGTAGTTACTATTACGGTAAATTCGCGCTCAGCCAGTTGGCGGAAAAGCTCTTTCATTGCGCTGTATCTGAACCATGAGAGCGTTATGCTGCGGTATGCTGCTTCGTCCGAGGCGAGTTCGCGCACCGTTTTCTGCTCCGTGCGTGCGTGTGAAAGTATGTCGATGAAATTTACCACGAGCACGTTCAAATCATTCTTCTCGAGTTGCGGAAGTTGTGAGAGAAATTTGTCGGCAGCCTGCGAATCGTTCACCTTGTTGTAGGAATAGGTGTTTTTGCGGCGGAACCTGTGCAGCTGTGTGGCGATAAGTTCTTTTTCTTTCAGGTTCTTGCCTTCATCTTCGTTCTCGTCAACCCAAAGTCCTGGGAATATTTCTTCGATTTGTAGGGGCATGAGTCCCGAAAATATGGCATTGCGCGCATATTGTGTGGCGGTGGGGAGAATACTGTAGTATAATTCTTCGTCAAAAGTGAAGTCGGTTGCAAGGTCGCGGCTCAACATTCTCCATTGGTCGTATCTGAAATTGTCGAAAACCATCAGAAAAACCTTTTTTCCCGCATCGAGTAGGGGAAATATGCGCTTGCGGAACAAATCATTGCTCATCAAGGGGCGTGTTTCGGGGCTTTTGAGCCAAGAAAGATAGTTTCGTTTTACGAATTTGCCGAACACAGTGTTTGCTTCCTCCTTTTGCATTTTTAGCATCTCGTCCATCGCTCCGCCGGTGTCCTGTAATTCGAGTTCCCAATACACCAGTTTTTTGTACACATCGGTCCAATCTTCGGCGGAAAGCGAGTCGTTTATCTGCATGCTTATTTTTGCGAACTCTTGGCGGTATCCCGTTTGCGTAACCTCGTCCACAATTTCGCGCTTGTGGATATTCTTTTTTAGCGTAAGCAGTATCTGGCTAGGGTTAACGGGTTTTATTAGATAGTCGGCTATTTTCTGTCCCACGGCCTGGTTCATAATATCTTCTTCCTCGCTTTTCGTAACCATCACAACGGGTGTGTCGGGCAGTATCTCCTTTATCTGCGTGAGCACCTCCAATCCGCTTAGTCCGGGCATGTTTTCGTCGAGCATTACAAGGTCGTAGTTTCCGTCTTTGCACATGTCGAGAGCGTCGATGCCGTTTGTCGCGGTGTCAACATTGTATCCTTTGTTTTCGAGAAAGATGATATGGGCGCGCAGCATGTCTATTTCGTCGTCCACCCACAGGAGTTTTCCGTTCTGCATCTGTCGTTATATTTCTTGTGTGCGAATATAGCGATTTTTGTCGTGATATGGTCTTTGCGGTATGGGTAATTTTCGAAACCCCAACAGAGTTTGTTTGCCTGCTGCGGCTCTCTGTCGTTTTTTATTCCGCTATCTTGCGTGTGAGGAAGAATTTGCGCGTTGCGGCGAAGAACAAAACCACTCCGGCGGCGTTTACCGCGAAGTTCATCCAGAATGCTGCCTGATAGCCATGGCTTCCGCTCACCATTCCGCCCAACAGAATTCCGATTCCCATGCCCACTCCCCACGACATTAGTATAGATGAGTTTGCCGTGCCGCGTTCGTTGTGGTGTGCCATGCCTACAAACATGTTTAGAAAGGCGGGATAGATGTGTCCGTTGCCCAGTCCGAGGAGCAATGCCGAAGCGTAGTAGGTGAATGTTGAGGGAAATGCTATGAAGATGAAATATGCTATGAGCGAGATGCACGCTCCTTCGGCTGCGTTAAGGGTAAGTTTCCCTTGGCGCAGGGCTTTTGCGCCTTGAAGCCGCGAGGCAATCAGTCCGGTTGAGATTAGCATGAAAAATGTGCCTGTGCCGCTTGTTATTCCCAGCACGTTTTTGCTGTAGAGTGCAATATAGGAGCTCATCACTCCCCACGAGAATGCGAAAAATGCGATGTTGATGCTCAGAAGCCAGGCGCGGGTGAGAAAAAAACGGTCGAGCGAGATGGGGCGTTTGTCGGTTTTGATTTCGCGTTTGGGAAGGTTTATCGTGGAAGCCACTCCGAGCGCGCCCATGGCTATGAAAAACGAGAGCCAAAAGAGAAGTTCAAAACTGTTTGTCCATTTGTATAAGAAAACTCCCGCACTCGGGGCTATTGCCATTGAGAGATTGTTGCTCAGGCCGTAGAAGCCGAGCCCTTCGTTGCGTCTTGACGAGGGCAGCACGTCTATTGCCGCTGTGCTGTTGGCCACCGTTACCACGCCAAAGGGCAAGCCGTGAAGGGTTCTCACTATGGCAAACATCAGAAGCGTTCCGGCAATGGGGTAGCCGCCGAAAAACACGAAAAACAGCGATACGCTCCACAGAAGCACGTGGCGGCGGTCGAAACTGTCAACTATGAAACCGCTGAAAAGCCTTGCCACGATTTCGGCCACCACATATCCCGAGAGCACAACGCCTATCATATTGTTTGACGCACCGAATTTCTCGCTCAGATATAGGGGAAGAAGGGGAGTGAGTAGATAAAACGCGAAATACATCATGAAGTTCACGAGCATAACGCGCAAATAATCTTTGTTCCAAAGTTTTTCCATGTCTTTGCAAAGATAGTGTTTTTGCTTCAAGCCATGTAGGAACGACGATTACACTTTAATGCATTCCGCTCATTTGCTGCCGTTTTCGCAATGTGCAAATATGCTTTTTACGAGGTCAGACCTAATTTAAATTAGATGCGTCGGAATTTAAATTTGGTGGCCCGGAATTTTTACGAGATGCCGTGTAGTTTTTTCCCCACTGCGAATGGAGTGAAAAATATGCGCTTGGGGATATGTTTTAAGGCTTCTTGACTATTCAAACTGCGTAAGCCCGTGCTTCAAATCCATTAGTTCGGCGCGGATAGCCTTTAGCTTTGTAATCACTTCGGCAACCTGCTGCACACCGCTGCGGTTCTTGTTGAGCGCCTCGCGTGCAGCGGCGAGCTTGAGCCCGCGCACTTTCACGAGGTTGTATATCAGCCCCACTTGCTCAATGTCCTCTTTGCTGTATTGCCTGATGTTTCGCCCGCTCTTGCGCGGTTTTATCTGCGGAAACTGCTTCTCCCAAAAGCGGAGCAATGTTTCCGACACGCCAAACTTTTGGGCAACTTCGCTGATGGAGTAGTACATTTTCAAGTCTTTGTTTGCAGATAAAGCCATACGGGATAATGAGTTTTACTAATGTTGTTCTTGCAAAAGTAAAGAAAACACTGTAACTTTGCAACGTTTTATATATGAAATTTATCCAGTCATGATGACAGCAAACGAAATAAGAGAATCATTCAAACAGTTCTTCGAGTCGAAAGGACACCTCATAGTGCCTTCCGCTCCCATTGTGGTGAAAGACGATCCCACGCTAATGTTTACCAACGCGGGAATGAACCAGTTCAAAGACATTATACTCGGAAACGCAGAGCCCAAGAGCCGCCGTTGCACCGACTCGCAAAAATGCCTGCGCGTGAGCGGAAAGCACAACGACCTTGAAGAAGTGGGACACGACACTTACCACCACACAATGTTTGAGATGCTCGGAAACTGGAGCTTCGGAGACTATTTCAAAAAGGAAGTCATCAGTTGGGCATACGAATATCTTGTTGACGTGCTCAAGATTGAGAAAAAAGATCTCTATGTAACCGTGTTTGAAGGCGCAGCTTCCGAAGGGCTCGAACGCGACAATGAAGCTGCTGAATACTGGGAGAAATATTTCCCCAAAGACCATATAATCGACGGCAACAAACACGACAACTTCTGGGAGATGGGCGACACCGGACCATGCGGCCCGTGCTCGGAAATACATATCGACTTGCGCTCAGACGAGGACAAGAAAAAAGTAAGCGGCGCATCGCTCGTAAACAAAGACAACCCGCTCGTAATAGAAATATGGAATCTCGTTTTCATGCAGTACAACCGCAAAGCAGACGGCTCGCTCGAACCGCTTCCCGCAAAGGTGATCGATACGGGAATGGGCTTTGAACGCCTTTGCCGCGTGCTCCAAGGCAAGAATTCCAATTACGATACCGACATATTCCAGCCTATCATCAAAAAAATAGCGGAAATCAGCGGCAAAGCCTATGGAAAAGACGAGGCAACCGACGTGGCAATGCGCGTGGTGGCTGACCATATTCGCGCCATCGCTTTCTCGATAGCCGACGGGCAGTTGCCCGACAACGCAAAAGCCGGATACGTGATACGTCGTATCTTGCGCCGCGCTGTGAGATACGCCTACACTTTCCTTGATCAGAAAGAAGCATTCATATATAAGCTCGTGCCCACACTCGTTGAGGAAATGGGCGATTCTTATCCCGAGCTGAAGGCGCAGAAAGTGCTTATCGGCCGTGTGATAAGAGAAGAAGAAGAGGCGTTCCTGCGCACACTTTCAACGGGAATCAACCTGCTCGACAACATAATCGCAGAGACGAAAAACGCAGGCAAACAACAAATCGAAGGCGTCAAGGCTTTCACGCTTTTCGACACATTCGGTTTCCCACTCGACCTTACAGAATTGATCTGCACCGAGAATGGCATGACCGTTGACGAAGAAGGATTCAACGAAGAGATGCAAAAACAAAAACAGCGCGCCCGCAATGCCGCCCAAGTGGAACTCGGCGACTGGGTGGAGGTAAATCCGGGAAACGAAACCTTTGTCGGTTGGGACACCACCGAACATGAGTGCCATATTACCCGTTATCGTAGCGTCGCACAAAAGAAAAAAACGCATTATGAACTGGTCTTGGACGTAACACCTTTCTATGCAGAAATGGGCGGACAGGTTGGAGATCAAGGAAAATTGGTCAGCGAGTTCGAGACAATAGAGATAAAGGATACAAAACGCGAAAACAATCTCGCGCTACACATTACAGACAAACTTCCGCAGCACCCCGAAGCAACGTTCAAGGCTGTTGTCGATACCAACTGGCGCCGAGGCAGCGAGGCAAACCATACCGCAACCCACTTGCTTGACTTCGCTTTGCGCACAGTGCTTGGAAATCACGTGGAACAGAAGGGATCTTTGGTTACGCCCGATTATCTGCGTTTCGACTTCTCACATTATCAAAAAGTAACGCCTGAAGAGTTGCGCAAGGCCGAACGTATTGTAAACGCTGCCATACGTGCCGACATTCCTTTGCAGGAATATCGCGACACGCCCATAGAAGAGGCGAAAAAACTCGGAGCCATTGCGCTTTTCGGTGAGAAATACGGCGACAAGGTGCGCGTGGTGAAATTCGGAGATAGCGTGGAGTTTTGCGGAGGTTGCCATGCAAAGAGCACGGGACGCATCGGACTTTTCCATATAGTCTCTGAAAGTTCTGTGGCAGCAGGTGTACGCCGTGTTGAAGCCATTACAGGAGCGGCTGCAGAGGAGTTGTTGTATAAAGAAGAGGACTTGCTTAACGGATTGCGCCTGCTTTTCAACAACGCAAAAGACCTGACGGCTGTAATAAAGAAGACTGTGGAAGAGAACGGCGACCTTCACAAAAAGATTGACTCGTTTATGCAAAAACAAGTGGAGGATATGAAAGCCGCTCTTGTGAAACGCGCGGAAAACAGAGGCGGAATAACGGTAATCAAGACTGTATTGCCCATTTCGCCCGAGGCTGCAAAAGATTTGGCGTTCAAGATTTCGGCGGAGATACCCGAGAATTTGTTCTGCATACTTGGTACGACGGGCAATGACAAGCCTATGCTCACGCTGATGATAAGCAAAAATTTGGTGAAAGACCATAATTTGAATGCGGGTCAGATTGTGCGCGAAGCTGCAAAGCTTATCCAGGGCGGTGGAGGCGGTGCGCCGCATTTTGCAACCGCAGGCGGTCATAATGTTGACGGACTTAATGCTGCCGTTGACAAAGCTTTGGAATTGGCAAATCTGTAATCGTATTTACGATATATAACAACCCCGCGTCTATGTCAGGCGCGGGGTTGTTCGTTTATAGTCCAAGAAAATATTGTTTCTGTCGTAGGCCTGCGGCTATGCCTCGGGCTGCTCGGCTTTTGCGGCGCATTTGCTGCCGCGTCGCTTGAATTTGCAATATCGTTCGCATTCGGTGCATACGTCATAGCCCAGAAGTGTGCCGAGAATGAAATCTTCTTCGGGGGTAAGCATGCTAATAGGTCTGTTGACAAGCAATTTTGCCGCTTCGATGCATTCTCCCCGTCCGAAAAACAGATTTATTTTCCCGTTTCCCACGGGCTGTGTGAAATAGTCTATGCCGTTTTTCTCGAGTTTCCCCTTGGCATATTCTTCATAACAGCTGTTGCAGGTGAACAATACCATTTTTCGCACTCCTTTCTTGAATTCGTAGATATGGTTCACCAGCACTTTCATGTCGGCAGGCATTGCCTCTGTTTTCTGCACCGTTTGCATTGAAATTATAGTTGAGGTGTGATTTCTGCTACCCAGTTTTCTATGCGCTCGTCGGTTTTGTCGCTTTCGTTGTCCTCGTCAAGAGCGAGTCCAAGGAATTTGTCGCCGTCCACAGCTGCCGAGTCGTCAAAAGTATATCCTTCGGTGGAAACCGCGCCTATGATGTTGGCGCCTGCTTCCTGCGCTGCATCGCGCAGTTCTGCCATTCCGCCGCAGAATGTGTCGGAATACGATTCGCCGTCGCCGCAGCCGAAAATTGCCACGGTCTTTCCGCTCAATCCGGCAGCCTTCAAAACCTTCACGCCGTCGTACCAGTCGTCTTGCATGTCGCCTGCTCCCCATGTGGAAGTGCCGAGAATCAGGTTGTCGTTGGCATTAATGACGTCTGCGTTCAAACTGTTCACATCTATAGCCTCGCAACCGAGTTTTCCTGCTATTTTCTGTGCGATGCCCTCACAGTTTCCTGTGGAAGAGCCGTAAACTACAATTGTTTTCTTCATAATAAAAATTCTAATGAGTTTCTGTGTGCAAAGTTGGCAAGTATCCCCTTTTCGCGCAATCACTACAAATAATGATTTGCTATCACCATTTTCGGGTAAAATGAAGTTGCTTCGCGAAGTTTTGCGGTGAAACGGGGCTGTGTGAAGCATATATTATAATGGCGTATAGTTGTAGTGTTGTCGAGATTTGATGCCGTAAAAAACGTGTCCTGATATCGAAAAAACTCCGGGCCATGTAATTTAAATTAGATGCGTCGGAATTTAAATTAGATGCCTTGGAATTTTTACGAGATGCGGCAACGTAAAATTCCTATGATATACATTATATATAATATGCCTCTGCTTGGGCATTTGGGAGCGGTGTAGACACGATGTTGTGCCATGCAAGAACGACGTTATGACATTTTGTCATAAAATGACACGGCCGTCAATGTCTGTCATGCTATGGAGAAAAATATTTTTCCTTTTTTGCTATATCCATATAGAGTTTGGCACGCTTTTGGCTTTATCCTTAGCAGAAGACGTTGCATTAGCGGCGTTGACCAACAAACAACAAATAGAAATTACTTAAAATAATAAAGACATGAACATTAAACCATTGGCAGACAGAGTTCTGATTGCTCCCGCAAAGGCTGAGGAGAAAACTGTGGCAGGTATCATTATTCCCGATACAGCTAAGGAAAAACCGTTGAAAGGCGAAGTTGTAGCTGCAGGTGAAGGCACTAAAGACGAAAAAATGGTGCTCAAAGCCGGCGACCAAGTGCTCTTCGGCAAATACGCAGGCACAGAAATCGAAATTGGCGATGAAAAATATCTCATCATGCGCCAGAGCGACGTTCTCGCTATTTTGGCATAATATGTTTAACTTGTAAAAAACAACAAAATCATGGCAGCAAAAGACGTAAAATATAATGTAGAGGCACGCGAACTTCTGAAAGAAGGAGCCGATGCCTTGGCAAACGCAGTGAAGGTTACTCTCGGTCCTAAGGGCCGCAATGTGGTTATCGACAAGAAATTCGGCGCTCCCCGCATCACAAAGGACGGCGTAACCGTAGCAAAGGAAATCGAACTCGAGGACTCGTTCAAAAATGCAGGCGCACAGCTCGTAAAGAGTGTGGCAAGCAAAACCGGAGATGACGCAGGCGACGGAACTACAACGGCTACCGTGCTCACACAGGCTATCCTTACCGAAGGAATGAAGAATGTGGCAGCCGGCGCAAACCCTCTCGATATCAAACGAGGCATTGACAAGGCTGTGGCAAAGGTTGTAGAAGAAATCAAGAGCCAGGCAGAAAAAATCGAAAGCAGCTACGAGAAAATCGAACAGGTTGCAACAATTTCCGGAAACAACGACCCCGAAATCGGAAAGCTCATCGCCGACGGTATGCGCGCTGTAAGCGTAAACGGAGTGATTACAATCGAAGACGCAAAGGGACGCGACACCGTTTTGAAGACTGTAGAAGGTATGCAGTTCGACCGCGGATATCTTTCACCCTATTTCATCACCGAGGCGGAGAAGATGGAATGCGTAATGGAGAAGCCCTACATTTTGATATACGACAAGAAAATCTCCAACCTCAAGGATTTCCTCCCAATATTGAACAGCGCTGTGCAGAGCGGGCGTCCACTTCTCGTAATAGCAGAAGACGTGGATTCTGAAGCCCTCACAACTTTGGTGGTAAACCGCTTGCGCGCACAATTGAAGATTTGCGCAATCAAGGCTCCTGGCTTCGGCGATCGTCGCAAGGCTATGCTCGAAGATGTAGCAATTCTTACCGGCGGCGTAGTTATCAGCGAAGACAAGGGATTGAAGCTTGAGCAAGCAACAATAGAGATGCTCGGCTCGGCAGAGAAGGTAACCGTAACCAAAGACAACACTACTATCGTTAACGGCGGCGGCGACAAACAGAATATCCAGGATCGTATCGGCCAGTTGAAGAATGAAATCGAAAACTGCACTTCTACTTACGACAAGGAGAAACTTCAGGAACGTCTTGCTAAGCTCTCGGGCGGCGTATGTGTACTCGAAGTTGGTGCGGCATCTGAAACCGAACAGAAAGAAAAGAAAGATCGTTGCGA
Source organism: bacterium (assembly GCA_963660485.1). Classification (GTDB taxonomy): domain Bacteria; phylum Bacteroidota; class Bacteroidia; order Bacteroidales; family Bacteroidaceae; genus UBA6398. The sequence goes on along the minus strand of CAVKYH010000006.1, from coordinate 35,197 downwards.
CGATGCTCTATGTGCAACGCGCGCAGCTATCGAAGAGGGTATCGTAACCGGCGGTGGCGTGGCTTATATCCGCGCACAGAAAGCTCTCGACAACATGACGGGCGACAATGCGGACGAAACAACGGGTATTGCAATAGTTCGTCGCGCAATTGAGGAGCCTTTGCGCCAGATTTGCTCCAATGCGGGCATCGAAGGTGCTGTGATCGTGAACAAGGTTCGCGAGGGCGAAGGCAACTACGGCTTCAACGCTAAAACCGAAACCTGGGGCGATTTGCGCGAACAGGGTGTGGTTGACCCTGCAAAGGTTACACGTGTAGCTCTTGAGAACGCTGCTTCTGTGGCAGGCATGTTCCTCACCACAGAGTGCGTGATTTGCGACAAGAAAGAGGACGCTCCCGCTCCTATGGCAAATCCCGGAATGGGCGGCGGCATGATGTAATCCGCGATGTAGCGAAGAAAACAAAACATTTGTAACACTTTATACCGAGAAATCGGGACGGCAAAATGCCGCCCCGATTTTTATTTTGCTCATGCTTTTGCCGTGGATTTCATGGTTTGTGCTGTTACTTTTAGAAACGCTTGTAAAACAGATTGTTGGCTTGTTGCGGAAACGCTTGTGCTTGCATCGAAAAATTACAAGGCATCTTGTTTTTACGAGATGCCTTGTAATTTAAATTATGTCAGACATCGTTTAAATTATGTCTGACATCGTTTTTCCGATATCCGATGTCTTTTTTCGGGCAATATTTGTGCGTTTGTAATTAGCCTGAAATGGGAATGAAAAAGTATGTGTGAAGAGTGGTTTTTGCAGTTTTTTCTGACGGAAAAACTGCTCCCGTGTGCGCGGATTTGCATGGCGTGAATACCAAAAACATTATGATTGGCGCGTTGTGGGGTGGAGATAAATATAAAGTGGTGTTAGATTAGGTTAAAAACGCGGCGGTAGTTATGGGGTATCGAATATTTTGAGTAAATTTGTGCGCAATAAAAACATATTTTTATGGCTTCATTTATTGCAGACAAAATTGTAATGGACGGTTTGACATTCGACGACGTCCTTCTTATTCCGGCTTATTCAAATGTACTTCCGCGCGAGGTGAAACTTGCTACAAGATTTACCCGCAACATCAACCTGAACATTCCTTTTGTTACGGCTGCCATGGACACCGTAACCGAATCGAAAATGGCTATTGCCATTGCCCGTGAGGGCGGTATCGGCGTTATCCACAAGAATATGTCGATAGAAGATCAGGCTCGCGAAGTGGCTATCGTCAAACGTGCCGAAAACGGTATGATTTACGACCCCGTTACAATACTTCATGGCTCTACGGTGCGCGCTGCGCTTTGTCTTATGAGCGAATACCATATCGGCGGTATACCTGTGGTAGATGAGGAAAAGCATCTTGTGGGCATCGTTACCAACCGCGATTTGCGCTTTGAGCACGATATGAACAAGAAAATCGACGATGTGATGACCAGCAAGAACCTTGTTACCACCACTCAGAAGACTGATCTTGACCAGGCTGCGGAAATTTTGCAGCAAAACAAGATTGAAAAGCTCCCTGTGGTAGACAAGGAAAACCATATCGTGGGACTTATCACCTACAAGGATATCACCAAAGCCAAGGACAAACCTATGGCTTGCAAGGACGAGAAAGGACGTTTGCGTGTTGCGGCAGGCGTGGGCGTAACAGTGGATACGCTCGAACGTATCGAGGCCTTGATCAAAGCAGGTGCCGATGCTATTGTGATTGACACGGCTCACGGACATTCTCAGGGCGTTATCGATAAACTGCGCGAGGCAAAAGCGGCGTATCCGCAACAACAGTTTGTTGTAGGAAATGTGGCAACGGGCGAAGCTGCTAGGGCTCTTGTTGAAGCCGGAGCCGACGGCATAAAAGTAGGTATAGGCCCGGGCTCGATTTGTACAACCCGCGTGGTGGCAGGAGTAGGCGTTCCGCAACTTTCAGCCGTTTACGACGTTTCGTGCGCCCTTGCCGGAACAGGAGTTCCTATGATTGCCGACGGCGGTCTGCGCTATTCGGGCGATATTGTCAAGGCTCTTGCAGCCGGCGGCAACTCCGTGATGATTGGCTCGCTGGTGGCAGGTACAGAAGAATCGCCGGGCGAAACAATAATATTCAATGGCAGAAAGTTCAAGTCGTATCGCGGCATGGGTTCGCTGGAAGCAATGGAAAATGGCTCAAAGGACCGTTATTTCCAAAGCGGCGTAACCGATACCAAGAAGCTCGTGCCCGAAGGAATAAGCGGCCGCGTGCCCTACAAAGGCACTGTGCAGGAAGTGATATACCAGCTTGTGGGCGGTTTGCGCTCCGGAATGGGATATTGCGGCGCTCATACTATTGACGAGCTGCACAACGCGAAGTTTACCCGCATTACAAATGCCGGCGTGCTCGAAAGCCACCCGCACGATATCAACATAACGAGCGAAGCTCCCAACTATAGCCCGGCGCCGAGAGGATAATGCCGGAAAGGCGGCGCATCATTAATAATGCTGATATGAAACGCATCGGAGGAATACTGCTCTTAGTGTTGGCAAGTGTGTGTGGATATGCACAAAATGCCAACGATCCCGTGGTGATGACCATCAACGGCAACAATGTGGCGCGTTCGGAATTTGAACGTGCTTACAACCGCAACAAGGCATCGGGTACAAGCGTAAAGGAATATGTGGATCTGTATATAAACTACCGCCTGAAAATAGCGGAAGCGCTCAAGCAACGTATAGATACCGCAAAGGAATTCCGCCAGGAGTTTGCCACTTATCGCAACGACCTGCTGACGAAATATGTTACCGATACGCAATTTGAAGATTCCATCGTGCGTTCGATTTACGACCGAATGAAGACGCAGCTCAAGGATTCGGATATCCTTAGCGTCTCGCATGTGTTTGTCTCTGTGCCGCAAAAAGCCAGCGACAAGCAGAAAGCAGAGGCCAAAGTCAAGATAGATTCTATTTACAGCGTTTTGAAAAGCGGCGCCGACTTTGCAGAAGTGGCCAAGGCATGCTCGCAGGATATTGCTTCGGCACGTCGCGGCGGCGAATTGCCCGACATTGGTCCTGGGGCGACACTCAAAGAGTTTGAAGACAAATGCTACGCGCTCAAGGCGGGCGAAATGTCAGAACCATTCGAGTCAACGGCAGGCTATCATATAGTATTGATGCGCGCGCGGGCCAAATTGCAGCCTTACGAACAGAAGAAAGACGAACTTATAAAGATTCTCAACCCACAAGGTTTGCTGCAGATGGTTTTCAACCATGCTGTGGAGAAACTTGTAAAGGCTTCGGGCGGAAAGACACGCGATGAAGTGCTCGATCAAATAGAGAAAGAACACGAAAACGACGATGCTACATTGAAATATGTAACCCAAGATTATCGCGAGGGGCTTTTGGCTTACAACATTACCAAACAGGAGGTATGGGATAAGGCTGAAAAAGACGTGAAAGGCCAGGAGGCGTTTTTCAAGAAAAACAAGAAAAACTACCAATGGGATTCGCCGCGATACAAAGGCTTCGTGTTTCACACCACAGAAGAGGCACTTGTAAAAGAAGTGAAGGCTGTGCTTAAAAAATATGCGGGAAAAGATTGGAACGGTGAGATAAAAAAGCGTTTCAATACCGGAGGAAAGGAAAAAGTAATGGTGTCGCATGGCATTTGGAAAGAAGGAGAAAATCGTATTGTCGACAAATATATATTTAAGAACGACAGTGTGAAAATCCCCAACTCAAAGCATTTCCCTTATCTCGGAATGGAAGGCAAACTGCTGAAGAAATCTCCCGAAGAACTCGCAGATGTGAAAGCGCAAGTTACCAGCGACTATCAAGACTACAAGGAAAAGGAATGGATTAAGCAGTTGCGTGAAAAAAGCAGCGTAAAGGTTAACGACGATGTGGTGGAAACCGTGAGCCGTGAACAATAAGGGAATTCCGTTAATTGAAAAAAACAGAATGAATAAGCTAAGAAAAATTCTGCTGTACGTATCGGCTGTGATTTTGCCGGCAACAGCGTTCGCACAAAACAATAACGTTATCGACGAAGTGATTTGGGTGGTGGGCGATGAGCCGATATTCAAATCCGAAGTGGAGGAACAGCGACTTGTTTCCGAAGTTAACGGCGAGGCCACGGAAGGTAATCCGCGCTGCGTGATACCTGAGCAAATGGCAATACAGAAATTGTTTTTACATCAAGCGCTTATAGACAGCATTGAAGTGAAAGACGGTGATGTGTTGCAGGAATTGGAATACCGTTTGAACTATATGATTCAGATGGCTGGCTCTAAGGAAAAACTGGAAGAGTATATGCGTAAGCCAATGACCCAGATACGCCAGCAGACAATGGAGCAGCTCAAAAAGATGTCAGTCGTGGAGGAAGTGAAACGCAAGATTGCTGCCGACGTAAAGGTTACTCCTGCCGAGGTGAGGAACTATTTTAAAAATGTGCCCCAAGATAGTTTGCCTCTTATCCCTACTCGATACGAAGTGCAGATAATAACGAACACACCCGAAGTGAGCCGCGAAGAAATGGAACATATCGAAAATGAATTGCGCGACTATACCAAACGAATTACATCGGGTGAAAGTGATTTTGCAACCCTTGCCATGATGTACAGCGAGGACGAAGGTACGCGTCGAAACGGAGGAGAATTGCCGTATATGGGTAAAGGCGAACTTGTTCCTGAATTTGCGAACGTTGCTTTCTCACTTACGGATCCCAAGAAGGTATCACGTATTGTCAAGACCGAATTTGGTTATCATATAATACAGTTGATAGATCGCCGAGGTGATAAAATACGCGTACGGCATATACTCAAGAAACCGGTAGTAAGCGATGCCGCAGTAAAGGCATGCCTATCCCGTCTCGATTCCATCGCTACAGATATCCGCGACGGCAAGTTCTCGTTTGAAGATGCCGTGGTTTATTCAGACGATAAAGACACTCGTAACAACCGTGGCATAATGGGGAAAAGCGTATCGGCAAACAATCCACGTGCCGGAATGACTCAGTGGTTTGAACTCCGAGATCTTCCGCAAGATGTGGCTAAGGTTGTGAGCACTATGAAGCCCGGCGAAATTTCCAAGCCATTCTCTATGACTACCAAGAAAGGCCAGCAAGTTTGTGCGATAGTAAAATTGACCGACCGCAACGAAGAACACTACGCTTCGATGACAGAGGATTTCCAAACCTTGCAGAATATTCTCGTAACCCAAGAGCAAAACAAGGTGATCGATGATTGGATTCGCGACAAGCAGAAAACAACATATATAAGTATTAAACCGGAATGGCGAGATTGCGATTTCCGTTATCCAGGTTGGGTAAAAAAATGATACAACGCAATATATGTAGCATGTTATCAAGGCACAGATCGCATTTTTGCAGTTTGTGCCTCATTTTACTTTTGTTTGTTGCTTTTACTACCGTTGGCGCGGCTACTACCAAGCCTGTAAAAAAGGATACGAAGCGTCAAAAAGGGGAACGCATCGTTCTTGTGCATGCCGATCTCTTGCATTATGACATGATGAAGAACCCTAATGCCAACATACTCAATGGCAATGTGCAGTTCAACCATGGCAATATAAAACTATTCTGCGACAGCGCATACTATTACAAGGCTTCGAATTCCTTTGAGGCTTTCAGCAACGTTAAGATGGTTCAGGGAGACACTTTGTCGCTTACCGGTGATTATCTCAAGTATGATGGTGATGCCCAGATAGCCCAGGCGCGGAAGAACGTGCATCTTAAACATCGCGGAACGCTACTTGTTACCGACAGTTTGAACTACGACAAACTTTACAACCTTGGCTATTTTTTTGACGGCGGAAAACTTTATGATGGCAAGAATGTTCTCGTTTCCGATTGGGGAGAGTATTCGCCGCAAACCCGTGAGGCGGTGTTCAACTACCACGTAAAGCTTACGAACGACCGTTTTGTTCTCACCTCCGATACCCTTCATTACAACACGCTCACTAAACTCACTCATATTGTAGGACCTTCAAACATCACCAGCGACGGTAATAAAATCTACACCGAACGTGGGTATTATGACACGGCTAAAGATTACGCCGAACTGTTCGACCGTTCGGTTGTAATCAACGGCAACAGCACTATGACGGGCGACAGTATGTATTACGACAAGAAGAACGGAAAAATGCGTGCTTATCGTAATATCATTTACAACGACAAAGGAAACAAAAACCTGCTCACGGGCGATTATTGCGAGTATGATGATACCACGGGATACGCCATGGCAACCAATAACGCCGTTGTGCGCGACTATTCCTCGCCCGACACTCTTTATATGCACGCCGATACGTTCAAGATATTCACCTATAATATCCGCACCGACAGTGTATTTCGTTTGATACACGGCTACCATAAAGCGAGAGCCTTTCGCGTAGATGTGCAGAGCGTTTGCGATTCGCTGAAATACGACTCCAAGGAAAAGAAGATGACTATGTATGGCAATCCCATAGTCTGGAACAACAATCAGCAGCTGCTTGGCGAGGAAATACAGGCGTTCATGAGCGATTCGTCCTTAGACAGCGTTCATGTGATAAGACAAACTTTGCTCGCGCAGCAACTCGACAGCGCCAACTTCAATCAAGTTGCGGGGCGCGAGATGTTTGCGTATTTTGATGACGGGAAACTTTCGTGGAGCAAGGTTGTGGGTAATGTTGACGTGGCTTATTATCCTTACGACAGCGACAGCACGATGATCGGGCTCAACCGCATGCAGACCTCCGAGCTAAGAATGTATATGAAAGACCGGAAGATGCATCATATTTGGAGTGCTCCGGCAAACGGCACGATGTATCCTTTGAAACTTGCGCCCGAAGATCAATTGTTCCTCAAGAATTTTGCGTGGTTCGACTATATCCGCCCCAAAAACAAGGACGATATTTTTGTATGGAAAGAGAAAGGCGAAGGAAAGGAACTGCGCGAAACTGTGAGACGTCAGGCTCCTTTGCAAACGCTCTCTGAGATTGCCAAAAAGAAACTCGGCAACGCAACCGGCAAATAGTCGCGCCGTTGCCCTTGGTGGCTTTGCCGCCTCGATTCACCCTATTGCAAACACAATATGCCGGATATCATACATCTACTTCCCGACTCGGTGGCAAACCAGATTGCTGCCGGAGAGGTTATACAGCGTCCCGCTTCGGTGGTAAAGGAACTCGTGGAAAATGCACTTGATGCAGGAGCCACCAAGATCGATGTTCTTATAACCGATGCCGGTAAAACGTGCATTCAAGTTGTGGACAACGGTTGCGGCATGAGCGAAACCGATGCGCGTTTGGCGTTTGAGCGTCATGCCACATCAAAGATCAGCAAAGCTGCCGACCTTTTCAGTCTCCACACCATGGGATTCCGTGGCGAGGCTTTGCCTTCGATTGCCGCCGTGGCCCAGGTGGAATTGCGCACACGTATGGCAGACAGCAAACTTGGCGTGAGCTTGTCAATCGAGGGTTCTAAAGTAACCGACCAACAACCGGTGGCGTGTGATGTGGGTGCGAATTTCTTGGTAAAGAACTTGTTTTTCAATATTCCGGCAAGGCGCAGATTCTTGAAGTCAAACCAGACAGAGTTCAACAACATCATCACTGAATTCGAGAAGATAGTTTTGGCTCACCCCGAGGTGCGCTTCTCTTTATACAACAACGATACTTTGGTGCACGATTTGCCGGCGGGGTCTTGCCTGCAACGCATAGCCGACGTGTTTGGCAAGCGCATGAACCAACAGCTGCTGCATATAGAAGTTGACACGTCGATTGTAAAAATCAAGGGCTTTGTTGGAACGCCCGAGAGTGCGCGTAAAAAAGGCAGCAAACAGTTTTTCTTCGTGAACGGCCGCTACATGCGCCACCCTTATTTCGGCAAAGCCGTGATGCTTGCCTATGAGCGGCTGATTCCCGCCGACGAACAAGTGAGTTTCTTTGTTTATTTCGACATTGATCCCGCGCGCATCGACGTCAATATCCACCCCACGAAAGCCGAAATCAAATTCGAGGACGAGCAGGCGGTGTTTCAAATACTCATGGCGGCGGTGAAAGAATCTGTGGGCAAGTTTAATGCTGTGCCGGAGCTTAATTTTGAAGAGGGCGACAATCCTCTGGGAATTCCCGTGTATGATCCGCGCAGCAAGAACGTGGAACAGCCTAAAGTTACCTTTTCCGGAGACTACAATCCCTTTCAGTCGGCGGAGGTATCCCGACCTGCTGCGCCGCGCAATTGGCAAAAACTTTTCGACGGCATAACCCGGCGTAACGATATGCCGTCGCAGGAAAAAACAGCCGCACCTGCCGTGGAGGAAACCGGAGCAAATTCTGCCGAAGGTCATACCTTGGAGCACTATCAATACAAGAAGCGCTACATTGTAACCGCCATGCCGTCGGGACTGATGTTTATCGACCAGCATCGCGCCCACATACGCATATTATATGAGCGTTTCCTCAAAAACTTGTCGGAGCGCAAGGCGGCAAGCGAGCGCATCATTTTCCCGGAACTCGTGCAGCTCAACACTCAGGAGCGCACCACGCTCGCTGCAATGGCAAACGAAATTGTGGCAGCCGGTTTCGACCTCTCCGACCTTGGCGACGGCAGTTTTGCAATCAACGGATTGCCGGCAGGAACCGAGAAACTCAACGCCACAGAGCTTTTGCGCGATGTGTTGGAGGAAAGCGCGGGGCAGACAAAGATTAAGGAAGAAGTTGACAAGCATATAGCCCTTGTGCTTGCCCAGCATGCGGCAATTCCCTACGATTCGCCGCTGTCGAACAAGGAGATGAACAAGATGATAGACGAGCTGTTTGCCACCACCACGCCGAAATATACCCCCGACGGCAAAACTATTGTGGCTATAATGCCCCAGAGTAAAATCGAGAGCATGTTTTCCTGACACCACATAAGGTTTCGGAAAACAGCAATGCCCCTACTGCCGCGCCCCAATGTTTGCGCGGCTTTTTTGTGTCTTTTCCTTTTGGCAGGAATCCGTTGATTTTCACCTTGAAACATACGGAGGAAAAATAACAGGAAATACCCCCAAAACGAGGTCTGACCTAATTTAAATTAGATGCGTCGGAATTTAAATTAGATGCCTTGGAGTTTTTACGAGATGCCGTGTAGTTTTTTCGGGGTAGAAAACGGGCTTTTCGAGAGCCAATTTTCGTAGTTGGAGAATAGGGAGAAAATCTGCGCGCATCAATCTTTCCTACACGTGTCCTGGCACGTTTTTTCCTAAAAACTAAGTCATAAAATTCAAGACGCCCCTAAAAAACCGTGTCAACATTGGGTTATATGGTTTTTGCTTTGTATTTTTGCAATAATGATACGTATTATACCCTTGCTTTGACAGTAGGGGACAAATATGGGGAAATCTTATAACAGAATGGAATTTACAGCCCAACAGATAGCCGCCTATCTCGGCGGAAAGGTTGAGGGAAACGAGAATGCCGCAGTAAGCACGTTTTCCAACATAGAAACAGCCCAAAGTGGCGCACTTACATTTTTTTACGCCAAAGAGTTTGAAAATTTTGTGTATGAAACCGATGCCAGCATCGTGCTTGTGCCGGAGGATTTCAAACCAGCGCAAACGCCCAAGGCAACCCTCGTTCGCGTGAAAGACCCGCGCGAGGCCGTGGCAAGGCTCCTGAATCTCTATGAGCAGAGCAAACCCAAACGCAAAGGCGTGAGCGACCGCGCATACGTGAGCGAAACCGCAAAGATAGGCAAGGACGTCTACATCGCTCCGCTTGCCTACATCGGCGACGGGGTAACAGTGGGCGACGGAACGCAGATATATGCCAACGTAACCGTTGAAGAAGGCAGCACGATAGGCGAAGGCTGCATCATCTATCCCAACGTCTCGATTTATCACGGCTGCAAAATAGGCGCAAACGTCATTCTCCATTCCGGCTGCGTGATAGGTGCCGACGGATTCGGTTTTGCACCGACTCCCGACGGTTACGAAAAAATTCCGCAGATAGGCAACGTGGAAATAGGCGACAACGTGGAAATAGGAGCAAACACCTGCGTGGACCGCTCCATGATGGGAACAACCAAGATAGGCAACGGCGTGAAACTCGACAACCTTGTACAAATTGCCCACAACGACATAATTGGCGCAAACACCGTGATGTCGGCGCAAGTGGGAGTGGCCGGTTCTACAAAGATAGGCGAATGGTGCATGTTTGGCGGACAAGTGGGTATAACCGGACACGCGAAAATTGCGTCCCATACCCATTCGGGCGCACAGGCAGGCATTGCCGGCACAATACTCAAGGAAGGACAGACTGTGCTCGGCTCGCCCGCTATCGACGCAAGGCGTTTTGCCAAAGCCTCGGCTGTGTTCCGCAATCTCCCCGAAATTTACAAGCAGGTCAATGATCTGCAAAAACAAATGGACAAACTCAATAACGACAATAAAGAAAAATAAATATCATGCTCAAACAAACAACACTGAACGGCAGCTTCTCTCTCTACGGAAAGGGACTGCATACAGGTTTGAACCTTACCGTAACTTTCAATCCCGCAGCAGAAAATACCGGCTACAAGATACAGAGAATAGATCTCGAAGGTGAACCGATAATCAACGCAATAGCCGAAAACGTGGTGGAGACAACGCGCGGCACCGTGGTAGCAAAAGGCGACGCCCGCTGCTCTACAATCGAACACGCCATGGCTGCGCTTTACGCCCTGGGCATCGACAACTGCCTCATGCAGGTGAACGGCCCGGAATTCCCCATTCTCGACGGTTCTTCGGAGCCTTTCGTGGAAAATATATTGCGCGTGGGAATTAAAGAACAGGCTGCCCCCAAAGATTACTACATCATAAAGAAAAAAATAGAAGTCTACGACAAGGAAACAGGCTCTTCGGTTATAATCCTGCCCGATGAAGAATTCAGCATAACGGCAATGATTTCCTACGAATCCAAGTGGTTTTCGAGCCAGTTTGCTACCCTTAACAGCCTCTCCGACTTCACTAAGGAAGTATCCTCTGCACGCACGTTTGTATTCATGCGCGAAGTGGAGCCGCTGCTTAAAGCCGGATTGATAAAGGGAGGCGATCTCGACAATGCCATAGTTATTTACGAACAGGAACTGAGCCAGGAACGCCTTGACCAGATAGCCGATGATATGAAACTGCCGCGCCGCGATGCTACAAAGCTCGGATTTATTTCACACCGCCCCCTGAAATGGGCAAACGAGCCCGCACGCCATAAACTTCTTGACATAGTTGGCGACATGGCCCTTGTAGGACGTCCGATAAAAGGCAGAATAATTGCTACACGCCCCGGACATACTATCAACAACAAGTTTGCTCGTGAATTGCGACGCGAGATACGCGCACACGAAGTACAAGCGCCTACATACGATCCCAACGAAGAACCGATTATGGACGTTAACCGCATACGACAACTGCTTCCCCATCGTTATCCCATGCAGCTTGTTGACAAAGTAATCGCTATGGGTTCAAACCAGATCGTAGCCGTTAAAAACGTAACCTCAAACGAGCCGTTCTTCACCGGACATTTTCCGCAGGAACCCGTGATGCCGGGCGTTTTGCAAGTGGAAGCAATGGCACAGGCCGGCGGTTTGCTCGTACTTAGTACCGTGGACGAGCCCGAACGTTGGAGCACGTATTTCATGAAAATCGACGATGTGAAATTCCGCCGCAAGGTAGTGCCGGGAGATACGCTGATATTCAACGTACGTCTGCTCGCGCCCGTGCGCCATGGAGTTTCATCGATGAAAGGTTTCGTGTTTGTCGGCGAACAAATAGTCTGCGAAGCAACTTTCACCGCGCAAATCGTAAAGAATAAGTGATAATCCCAAATCCCAGCCATAATGAGTAAAATAAGTCCCTTGGCTTTTATCGATCCCGAGGCTAAAATCGGAAAGAATTGCGAGATCGGAGCATTTTGTTACATTGACAAAAATGTGGAAATAGGCGACAACAATATTCTGATGAACAGTGTTACCGTGTTGAGCGGTGCGCGCATCGGAAACGGCAATACAATTTTCCCGGGAGCCGTTATCAGCGCCGTTCCGCAGGATTTGAAATTTCGCGGAGAGGAGACCACGGCAATTGTGGGCGACAACAATAAAATCCGCGAGAATGTTACAATAAACAGAGGCACAGCTTCAAAGGGACGGACCATTGTCGGGTCTGACAATCTGCTTATGGAGGGAGTGCATGTGGCTCACGATGTAACTTTGGGCAGTGGCTGTATCATCGGAAACTCCACCAAAATCGCAGGAGAAGTGATAATAGATGATTATGCTGTTATAAGCGCGAATGTTTTGATACACCAGTTTTGCCACGTGGGCGGATATGTTATGATTGGCGGGGGCACGCGCTTCAGCCAGGATATCCCGCCGTATATAATGGTAGCCCGCGAGCCTGCCGCATATCAGGGACTGAATGTAGTGGGACTGCGCCGCCGCGGATTTACAAACGAGACTATCGAAAACATTCACGAGGCGTATCGTCTGCTCTACCAGAGCGGAAAACTGCGCAACGAGAGCATTGAGGAGATAAAGAACAAACTTCCGATGACAAAGGAGATTGTCTATATCATAAACTTTGTGGAGACCGCCAAGCGCGGTATCATTAAATAATGCCGCAAGGAGGGCGCAAGCATATTTGACATGATTTTCAGATTCACCATTGTAAGCGACGAGGTTGACGAGTTTTTTCGTGAGATACGCATTGATGCCGATGCCACATTCCTCGATTTTTGCCAGGCAATACTTGGTACGTGCAAATACTCCGACGACCAGATGACGAGTTTCTATATCACCGACGACGAGTGGGAGAAAGTTTGCGAGATAACGCGTGAAGACATGGGCTTTTCCTCTTATGATGAGGATGTGTACACGATGGAGAAAACCTCTTTGCGCAGTTTGTTGGACGATGTGCCTATGCGCTTGAAATTCATCTTCGACACGTTTAACAACCGTGCGTTCTATATCGAACTGAAAGAGATGATTCCGGGCAAGAACCTTGATGCTGCCGAAATCACACGCAGCATCGGCGATGCGCCGCAGGAGATACTCATTGAGGAGCCCGCACCCAAGAAGGGCAAGAAGGCTCAGGCGGGCGACGAGAACTTTACCGGAGAGGATTTCTACGGTTCCGAGGGATTTGACGACGAGGAACTGGGCAACGAGGGGCTTGATATAAGCGACACACCTTTTGGTGCTGACGACGATTCGCGATATTGATTCCCCGTTGGGCAATCTGATAGTAATTACAGGCCCTACGGCGGTAGGTAAAACCGCCTTGTGCATACGGTTGGCGCAGATATTTCGCGCGCCAATCGTGAATGCCGACTCGCGCCAGGTTTATCGCGAAATGCAGATAGGCACGGCGCGTCCCGACGAGCGGGAACTTTCACAGGCCGACTTTTATTTTGTGGGCAACCTCTCGATTCACGACTATTACAGCGCGGCGCGTTACGAGGCCGATGCTTTGCGACTCATCGAGATGCTCCACGCAACCCACGACAACGTTATACTTTCGGGCGGAAGCATGATGTATGTCGATGCCGTGGTGAAAGGTATCGACGATATACCCACGATTCCCGATGACATACGCACAGAGATGCGCCGGCGTTTGGAGGCGGAAGGCTTGCAGGCGTTGGGCGAAGAACTGCGGAGCCTTGATCCGGAATACCATGCCATTGTGGATTTGAAGAATCCGCGCCGCGTGGTTCATGCCCTTGAAATATGCCACGCCACAGGCAAGACCTACACATCGTTTCGCGTTAGAAACGTGAAGGTACGCCCTTTCCGCACCATAAAGATAGGTTTGAACATGCCGCGCCCCGATTTGTTTGAACGCATCAACAGACGTGTAGACAAAATGATGGAGAACGGGCTGCTCGAAGAGGCTCGCCGGCTTTACCCCATGCGACATCTTACGGCTCTCAACACGGTTGGCTACAACGAGATGTTCAAATATTTCGACGGGGAGTTCACCCTGACGCAAGCTGTTGAGAGAATGAAGAAAAATACCCGCGTTTATGCCAAAAAACAACTGACGTGGTATAAACGCGATGAGGACATCACGTGGTTCTGCCCCGACGATGTTGACGCAATCCGAGATTTCATAGTAAGCCAAACCTGCCAAAATCGCTGAACAAGCGCAGTTTTTGCAGAGTTTGTAAGTTGTTGTGTATTTGATATATACAAATGAAGAAAATTACAAGGCATTTCGTTTTTACGAGATGCGTCGGAATTTAAATTAGATGCGTCGGAATTTAAATTTGGTGGCCCGGAGTTTTTACGAGATGCGCATGCAGTTCAAACCATGTCAAAAACAATTGGAACTACTTAGCAGAACTCACATTTAATTACTACTTTTGCAGAATGATGTACAGCTATGTCATAGCATAATATAGAAGAAAATGAACAAAAAAAAGGACAGCAAAATTAAATCGCTGCTTTTATTCCTGAAAACGAAGTTCAAACAATTCGGACACTGGTATAAAGGCCAGTTCAAAGGCCGCCCCTGGTGGTACAAGACCATTGCAGGAATACTCTCGTTCTTTGCCTTTGTGATTATATACTTCACTGCGGTAAACCTGAACTTCCTTTGGCTGTTCGGCAAGTCTCCCACGATACACAGCATCATGAATCCCGAAACCTCCGAGGCTTCGGAACTTTATAGCGAGGACGGACAGCTGATAGGCAAGTATTTCAACGAAAACCGCACCCCGGTGAAATATTCCGAGATATCCCCCGTGTTTTTCAAAGCCTTGATAGACACCGAGGACGAGCGTTTCTATCATCACCACGGCATAGACTTTACCGGCATTTTCGCCGCTGCAAAAGACATGCTCCACGGGCACGCGCGCGGAGCATCGACCATTACGCAGCAATTGGTGAAAAACATGTTCCGTGTGCGCACACAATATTCCACAGGTCTGCTCGGCTATGTTCCGGGACTGAAGATATTGATAATGAAAAGCAAGGAGTGGGTGCTTGCCGTGGAGCTCGAAATGTTTTACGACAAGGAAGAAATCCTCACAATGTATGCCAATACCGTGGATTTCGGTTCAAATGCCTACGGCATCAAGACTGCTGCAAAAACTTACTTCAACACTACGCCCCGCGCCCTGTCTGCCACACAGTCGGCGGTACTTGTGGGGCTGCTCAAGGCCACGAGTTACTACAATCCGCGACTTAATCCGAAAAACAGCCTGAAACGCCGCAACGTGGTGCTCGACAATATGCACAAGCTCGGACACCTGAGCGCAGAGGAGTGCGACTCGCTTAAACAAACGCCCATAGAATTGAATTTCAAAGTGGAAACAGCCTACGACGGCAAGGCATTGTATTTCCGCGAAGCCGTGGCCGACGAACTGAAACAGTGGTGCAAAGACAATGGTATCGACCTGTACAGCGCAGGACTGAAGATATATTCCACACTCAATATGAAAATGCAGGAATATGCCGAGAAAGCCCTCGTGAAGCAGATGAAAAACGTACAGAGAAACTTCAGAAACCACTGGGGTAACGACGATCCGTGGCGAGATGAGAACCATAATGTGATTCCCGGCTTTATTGAAAATCTCGCAAAGCGTACCGCGCAATACAAGGAGCTTGAACAGAAATACGGCGCCAATTCCGATTCGATTACTTACTATCTGAATCAGAAACATACCGTAAAACTTTTCGACTACGACGGAGAAAAGGAGCAGGAAATGTCCACAATGGACTCCATTCGCTACATGGTGAAATTCATGCATGCGGGTTTGGTTGCGATGGAACCTGACAACGGACACGTGAAAGCCTGGGTTGGGGATATCGATTTCAAATCCTGGAAATACGACAAGGTTACGGCTATGCGCCAGCCCGGTTCTACTTTCAAACTCTTCGTATATACCGAAGCCATGAACCGTGGCATTACGCCTTGCGACCGCCGCCGCGACGAATATTTCGCAATGGATGTTTACGACAGCAAGAAACGCGAAATGGTGCGTTGGGCTCCTACGAATGCTAACGGCAATTTTTCGGGCGACAGTGTGCCTCTGCTTTCCGCCTTCGCACAAAGTATCAACAGCATCGCAGTGCGTTTGGGTCAGGAGGTAGGAATTTCAAACGTAATCAAGACTGCTCACGCCATGGGTATAAAGTCGCCGCTCGACGATACGCCTTCGCTTTCTCTCGGTGCGAGCGACGTGAATCTTCTTGAGCTTGTAGACGCTTATTCCACGGTGGCAAACGACGGACGTCAGAGAGAGCCGGTGCTTGTAACCAAAATCGTTGACCGCCACGGCAAGGTAATTTATACTGCACCCGAGGAAAGCCACCAGGCTATCCCATATCGTTCGGCCTATTTCATGCAAAAGATGCTGCAAGGTGGCTTGAACCTCGCCGGAGGTACGTCGATGCCGCTCGGAGGATACGTGGGACCGTATCGCAAGACCACTGATTTTGGCGGCAAGACGGGAACGAGCAACAATCATAGCGATGCGTGGTTTGTGGGAGTAACTCCCGGACTTGTGGCAGGCGCTTGGGTTGGCGGCGAATACCGCTCAATTCACTTCCGCACGGGTGCGCTCGGCCAGGGAAGCCGCACGGCGCTCCCGATAGTGGGCTATTTCATGCAATCGGTCTTTGGCGATTCGCAATTCTCCAAATATCAGCGCAAATTCGGCGCAGCCAAGGAGCAGATTTCCCCATCTTGTTATTCGTGCAACTATATCCCGCGTTCCAAGGCGCGCAAAGATTCCATTCAGGCGGCAAAAGACAGCCTGGAGTTCGATATCAGCGAGGGCGACATGCTGCTTGAGGAAAACCATACAGAAGGCGGTGAGAACAAAGCGGGAGAACCTGCCGGTGAAAAGAAGAAAAAGAAAAAACACGACAACGGAGAGGTGAATTTCGACGATATTGTGGGATAATTCCACGCTATAAATACATTAAACTGTCCCGCGCAGCGTTTGCTGTGCGGGATTTTTGTTGCAGCATGTCCGGGAAATTTTCGAAAAGGTCTGCTGTTGTCAGAAATTATAGCCGTATGTCCTTAATACATAGCTGTTTTGCGTAAATGTCCCGGGATTTTTTCAGACTGCAATCAAGGCTCGTTTATAATAGATAAAATATCGTTTTTACGGCATGCGCATCTTGTAAAAATTCCAAGGCATCTAATTTAAATTCCGGGCCACCAAATTTAAATTAGATGCGTCGGAGTTTTTCCGATGTCCGATGTAGTTTTTTTCGCCCTCAGATGCCGTTTTTTCTACATGCTGCATGGCTCGAATTCAACCGGACGGAGTGGGGGAGAAACGGCGCGAAAACAAACGGAAAACCAATGCCGTAATATCGGGAAAGCATCGGTTTCGGGCGAGGTTCGTTGCATTTTGCATTGTAGGGCGAGGCAGATGTGCGATAATATATATGCAATGCGCCCGGAATATTAGGGATTTTTTTAATTTTGCTGACATTTACACCATTATTATAACCAGAAATTTATGGGAGGATTTTTCGGAACAGTATCTATGTGTCCGTGCGTAAACGATTTGTTCTACGGCACAGACTATCACACCCATCTCGGCACACGTCGCGCCGGAATGGCTACTTTTACCAAAGAAACAGGTTTTCAGCGAAGCATACACAATCTTGAAAACGCATATTTCAGAAGCAAATTCGAGGACGAACTCGACAAATTCGGCGGAAACGCAGGCATTGGCGTTATCAGCGACAGCGATGCGCAGCCAATTGTGATAAACTCTCACCTCGGAAAGTTTGCTATCGTTACGGTGGCTAAGATTACCAATATCGACGAGCTGGAAAGCGAGATGCTGGAAAACAAGCAGCATTTTGCAGAGCTTTCCTCGGGCAAGACCAACCAGACAGAGCTTGTGGCATTGCTTATAGTGCAGGGCAAGACAATTACAGAGGGCATAGAAAACGTTTACCGCAAGGTGAAAGGCTCGTGCTCCATGCTGTTGCTCACCGACGAGGGCAAAATAATTGCGGCACGCGACAAACTGGGACGCACGCCCATTGTGCTTGGAAAGAAAGACGGCGCGTATGCCGTGGCAAGCGAGACCACCGCGTTTCCAAACCTTGGCTACGCCGAAGTGCGCAATATCGGGCCGGGCGAAATTGTGAGCATCACGGCCGAAAGCGTGGAACAGTTGCGCAAGCCCAACGAAAAAATGCAGATTTGCTCATTTCTTTGGGTTTACTACGGCTTTCCTACGTCTTCCTACGAAGATATAAACGTTGAGAAGGTGAGATTTACCTGCGGCGAGACCATGGGAAAAGAAGATGATACCGATGTGGACTGCGTATGCGGCATTCCCGACTCGGGAGTAGGCATGGCATACGGATATGCTGCCGGAATGGGCAAACCATACAAGAGGGCGATTTCGAAATATACCCCCACGTGGCCGCGAAGTTTCACCCCGAGCAACCAGTCGCGCCGCGAATTTGTGGCAAAAATGAAACTGATACCAAATGCAGCCATTCTGAAAGGCAAGAGCGTGCTTTTCTGCGACGACTCAATTGTGCGCGGCACACAGTTGCGCGACAATGTGAAAATGCTCTACGATTGCGGCATTCGCGAAGCCCATGTAAGGATTTCCTGCCCCCCACTTGTTTACGGCTGCAACTATATAGGATTCACCTCTTCACGCAGCGATCTCGAACTTATTACGCGCCGAATAATTCAGGAAGAGGAGGGAGATATGAACAAAAACCTTGAAGCTTACGCCACAACCGGTTCGCCGCAATACAACCGCATGGTGGAAATAATAAGACAGAAACTCGGGCTCACCACATTGCGTTTCAATACGGTGGAAAACCTTGTGAAGGCGATAGGACTGCCCAAATGCCAGATTTGCACGCATTGTTTCGACGGTTCAAGCCACTTTTGAAATACAAGATTTGACACCGTTTTTCAGACAAGGCATCTTGTAAAAACTCCGGGCCACCAAATTTAAATTCCGACGCATCTAATTTAAATTAGATGCGTCGGAGTTTTTTGCGAAAAAGGAGGTGGGCGAAAAAATACCGGACTTTGATTTCAAAGCCCGGTATTTCAGTTGTTTGGCAAAGGTTAATAAGTAACCTTTATGTATTTCACGCCGTGCGACGGCAGGTAGTATTTCACGTCTGACGTGCTAAGGTCTTTTTGTCTCCAAAGATCGCGCACGCTCTTAAGGCTCTTGATGCCGAGTTTTGAGAAATATTTTGCAAGATCCACGTTCACGTCCTCATTGCCTACGTTGAAAATTCCCACAGCATAGCTCCCGTCGTGAAGTTCACGCTTCCAGATTTGAATATCTCTGTCAACAACTTCCTGCTTAGCCTGTTTGCCGAGAATATCTTGGTTCACGGCGATAACTTCGTTGTTGCAAAGCAAACGTTTTGTGAACTCGTCCATCTGTGCTACGTCGCAACCGATAAGAAGATTGGAGGCGAGCAAAGACCAAAGGCTTATATGCGTGTATTGTTCGTCGACAGTCAAACGTGAATCGCGAAGGTTTGCACTCCAGCCCACCTTGCCCACAATAAGCATGTCGGGGTCGTTCCAATGTCCCGGCTGTGCGTAAGGATAAAGGTCTTTTTGGCGACGGAAACCTATGTCGTACATCGATTCCCAGGTATCGGTGATATCACCTGTGGTTCTCCATGAATTTGCGTCCACGAATTCTCCCCAACGCCAAACATCGGCCATACCATACTGGCAAAGGCTATAAAATATGTCGCGTGGCTGTTGGCGCAGATAGTATTGCATTTTAAGGTAGGGCTTTATAAATGCCGGCGTTGTATGGTCTCCTTCTTCAGCATAACGCTTGGAATATCCACACCAGTCGTATTTCAGATAATCCACTCCCCATTTGTTGTAGGTTTCGGCGTCTTGTTTTTCGTGGTCAATGGAGCCAAGATATCCTCCGCAGGTTATGTGGCCCGGCGAAGAGTATATACCGAATTTGAAACCGTGGGAATGAAGCCAGTCGCCCAGACCTTTCATGTCGGGAAACTTGTCGTTGGTGCCAATTGTGCCGTCGTCGTTTCGTTTTGCCGATTCCCAGGCGTCGTCAACGTTGATATAGGAATAACCATAATCGGCAAGCCCTTTGTCAAGTATGGCCTGCGCCGAAGAAATCACCTTTTCCTGCGAAACGCTAAGCCCCCAGCAATTCCAGCTGTTCCAGCCCATAGGAGGAGTAAGCGCTATCTTGTCGCCCACAACAATTGTGAATTGTTTTTCGGCGCTTCCCTTTGCGTTTTCGGCCTTTATGGTCATGGTGTATTCGCCTCTCGACTGCAAGCTGCCCGACAATATTCCGTTTTCGCGGTCGAGTTTCACTCCGTCAGGCAGTTTTGTTACTTCAAACTTCATTGGGCGCACGCCTGAAACGGGTATGCGGTAAATGATAGGCGAGCCTGGGCGCACGCCAAAGCGCATAGCTGCATTTATAACCGGTTTCTCGGGAGTTTCGGGCGTTAGAATATATCGCGGAATGTATTTGCCCGAAAGAGTACGTCCTGTTGCGTTGTCTTGATAGGTTATCTGGTAGCGCGCCATGGCCTTGTCGTTTACGGGCAGGCTGATTGTTCGCGAGCTCTTGCCTTTCACGTTCACATTTTGCTCTATGCTGCTTATCGTATTGCCGTTTTCGATATCTTTCTTCACGATAAAGAGTTTTCCTTTCTGGGCTGTTTTTGCGCTGTTGCCCATTTCAACGGTGCAATATTCCTTGCCTTTCACAGTGGAGTGTCCTACGGAAAAACTCATACAGTCGATAAGACTCGGCACAAGCACCTTGACAGGACCATTGGTCATGCCGCCGTCGCCGCTCTTGTTGAAAACTCTCACGGCTATCACATTTTCCTCGTCCCATTTGAGCAATTTGCTCGATGTCGGCACATCGTAAACGCGCTCCACGTCCCAGGCGCTCTCATATCCTTTGGGGTCGTTGACCATACGCCCCATTTTGCCGATAAGTGTGCCGTTGAGATAAGTTTCGTCCACATCGTCGAATTTCCCGAGGTAGAATCTCACATATTCTTTTAGGTCGGACGAACTAAGCAGGGATTTCGGGAGCGTAAATCTTATTCTATACCAAGCATAGGTGTCGTCTTTTCTAAGGTCAGTGCGGTCAAACGCCGTTGCTTTCCAATCGTTGTCGTTCAGGGCGGGATTTTTCCACTCTGCGTTGTCGCCAAGTTTCATTTTCACGTTGTCAACGGTTATCTGTGCGTTGGCGCAGATGCCCCAAGCCATGAAAAACGAAGCTGCAAGGAATGTTTTCTTCATATGGTTGTAGGTTTTTGTAAGTTATGCTTTGCAAAGAAAATAAAAATAGTTGATTTCAAGGCTTCGTTTGTCAATAAAATTAAAAAGCCCAACTTTATATCGGATATAATGGGCGTTGAAAAACTGGAAAACGTTGCCGTTTGCAGCCCGTCTTTCTGCGGAAATGCGGAATGCTCCGAAATAATTGCGTAACGGCTTGAAATACAAATTGAAATCCCAAGAAACAACACTCGTTTGCCTATGCGGAAAAACTACACGGCATCTCGCAAAAACTCCGGGCCATCTAATTTAAATTTGGTGGCCCGGAATTTAAATTAGGTCTGACCTCGTAAAAACGATATCAAATGCCCTTTTTTCAGCACCTGGAATGCGGCTGAAAGTATGCGCTCAAACTTAAAAAATATGGGGCGCAATGCAATAATCGGCGGCATGCAGGCGTTAGAAAATAAATTGTGTCTTGTCGCAGATGCGGCTCAATGCAACCGATATAAAGTGAAACGCTACGCATTATATATATATACGGTAATAATGGCCGTGGGATTGCTGGCTTCGTGCACCACGAGCCAAAATACGCCCATGACGCGTTTCTATCATTCGTTTACCGCAAGATACAATACCTATTTCAACGGACACGAAGCCTACAAAGAGGGTATTCTGGCGCAGAACCAAGGAAACAAAGACAACTACACCGAAATGTTGCCCGTTTTCGCGGTGAGCAACAAGAGCACAGCCGAATTGGGAAAGAGCAATTTCAATACGGCAATAGAGAAATGCGAAAAAGCAATCAAGAACCATTCAATAAAACGCAAGCCCAAAGTAAACCGCGCCCGCAAACGCACTCCGAAACAAAAGCAAAAACTCGCCAAAAGAGAATACAACCCGTTTTTGAAGAACGCATGGATGCTTATGGGCATTTCGCAATTCCACAAAGGCGAATTCGTTGAAGCGGCATCTACATTCTCGTACATCAACAGGCTATATGCGGCAGAGCCCGACGTACTTGCCGAAAGCCGCGCCTGGCTTGCAACCTGCTATTCCGAACTCAATTGGTTTTACGACGCCGAGGATATTTTCCGCAACAAGATAGGACGCGACAGTGTGCCCCATTCGGCGCGCCACGCCCTGAATGCTTCGTATGCCGACTATTATGCGCGCCAGCAGAAATACAAAGAGGCGTTGCCTTACATAAAAGATATGGCCAGCCACGCAAAAGGAGCAGTGGCAAAGGCACGACTGTATTTCCTTCTCGCACAGATTTACAACCTTGAGGGCGACCGTAAACTCGCCTACAAGTCCCTTTCGAAAGTAGTGCGACAAAGTCCGCCCTATGAAGTACAGCTCAACGCCCGTGTGCTTCAAGCCGAAGTTGTGAGCAAAGGAAAAAGCAAGGCAATGCTTTCGCGCCTCAACCGCATGGCCAAGAAATCGAAAAACGTGAAGTATTGCGACCAAATATACTATGCAATCGGAAACATTCTCCTTGCACAAAACGATACCAACAAAGCCGTGGAAGCCTATGAGAAAGGTGTTTCAAAATCCACGCGGAGCGGAGTGGAGAAGGGCGCACTGCTTTTGAAACTCGCGAGCATCTATTATTCGCGCAACGATTTCACGTCGGCCAAACGCTGCTACAGCAAAGCCCTCGGCATGATTAGCAAAGAAAGAAAGGACTACGACAGCATACAGACGCGCAGCAAAATAATCTCAGAGCTAGAACCGCATACCGCCGTGGTATATGCGCAAGACAGTGTGCAGGCTCTTGCAAAAATGCCGGCAACGGAGCAAAACAAAGTCTTTGACCAGGCAATCGAAATGGAGAAAAAACGCCTGCGCGAGGAACGTAAAAAAGCCGCTGCCGCAGGAAATAAAGGCGCTACGGGCGTTAGAAACCAGTCGAACCAAGACAAAAAAAACGATACCTCAACTACAACCCAACAAACCCAACAAAGCGACGGCAAAGCCTGGTATTTTTACAATCCGCAGGCAGTAACAAGCGGCAAGGAGGCTTTTGCGCGGCAATGGGGCGAACGTGAGTTGGCTGACAACTGGCGCCGTTCGGACAAGGGGCTTTCTACGCCAAACGACATGGGAGAGGGCGACGAAGAAACCGCCGAAAAACCGGTGGCAAACAAGGATTCCGTGGATTCCAAGGCACAGGCGGCAAACGATACGGCTTCGGCGAAAAAAGACGACAAGAAAGAGAAAAAAGCCGACAAAGACAATGACAACGAAAAGCTGACACGCGAATATTATCTCAAACAACTTCCCTCCACGCCCGAACAAATTGCAGAAAGCAACAAGAAGATTATGGAAAATCTGCACGCGGCGGGAGTAATTGAGAAAGATAAACTGAACAATCTGCCGCTTGCCGAAAAAACTCTCACGCGCGTTTACACCGATTATCCGGAATACGAAAAAATGAACGACGTATTGTATCAACTGTTCCTGCTCGAATCGCAAATGGGACACGACGATCTTGCACAGCTGTACAAGAACGCGCTCGTGCAAAAGTATGCCGACGACAAGATGACAAAGATGATTACGGATCCGAACTTTGAATTCGACGCGAAATACGGCAAACAAATGGAGGATTCGCTATATGCTGCCACCTACAACGCTTTCCGCAGCGGCAACACGGGAGAAGTTTTGAAGAATGCCAAGGTTTCGCAGGAACGTTACCCCGAAGGTGAAAACCGCGCCAAGTTCCTTTTCCTCGATGCGCTTTCAAATTTGGGCGAGGGGCGGCGCGATGTGTTCCGCGAGCGTTTGGAAAAAGTTGTGAAGGATTATCCTCAAAACGAAATCACTCCTCTTGCGCAGTCGATGCTCAAAGGTTTGAAAGAAGGGCGTGTTCCGGGCTCCGGCGTCTATGATCTCGGCTCTCTCTGGACACGTCGTAGCAAAGGCGACGCAGCTGTGCTCGATTCCATAGAACTTGCAAAACAACTTTCGCCGGAACGCAACACCGATTTCAATGTAATTATTGCCTATCCCGTAGATTCGGTCGACGAGAACCAATTGCTTTACGACGTGGCGCGGTATAATTTCACTAATTTCGCAGTTCGTAATTTCGAAATGGAACAAACGGTGCAGGAAGGTCTCGGCGAAATGATTGTGAAAGGCTTCAATAGTTTCGACGAAGCGCACTCCTACGCACAGTTGCTCTACAACGAAAAACCAATGCGCGTACATCTTGCCCACGCAAAGCTCATCGTGATATCAAAAGCCAATATGGAAAAACTTGGAGTGGACATAAGCATTGCCGATTACTTGAAATTCTACGACAAGACCTTTGCTCCGTTGAAGATTAAGCCAGAACTTCAGCTCGACAAGCAGGTTGACATATATCAGTCGGAAGATGATTTGCCCTCCAACGCAAATGATGACGACGAGAACGCAGAGCAGCAAAACGATGACGAGAATACTTATCCCGACAACGACAACCAGGACGATGACGACTCGGAATGGTATGACATACAATAGTCTGCGCGGGAAAGGCAAGCGTCTTAAAAAAACTTCACCATGAAATATTTTTTTACCATACTGTTTTCGGCTATGGCAATTCAGATGTCGTGTGCCGGTTCGTGGATTAGGATAAACCTACTCGGCTATCTGCCGTCGGCAACTAAGGTGGCGGTGTTTATGAGCGAGGAAAAAGCCGAAATCGTGCGCTTTGAAATCGTTGACGCTGCCACGCAAAAAGCGGTCTATACCGGGAAAAACAAAAAACAAGGCACGGCGCACAAACCATATATAGTTGAAACCGGCGAAATGGGGCGAATGAAAACAACGGCACGCCTGAATTTCAGTGATTTCCAAGCACAAGGACAATATTATATAAGGGTTTTTCTGAAAGAAAACAAAGAGCGAAAAAAATACAAGGCATCTCGTAAAAACTCCGACGCATCTAATTTAAATTTGGTGGCCCGGAATTTAAATTATGTCAGACCTCGTTTTTCCGCTTCCCCAAGCTTCAAAATTTCCAACGATGTTTACAACGGCGCAGCCGATTTTGTGCTCAACTATATGCGGCAACAACGCTGCGGCTGGAATCCTTTTTTGCGCGACAGTTGTCATGTTTACGACGGAATGGTAGTAGGTTTTTGCAATGCCATAAATCCCGACGGCAGTGTAAGGCTTGCGTCCGACGGCAAACCGCTCCGCAAAGACAGCACGCGCATCGATGTGCGCGGCGGTTGGCATGACGCGTCCGATTGCCTGCAATATACCACCACCTCCGCAAATGCAATCTACCAGATGATGTTTGCGTATATACAAAACCCAACATCGTTTGGCGACACTCATAGAGCCGATGGAACTCCAGGCGCTAACGGGATTCCCGATATCGTAGATGAAATTTATTGGGGGCTTCTTTGGCTCGACAAGATGAATCCTGCGCCGGGCGAGATGTACAACCAGATAGCCGACGACCGCGATCATATAGGCATGCGCCTGCCTCATGACGACAAAGCCGATTACGGGTGGGGCAAAGGCAGTTATCGTCCCGTTTGGTATTGTTCGGGAGAACCACAACAACGCGGCAAACACGGACTGAAAAACAACACCACGGGAGTGGCAAGCACGGCAGGGAAATTTGCGTCCGACTTTGCCCTCGGCTCAAAGGTTCTCGCGCCGTTTTATCCCGATTTCGCCGCAAAGATAGGCGCGAAAGCCCGCGCGGCATACCTCACCGGAAAGGCGAAACCCGGTGTGTGTCAAACGGCATCGGTTTTGTCGCCCTACATCTACGAGGAAGACAACTGGACTGACGACATGGAACT
This sequence comes from bacterium, assembly GCA_963660485.1. Taxonomy (GTDB): domain Bacteria; phylum Bacteroidota; class Bacteroidia; order Bacteroidales; family Bacteroidaceae; genus UBA6398. The sequence continues at coordinate 9,119 of CAVKYH010000006.1, read as the reverse complement.
GGCGGCAATGGAACTGTTTCATCAGACGGGCGACGAAAACTATATGAAAGAGGCTGTGGAATATGCGCGGCGCGAGCCCGTAACGCCTTGGATGGGAGCCGACAGCGCGAGACACTACCAATGGTATCCGTTCATGAACATGGGGCATTATCTGCTTGCCAAAGAAGGCGGCAAAAACCTTGCGGCGGAGTTTGTGCGCAATCTGCGCTCGGGAATAATGCGCACGTGGGAAAAGGCAAGGCACACGCCATTTCTTTACGGCATTCCCGGAATTTGGTGCTCAAACAATCTCACCACGGCAATGCTTACCCAATGCATTCTCTACCGCCAACTCACGGGCGACAGGGAGTTTGAAGAAATGGAAGGCGCTCTGCGCGACTGGCTCCTCGGTTGCAATCCGTGGGGAGTGAGTATGATTGCAGGTTTTCCGCAACACGGCGTTTTCCCCACCCAACCCCATTCGTTCATTATCAAATACAAACTCGGCAACACCCTTGGCGGATTGGTTGACGGGCCGGTTTATTCCACTATCTTCAACAGTCTTTTGGGCATAAGCACAGAAGGGGGAAACAATTACGAGGAATTTCAGCCCGGCGACCGGGTTTATCACGACAGCACCCACGACTATTCCACCAACGAGCCAACTATGGACGGCACAGCCTGTCTTACTTTTCCCTTTTCGGCATATCAGCAAGAGGGAATGAAGTGTCAGGCGCAGTCGAAGCGGTAGAAAATCATTGCGGACGGCTGAAAATTGCAGCATTTTTCGTCCCGTTTTTTCTTCTCCCAATATCGTTTTTCCAATGTCAGATATTATTCAAACGATGTCTGATATTATTTAAACGATGTCAGACATTATTCAAACAATGTCAGACATTGTTTTTACGATATGCCTTGGAGTTTTTTCGATATCTTGCATTGTTTTTAATTTATTCTGTGTCAACAAGATAATATATGTAGGAAGAAATCTTTTGACGGGAGTTGAAAAAACAAAAAAGCACGGCTTTTGAAAGTCGTGCTTTTTTGAAGTCGGGGTGACTGGATTCGAACCAGCGACCTCGCGCCCCCCAGACGTGTACTCTAACCGGACTGAGCTACACCCCGCTTTTGCTTGGGTAAAGACCGAGAACGTTTTCACGCCTTGCGGCCTTTTCGCGTTTGCGAGTGCAAATGTATGGCGTTTTTCTGACATATCAAAAAATAAATCAATATTTTTGCCGAACAAAACGAAATTACGCTTGAAAATGATCTATAAACTTACTCCGCCAAAGGGTTTCGGTGTAAAAAAAGTGGTTCTTCCGGCCTCCAAAAGCCTTTCGAATCGTGTGCTTGTCATAAATGCGCTTTCGCGTGTGCCGCAAGAGATTTCCAACCTCGCCGAGTGCGACGACACGGCGGTAATGATTGCTGCCCTTGCCAATGGAAACAATGCCGAGATGCCGGTTGATGTTCACGGCGCGGGCACAGCGATGCGTTTTCTCACGGCTTATTTCAGTTTGCAGCCCTTGCGGCGCACAATCACTGGCTCGGCGCGAATGCAGCAACGCCCCATAACGATACTCGTTGAGGCATTGCGCAATTTGGGGGCTGACATCGAATACGCAAAAGCCGACGGATTTCCTCCGCTTCGCGTTGGCGGAGCCACGATGCACGGCGGCGAAATTTCTCTGCCTGCCGACGTAAGTTCGCAATATATATCTGCTTTGCTCATGATAGCCCCTTGTTTGAACGGCGGGCTTCGTCTCACGCTCAACGGCACCATTGCGTCGCGCCCATATATCAACATGACGCTCGAACTTATGAGGTCGTTTGGCGCGAAAGCCGAATGGACCGCCGTGGATACGATAACGGTGGAGCAGGGTGGCTATTCGGCAAAACCATATACGGTGGAAAGCGACTGGAGTGCCGCGTCGTATTGGTATGAACTGATGGCGTTGACACAAGATGCGCATTCCGCGTTCCTGCTTCCTGCATTGTATGAAAACAGCTTGCAGGGAGATTCAAAAGGAATGGATTATTTTCGGAAACTTGGCGTAGAAACTTCGTTTTCCAACGGCAGTGCGAAAATCTGCAAAGGCGAATGGGCTGAAACAGATGCCTTGGAGCTTGATTTGGGCGGCGAGCCCGATTTGGCGCAAACCTTTGTGGCGACGTGCTGCGGCTTGGGAATACGGTTTAGGTTTGCTGGGCTTTCAAATCTTCGCGTAAAGGAAACCGACCGCATCGCAGCTCTTGAAACCGAACTGGCAAAACTGGGATACGTGGTGAGAGATTTGCCCGACGGCACGATGTATTGGGACGGCGAACGCTGTGATGCGCAAAAAGATGCCGTGATAAAAACCTACGACGACCATCGCATGGCAATGAGCATCGCTCCTCTTTGCATCAAGACGGGGGAGATTCGCATCGAAAACCCGGAAGTGGTGTGCAAGTCCTATCCCCGTTACTGGGACGACCTGCGCGCGGTGGGTTTTAACGTCGAAGAATTGTAAAACCTACGGTTATGTTTCCGATAATACTTGTGGTTCTGCTTCTTGCGGGCATTGTTGTCTTTGCTGTTTACATACGCCGTAATCCTTTCGACCGCATTCCGCAAAAAGAAAAGCCCGGCGATTGCAACGAGCAGTGCGGAACGTGCTTTGATGTATGCGCGGCGTCGAAAGTGCTTGAGGCGGAAACTGCCGCAGATACCGATTTCAACGACGACGAACTTGATGCGCTTGCCGGAAAAAGCCCCGAAGAATATACCGATGAGCAGTTGGAAATTTTTGAAGAGATTCTCGAAGGACTAAAACCCGAGGAAGTTGCCTTGTGGCTTGAAAGTCTTCGCCGCCGGCGCATTGAGTTGCCTCCGGCATTGCGCGACGAAGCTATGATGCTCATTGGCGGAGAGTAGAAAACGCGGATTTTTCTCTCTTTGTATGTTGCTGAAAAACAAACATTTATTTTTGCGAAAATTCCGACGCATCTAATTTGAATTAGATGCGTCGGAATTTAAATTAGATGCCTTGGAATTTTTACGAGATGCCGTGTAGTTTTTTCGAGATGCGAAAACGTTTTTATGACATGGGATTTTCGGGGCAGAAAATACAATCCGGCAGGCACATTTTGGCCCGCCGGATTTTTTATGAGTATGACAGAATTTTGTGTATGCCTTTGCCGTGTTGTGGGCAAGGTTGTCGCATCATCTGAAAGCGATACAGAAAAGATGTTTTCAGCTTGCGAAGAAATGGAAATAGGCGAGCGTCAATGCGGCAAGCGCTATTATTGCAACCACAATCTTTATCAGGCAGCCGGTAAGCTTTTTCACGATTAAAACAACGGCTGCAACGGCAATTATAGCCAATATTATGTAGGTGATAGTAGATGTCATTTTGTTGATATTTGGAATGTTTGGTTTTTAATTGCTTGTTGCGCTTGTCAGGGCGTTTATTTTCACGTTGGTTTGCAGCGGCAGGTCGTCGGAATAAGGCCCTACGAGAATTTGATAGTCTCCCGAATCTACCACAAAGCCTTCGGTGTTGACGTCGTAGTATGAAAACGCGTCTTCGTAGAGATTTATTGTAACGGTTTTGGTTTCGCCTTTTTCAAGATACACTTTCTCGTATCCTTTAAGCTCCTTTATAGGGCGCACAACCGACGGCGTGAGCGGCCTGACGTATAGCTGCGCCACTTCAGCGCCTGCGCGTTGTCCCATGTTTCTTACCTTGAAAGTGATACGCACTCTGTTTTTGCCGATGTTTGCTGTCTTGATGTCGGAATAGGCAAACGAGGTGTAGCTCAAGCCGAATCCGAAGGGGAACATCACGCTTTTTCCTTCTCTTTCGTATCCTCGGTAGCCGTAGAACAGACCTTCGTTGTATGTTATCTCGTTTGATTCGCCTGAGGAGTAGAAGTCGTTGTGCGCAGGATTGTCTTCCCATTTTTTCTCTATCGACATAGGCAGTTTCCCGCTCGGATTAACTTTTCCGCAAAGGATATTGGCAAGCGCAGTTCCGCCTTCCTGTCCCGGATACCACGACATAATCACGCCCTTTACCTTATAAATCCAAGGTTTGAAGTCTATGCCGCCGCCAGAATTGATTACAACCACAACATTCCCCACCTTTTGCGCCACATGTTTTATAAGTTCGTCCTGGCCAAAGGGAAGATTGAACGTGCGGTCGCTTCCTTCGGTTTCGGTGTCGGTATCAAATCCCACGCATACCACTGCCGTATTGAAATTCTGAAGTTGTGCGTCCATTTTGGCGTAGTTGGTTACGTAGGGAGCGAACTTGAAAATTCTGTCGCCCGTTCCCTGGTAATATTCCACCCTTATGTCGTAGGTTTTGCCCTTTTCGGCGTCGAGGCAATAAGTTGTCTTTTTCGTGGCCTGGTCTCTCCATTCGTCGCAAACCTGTTTGTTGTCAACGAAAAGCCGATAGCCGTCGTCTCCGGCGAGTTCAAAGAAAACGATGCCCGTTTCCTGTGCCTCAAAAACGCCCGTCCATCTCACGGAATAGTCTGTGGTTTGCAATCCGTCGGGCAGTTTTGTATTGTTGTCCATATATGGCTGTTCCTCCATGCGCGTAGCGATAGGCGTGCCCCCGAGGGTTTTGTTTCCGAAATACTCGGCTTTGAAACCATATTGCGTGGAGTTTTTCTCAGGTTTGAAAGCATTTTTCGGCAATGCGGCCTTGTAGTCCCCGTCAGCCAACAATGTAGCTTGTTTGCCGAATGTCTTTCGAATTCCCTCCCACGGCGTAACGGCGGAATAGTAGTTTACTTGTCCGCTTCCGCCGCCTCGTGCTATTTTGTCGGCATTTGGTCCGAGCACCACGAACTTTTGTTTTCCCAGCGGCAGTATGTCGTTTTCGTTTTTAAGCAAGGTGATTCCGTTTTCTGCGATTTTGAGCGCCGCAGCTTTGAGCTCGGAGAGTTTTTGTTTCTCGTAGTTTTCGTTGTTTCTCGTGGAATCTTTGTCGAGCACGCCGAAAGCGCTCATTGTTTGCAGTATGTGCTGCACTTTCTCGTTTATCGTTGCTTCTGAAACCAATCCCTTGCTCATTGCGTCTTTTACGAGTTCGTTTTTCCAGTATTCCGAAGTCGGCATCTCGAGATCAAGCCCTCCGTTGGCCGTTGCCACTGTGGAATGTACGGCTCCCCAATCGCTCATGACAATTCCCTTGAATCCCCATTCCTTTCTAAGCAAATCAATATTAAGGTAACGGCTTTCGGTGGTGTGTATTCCGTAGAGCAGGTTGTAGCTGTCCATTACGGCACCCACTTTGGCTTCTTTTACAGCTTTTCGGAAAGTTGCGAGATATATTTCGTTCAGAGTGCGGAGGTCTACGTTTGAGTTTACATAGTTTCGTCCCCATTCCATGTTGTTTGCCGCAAAATGTTTGATAGTAGCAATCACACCTTTGCTTTGTACCCCGATGATATACTGCTTTGCCGTTTCGCTTGCAAGGTAAGGGTCTTCGCCGAAGTATTCAAAGTTTCTGCCGCATAGCGTGGCGCGGTAAATGTTTACGCCCGGACCGAGAATCACATCGGTGTTGTGGGCCTTGAAGTCGGTTGCCAGACTTTCGCCCACGAGTTTCGCCATGTTGCGGTCCCATGTCGCGGCTGTGAGCATGCCGCAGGGAAAGAATACTCCCTTTATACCTTGTCCGATACCCTGTGGCCCGTCGTGCATCTGCAATGCAGGAATTCCCAGGCGCGGTATGGCGCGCAGCGACATGCCGTCGGAGTTTCCGCTGATCAGTGATATTTTTTCGTCGAGCGTCATTTGGGCTACCAACTCCTTGGCGCGGTTTACGTCTTTGGCTGATATTTCCACCAAAGGTTGGGCTTGGGAAAACAGCGGGCTGAAAAAGAATGCCGCCGTTGCTATCATGATGTGAAGTTTCATGTTGCAATAAGTTTTTGTACGGATATAGTTTGATGCAAAATTAGCATTAAGCCAAATAACATTGCGATGTGAGGGACAAAGTATTTCCTGGTACGTTCGCCATGGCGTTTTTTATGGTATGCGGGGCTTGTTGAAAACAGTATATTTCTTGCCAGAAATCGTTGTGCGGATATCGCAAAAACGAAGTCAGACATTATTTGAATAATATCAGACATTGTTTAAATGATGTCAGACATATTTAAATAACGTCAGACATCGTTTTTAACGATATGGCTTGTAGTTTTTCTGACAAAAAGAATTAGTAACTTTGCACCCAACAAACATCATCTTATGAAGTATAAATTCAAAGCCGTACTCTTTGATTTTGACGGAGTCGTGGTTGATACGGAAGATCAATACACCGTGTTTTGGGACGAAATCAACCGCAAATATATTCCGGAGGTCAAAGGTTTTGCCCAGATGCTCAAAGGTAACACGCTTGTGGAAGTTTTTAACCGCTATTTCCCGAACGAGGAGGACAGAAAGAATATAAGGAGAGAACTCAACGAATTTCAGGAAAAAATGACCTATCCTTATGTGCCCGGAGTGGAGAAATTTGTTGACAGTCTGAGAGAGGCGGGAGTAAAAACCGCAGTTGCCACGAGCTCCAACCGAGACAAGATGAATTTTGTGTACAAGGCGCGTCCCGAAATACAGGGAATGTTCGACCGAATCTTCACCTCGGAAGACTGCCAAGAGTCGAAACCTTCACCAGATTGCTATATCACGGCTGCAAGATACTTTGGATTTGCGCCGCAAGAGTGTATCGTAATCGAAGATTCCATTAACGGATTGAAAGCGGGGGCTGCGTCGGGCGCAATGGTCGTTGGACTTTCCACAACAAACCCCGCAGAAATTGTGGGAACCTATAGCGACATCGTAATCCCGAATTTCGAGGGATTTACACCCGAGGACGCCGACAAGGTTTTCCGCGACAATTTTTGCGGAAAGTAGGGATTTTAGTAATTTTGCACCTTGAAAGTGCAGGGGAACAGGCTTATTTGCAATAACAACCCGTTTCGTCTGTACGAAAACAAAGCGAAGTTATGGCAAATTACATATCAGACGACACACGACCCGTTACGGTGCAACGCATACTCAAGATGAAGAGCGAGGGAAAGAAGATTTCCATGCTCACAGCCTATGACGTAACGATGGCAAGCCTTGTAGATGCCGGCGGAGTGGATATGATTCTTGTGGGAGACTCTGCCGCAAATGTTATGGCAGGTTACGACACCACACTTCCCATTACAATTGACGAAATGATAGTCTACGCGCGCAGCGTGGTGAGAGGCACGAAACACGCAATGGTAGTTTGCGACATGCCTTTCGGTTCTTATCAGTCGAATGCCGATTGTGCGGTTGACAATGCCATACGTATTCTGAAAGAAACGGGTTGCAGCGCCGTCAAGCTCGAAGGTGGCAAACGCCTTGTGCCGGCAATAAGCGCTATGGTCGATGCCGGCGTGCCCGTTATGGGACATCTGGGGCTCACTCCCCAAAGTTTCCACAAATTCGGCGGCTATGGTTTGCGCGCAAAAGAGGAAGCGGAGGCGCAGAAACTGCTGGAAGACGCGCAGGAACTGGAGAAAGCCGGCTGCTTTGCCGTTGTGCTCGAAAAGATTCCCGCTTCGCTTGCTTCAAAAGTGGCTAAAACTCTCACGATACCCGTTATAGGAATCGGCGCAGGCGGAGATGTTGACGGCCAAGTGCTTGTTTTGCAGGACATGTTGGGCATGAACAACGGATTTGCTCCGAAATTTTTGCGCCGATATGCGGATCTTTTCACGGTGATAACCGATGCCGTGAAGAAATATTCAGACGATGTAAAAAGCGGAGACTTTCCCAACGAATCGGAACAGTATTAACATAAAAACAAATAGGGAGTGGCGGCTATGAATGGCGTTTTGTTGAGAATTTGTATTGCGAATTTTATTTTTGTAGCCGCTGTGTTCATGCAATTCGGGGCTCTTGTTTTCAAGGGAATTGCCGGCGAAGCAGACATGCGCGTCCTTGCGCTGGCGTTGTCGTCTTTTGTGGCGGGCTTGTTTGTTTTAGGGCCGTTCAGCTCGTATTTCGTGGCCCGTTTTCAGCGCAAGAGCGTTTACAGAATGTCTCTGTTTCTTTTGTTGTTGCTTTCGGCAGTGCTGTTTCAGTGGCAAAGTTTGGCAATATCGTCGCTTGTGCGTTTTGGTGAGGGTATGCTTTGCGGAGTGGCGCAGGTAGCGCTTGGCAGCACAATGCTAAACGACCTCACTGTCTCGGAAAAACGCACTGTTTCGGATTATTATTTTGCCTGGATAGCCTTGGCGGGAATTCCGTTGGGCATGGCGGCATCGTTTTGTTTGATGTCGTGGGGCAGTTTCGACGTTGTGCTCGCCACGAGCATGGGAATGATTTTGCTGTCGATGATTATTGTAGGCAGGATAAGAGTCCCGTTTCGCGCGCCGATAAACGTGAAAAAAATAAGTTGCGACAGATTTTGGCAGAAAAACGATTTTCTGCCGTTTCTCAACCTTTTGCTATTTTCTATTGTGTTCGGAGTGTTTTTGGCAGACAATTTCCAGCCGTTGATGCTTGTTTTTGCCACGGCGGGAATACTTTTGGCCCACCCTCTGAGGGTTATGATATTTACCGATGCCGATGTGCGCGCCGAGATAGTAACCGGAATGATTCTCGTATTGGCCGCAATGCTCATACCGATTGCCACCGAATCGGCTACATCGCTCCACGCTTCGGCGCTTATTCTCGGCGCGGGAATAGGGTTGAGTTCTTCTCGTTTCCTGCTTTATTTCCTGAAACTCATAGGGCATTGCCAGCGCGGCACAGCGCAGAACACGTATATGCTCTCGCGCGAATGTGGTTATGCAATAGGTTTTGTGTTGGCGTTTTTGGTTCCAAATCCATTGTGGGTGGCTATGCCGGTGCTTTTAATCTCGATTGTGCTTTATCTTGCGGTAACACATCCGTGGTTTCTCAAGCACAACGACCGCTATTTCAAATACCGCGAAGTTTAGGCCGCAAAAGCTACTGCGGAGAGAGGATTTTATAAATCCGCAAAAGCTTGAAAATCAGATATAATAAGTTGTTGTAAATCTTTCCCCGCATTTCGTAAAAATTCCAAGGCATCTAATTTAAATTCCGACGCATCTAATTTAAATTTGGTGGCCCGGAGTTTTTGCGA
>CAVKYH010000005.1:0-131652 GCA_963660485.1 bacterium | reverse complement strand
ACTTCATTCAAACAATGTCCGACTTCGTTTAAATAACGTCGGACTTCGTTTTTACGGCATGCTATATCGGGAAAAACACGCGTCTCGAAAAGTTTCTATTATATATACTGCTTAGATGTTGACTGCTAAAATACCGCCAGAAACCTTGTGTTTGGCTGCATGTCAGAAAGAATTTGTAATTTTGCAAGGTAATTACATTAAAGCGCAAAGATGAACGTATTAGATTTGAGTGAACAGGAAATCAACCGTCGGGCGAGTCTTGACGAGTTGAGAAAAATGGGCATCAACCCTTATCCTGCCGAAGAATACCCCACGAATGCATTCTCTACCGATATAAAGGAAAATTTTGACGACAACGCGGAAAAACAGACGGTTTGCATTGCCGGCAGAATGATGAGCCGCCGCATTATGGGCAAGGCCAGTTTTATTGAAATCCAAGATTCCAAGGGCAGAATACAGGTTTATATAACCCGCGACGGTATTTGTCCGGACGAGAACAAGGATTTATACAACGTAGTGTTTAAGCGTCTGCTCGATTTCGGCGATTTCGTAGGAGTGAAGGGCTATGTGTTCCGCACCCAAACGGGAGAAATTTCAGTGCATGCCGAAGAGTTGAAACTTTTGTCGAAGAGCCTTAAACCGCTGCCCGTGGTAAAGGAGAAAGACGGCAAGACTTACGACAGTTTTGAAGACCCGGAATTACGTTACCGCCAACGCTACGTAGACCTTATAGTAAACAAAGGCGTAAAAGAGACCTTTGAACAAAGAGCAACGGTTATCAATACAATTCGCGAGCAACTCAACGCCATCGGTGCCACAGAGGTGGAGACGCCCACGCTTCAGTCGATTCCCGGCGGAGCAAGTGCGCGCCCGTTTATCACTCATTATAATGCGCTCAACATAGATATGTATATGCGCATCGCCACCGAGCTTTACCTCAAGCGTTTGATAGTTGGCGGTTTCGAGGGTGTTTACGAAATTGGCAAGAATTTCCGCAACGAGGGTATGGACCGTAACCACAATCCCGAGTTTACGTGCCTCGAGTTCTATATTGCTTATAAAGACTACAATTGGATGATGTCGTTCACCGAACAACTTCTCGAAAAAGTCTGCATAGCGGTGAACGGCAAGCCCGAGCGCGAAATCGACGGCAACATTGTGAGCTTCAAAGCCCCCTACCGCCGTTTGCCTATACTCGAAGCAATCAAAGAGAAAACGGGCTACGACCTCGAAGGTAAGACGGAAGACGAAATACGCGCCGTATGCAAGGAACTGAAACTGGAACAGGTGGACGAAACTTATGGCAAGGGCAAAATGATCGATGAAATTTTCGGAGAATTCTGCGAGGGCACTTACATTCAACCGACATTTATCATTGACTATCCCGTGGAGATGTCGCCACTTACCAAGATGCACCGCTCAAAAGCCGGACTTACCGAACGTTTTGAGTTGATGGTAAACGGAAAAGAACTTGCCAACGCTTATTCCGAGCTTAACGACCCGATAGATCAGGAAGAACGTTTCAAAGATCAGATGAGCCTCGCCGACAAAGGCGATGACGAAGCAATGATAATCGACCAGGATTTCCTGCGTGCGCTGCAATACGGAATGCCTCCCACAAGCGGTATAGGAATAGGCATCGACCGTCTCACAATGCTAATGACCGGCAAAACCACAATCCAGGAAGTTTTGCTGTTCCCGCAGATGCGTCCCGAAGCAAAGCCACAACGCGATTCCGCCGACAAATATACCGCTCTCGGAGTGGCTGAAGAACTTGTGCCCGTGCTTCAAAAAGCCGGCTACAACATGGCAGCAGATTTGAAAGACGCAAATCCACAAAAAATCCAAATGCAAATTGGCGAAGTGGTCAAGAAATATAAACTCGACATCAAGAAGCCATCGGTTGACGAGGTTTCTGAATGGATCGCAAAACTTTAACCACTGAACAACAAACAAGCAAATCCTGAAAATGTCGGACTGCGGAAGGATAGGATTAATCGGTAGCGGAAGCTGGGCCACTGCTATTGCCAAAATAATAATGGAAAATAGCGGCGCACTCAATTGGTTTCTACGTTCAAAGGATGCCATCAATGAATTCAGGCGCCTGGGACATAACCCAACCTATCTTACCATGGCCAAATTTGACGTCGACAGCATAAACTTCAGCAACGACATAAACGAAGTGGTTTCAAAAAGCGACACGGTGATTTTCGTTACGCCGTCGCCCTATCTGAAAAACAATCTGAAGAAGCTGAAAGTTTCGCTGACCGACAAACTTGTGGTAACAGCCATAAAAGGAATCGTTCCCGACGAAGATTTGGTGGTAACAGAGTATTTTAGGCAGATTTACAACGTACCCGACAACCAATTGGCGGTAATCAGCGGTCCCAGCCACGCAGAAGAAGTGGCGCTCGGGCGGCTTACTTATCTCACCATCGGCTGCATTGACAAAAAGATGGGAAAGGCGCTCGCCGAATTCTTTTCGAGTTCCTACATCAAGACTTCTGTCAACAGCGATGTGGTAGGAATTGAATACGCCACGGTGCTTAAAAACGTCTATGCCATAGCTGCGGGAATCTGCAAAGGACTTGGCTACGGCGACAACTTTCAGGCGGTACTCATTTCCAATGCAATAAAAGAAATGAACAGGTTTCTGAAAGCCGTCTACCCTATTGGCCGCGACATCGACGCTACCGCTTATCTCGGCGACCTTTTGGTTACGGGCTATTCCAATTTCAGCAGAAACCGTGAGTTCGGCACAATGATTGGCAAGGGATACAGTGTGAAAAGTGCGCAGATAGAAATGGAAATGGTGGCAGAAGGTTACTACGGCACCAAATGTCTTTACATCATAAACAGGCAATTCGGCGTAAACATGCCTATACTTTATGCCGTTTATGATATATTGTACAACCACATATCGCCCGCGCTTGAAATCAGTCTGCTTACCGACTCTTTAAGATAAAACGAACAACTAAATATTTCAATTATAATGAAGACAATTAGCTTAGATTTTTCAAAGGCAAAGCAATTCGTCAGCGAATCAACCTTTGCCGCAATGCAGAGTAAGTCTCTCGAAGCGCAGAAGGCGCTGGAAGCAGGAACATGTCCGGGTAATGATTTTCTCGGCTGGCTTCACCTTCCGTCGTCAATAAGTGCTGCCGATCTTAAAGCGATTAAAGATTGCGCTGCTGTGCTTCGCCAAGAATGCGACACCGTTGTCGTTGCAGGCATAGGCGGCAGTTATCTTGGTGCAAGGGCTGTAATTGAAGCACTGTCGAATACCCTCGGCTGGCTCATCAATGACAAGAAAAATCCCACCATTCTTTTTGCAGGCAACAGCATCAGCGAAGACTATCTGTTTGAACTCACAGAATATTTGAAGGACAAGAAATTCGGCGTAATCAATATTTCGAAATCGGGAACCACTACCGAAACCGCTTTGACTTTCCGTTTGCTCAAAAAGCAGTGTGAAGATCAAATGGGAAAGGAAACCGCAAAGAAAGTAATTGTTGCTATCACCGACGCACGCAAGGGCGCAGCCCGTGTAACGGCAGACAAGGAGGGCTATACCTCGTTTGTAATTCCCGACAACGTAGGCGGCCGTTTCTCAGTGCTCACTCCGGTGGGACTTCTCCCCATTGCATGCGCAGGATTCGATATCGACGAACTCGTTGCCGGCGCTTGCGACATTGAAAAAGCATCTGCAGCCGACGTACCTTTCGAGGAAAACATCTGCCTTCAGTATGCAGCAATACGAAATGCGCTCTACAACGAAGGAAAAAAGATTGAAATTCTTGCTGACTTCCAACCTAAACTCCACTATATCGCAGAGTGGTGGAAACAACTCTACGGAGAGAGCGAAGGCAAGGACAACAAAGGTATTTTCCCCGCATCTGTAGATTTCACAACCGACCTTCATTCAATGGGACAGTGGATACAAGAAGGCGAACGTACAATTTTCGAAACCGTATTGAGCGTTGAAGAAGTAAACCATAAGGTTCTTTTCCCCCACGATGACGAGAATCTCGACGGACTGAACTTCCTTGAAGGCCGCAGAGTGGACGAAGTGAACAAGAACGCAGAACTCGGCACACGCCTGGCTCATGTTGACGGCGGCGTACCCAATATCCGCGTGATTATCCCCACTCTTTCCGAGCGTTATATCGGACAGCTTATTTATTTCTTCGAACGTGCTTGCGGCGTGAGCGGAAACATTCTCGACGTAAACGCATTCAACCAACCGGGTGTTGAGGCTTACAAGAAAAACATGTTTGCTCTGCTCAACAAACCGGGCTACGAAAAAGAAAGCGAAGCTATCCGTGCACGTCTTGACAAAGAATAATATGTACGAATCGCAACTAAACGAATATCTCAGCAACCACGGCTTTAAGGCACTCGACCTTAAAGCCGTGCTGTTTGATATGGACGGCGTGTTGTTTGACTCCATGCCGCGCCATGCCAAAGCATGGGCAAAGGTGTGCAAGGAATTTGGACTCAACATCTCAGAAGAAGAGGTTTACTACCACGAAGGGCGCACCGGCGATGACACAATAGACATTTTTGCACGCAAATATTGGGGACGTCAAGCCACTGCGGAAGAAAAGCAGAAGATTTACGAGGAAAAATGTCGCATGTTCAACTCCTACCCCGAGGAATCGCAGCAAATGCCGGGGGCAAAGGAACTGCTCACAAAGGTTCGCGACGAAGGACACAAGATTATCGTAGTAACAGGAAGCGGACAGGAATCACTACTCTCGCGTTTGGAACACGGCTATCACGGATTTTTCAAGCGCGAACTCGTTGTTTCGAGCCACGATACCAAGCGCGGGAAACCAGCGCCCGACCCTTATCTGATGGGATTGGAAAAAGGCGGTATCAAACCCAACGAAGCAATCGTGGTAGAGAATGCGCCGCTCGGAGTAAAGGCCGCCGTGAGTGCAGGAATATTCACAATAGCCGTAAACACAGGACCGCTAAATCCGCAAGTGCTCAGCGATACAGGCGCAAACATTGTGTTCCCGTCAATGTCGGCTCTAGCCAAAGCATGGCCGCTTTTTTAGAGTATGCATAATCACTTGATTATTACAAGATAAGGGAATTTCTTTTTCAAGTAGAAATTCCGCAAAAACTCCAAGGCATCTAATTTAAACTAGATGCCTTGGAATTTAAATTATGTCTGACATAGTTTTTACGAGATGCCTTGTCGTTTTTACGGCATCAAATCACACACATTTCCCCACCTTTATATGAGCATCGGAGTCTGCGACAATTTTGCCAAAATCCAGATGACAAAAACTATTTGCAGCAAAATAATCACCGGTACACCGATATAGAATTTCTTATGCTTTGTTTTGTGGTGAAACATTCTCATTGCAAGCAACGCACCCACGCTGCCGCCAATTGCAGCAAGCCCCAGGAGCGTTTTTTCGGCAATGCGCCATTTATTATGTTTGGCCTTGCGTTTGTCCACTCCGAATGCAATAAACGTAACTACGTTAATAAAAAGGAGATAAACCAATATCATATTATGTAGGATTAGCGTCCTCTATTCCATAAATCAAGATTTCTTTGCTGGCTCTATCCCAAAGATGAGTGTACTCATGGATAGGATGTTCAGGAATAATCTTAGTTTCATCAAGATAGATATTACCCTCTTTATCTACAAAACCCAAAACTTCTCCTTGAGGAGTTGAAAAAAACTCTATATTTCTCCAATCTTCAATAGTACTGTTGGTTCTTCCATCTCCTTCAACAAAGGCTATTCTACCTGTTGCAGAATCTCTCTTTATTGTACTCCATCCTTGATGTTGGTTGCTACTAACATTACCCTCAACTTGCTTGGATTTTCCTTGTGATGTTTGCTTATCCAATCCAACATTGTTCCCATTTGCTTCTCCGTCTGCAACATGGTAGGCTATTGCTCGGATATTTTCCTTTGGTAATTTCATCTCCAGCACCTTTATAATTTACAGTATATTCGTAGTTAGCTGTATATATAACGTCACCATAAGCAGTTTTATTACCATATTTAAGAGTTAAAGCACTAGATAATGAAGGAAATTCTCCTTTAGGTAAGTCATATTTGTTATCAGAGTTTCTTTTACCAAACGTCTATTTCTGTTACGGGTAAAAATTCCCGTAATCATTCAACGTTACAACAAAAAATCGAATCTCACACAACCCACATCGTACTGCCATATAAAAAGCCCTGCAACCGAAAAGATTGCAGGGCTTGAAATTTTGTTATCCTAAGATTAGTTGTTCTCGGGACGAAGTTTGCGGACGGTTTCACCGGTACGCCACATTTCGCTGTCGTGGATAGCTGCGAGTTCTGCGTTGAGCTTCTCACGATAGTCGGGCTTCGAGTTGCTGTCGATAGAGATCTGAGCCTCGTTACCGGTTGCCACGCTCTCGTAAAGTTGTTCCATTACCGGCTTGATAGCATCATGGAACGGGCCCATCCAATCAAGAGCACCACGCTGAGCGGTTGTAGAGCAATTTGCATACATCCAGTCCATACCGTTCTTGCCTACCATCGGAAGGAGACTCTGTGTAAATTCTTCAACAGTCTCGTTGAAAGCCTCCGAAGGAGTATGTCCGTGTGCGCGGAGAGTTTCATATTGTGCGAGGAACATTCCCTGCACTGCGCCCATCAAAGCACCGCGTTCACCAGTAAGGTCGCTGTAGGTTTCGCGAGTAAATGTAGTCTTGAACATATAGCCAGAACCAACACCGATACCCATTGCCATTGTGCGCTCCTCTGCTTTGCCGGTTGCGTCTTGGAACACAGCATAAGAACTGTTGATGCCGCGACCTTCAAGGAACAACGAACGAAGAGATGTACCAGAACCCTTAGGTGCAACCATTATTACGTCAACATCTGAGGGAGGAACTACATTTGTGCGCTCCTTGTATGTGATGGCGAAACCGTGTGAGAAATACAAAGCCTTGCCCTTGGTTACATACTTCTTGATGCTCGGCCAAAGTTCAATCTGTGCTGCATCGCTCAAAAGCATGCAAATGATTGTACCTTTCTCTGCAGCTTCTTCTACAGAGAACAATGTTTCGCCGGGAACCCAGCCGTCGGCTACACATTTATCATATGTTTTGCTCTTGCGCTGACCAACGATTACGTTGAAACCATTGTCGCGGAGGTTCAAAGCCTGACCGGGACCCTGGATACCATAACCGAGAACCGCGATAGTTTCGTCTTTCAGAACCTCACGGGCTTTGCTCAAAGGAAATTCTTCACGCGTTGCAACTTCTTCTACAACGCCGCCAAAATTAATCTTTGCCATTTTGTTTTTAATTTGCGTCCCCTCGGGTTTCAAGCACCGGGGAACATGTTATACATGTTTATATTTTGTCTGTTTGTTCATTTGAATGTTACTCGGCAGGAGCACGCTTTTTTATAAGCAAGCCCATCTGATTCGTCTGATACGATTCGCACATCAACATCATACACGTTTTCAGAAATACCTTGCCGGAAAAGCGCCAAACGGTCGCCATAATGCGCCTCGCCATGATAAGCTATCTCCACTCCCGCAATACTTCTTTCAGAGAAATCCTCTATCGAAAACAAATCGAGTATGTGCTCAATATAACGTATGCTGTTCACATGCTGATTGATATCAATGTCATTATAATAGGCCGTAACCACACGCTCCGGCTCACAGGACTTAACCCTAATGCGCGAAAACGGTGTTACCTCGCACTTCTTTTCCGCATCAACCAATTCCGAAAAACCTCCACCGGGAAGATTTTCAAGATTTACAGGCATACGCGTTTCGGTATTTATCAAAGCCCACGTAGTATAGGCATATCCTAATACCGAACAGTCGGGACGTGTGATTGCGAAGCAGCGGTCGGTAAACGTTCTATATATACTGCGTATCCAAGTCTCGATAAAGTATTGCTCGTTCACCTTAGGCATCTCTTGCATCTCGACTATCATTCGCGAAAGCACCCACGCCATATTCTGCGGAAGAAGCTGTTTCATGCCAAAGCCATGACTGTCGGCGTGTTTCCCCGCCGTAGCAAGAATTCTCTTACCAAGTTCATGCCATGCAAGTTTCCCTGTGAAATCTTCCATGAAAGGTTCCACAACATAACCGAATTTACTCGATTTTCCCTGCATGCCCATTTTTCTATACTTCCTTTCTTACAAATCAACACGGGTGCGGTTACGATGCAACAAGTATTCCGTTACGAATTCGCGGCGGCTTTTAGTTACAGCAATAGACCCAGAATGTACAAACTGCAATATGCAATCCAACACCTTCAAGTGTTTGTAAAGACTATTGATTTCTTCGGTAAGTCCCTCCATTGTTACTATAGAATATGTGGGATTTACCTCTACGAACTTCGCTCCAAACGTGCGGATATCTCTTGATATCTGTCGGTTTTCAAGTACCATTGGAGTGGAAAGCTTAAAAAGCGCGGTTTCAAGAGTAAAAATTTCGTCCTCGGTAAAGAAACTTGCCGAAACAACGTCTATGATTTTCTCGATCTGCTTTGAAATCTTTGAAATAAACTGTTCCGTTGAATAGCAAGTTATTGTGTAACGATGCAAGCCCTCTATACTTGAAGCCGAAACGTTGAGACTTTCAATATTGACCTGTCTGCGCGTAAACACCGTAGTTATGTGATTGAGCACACCGGGAAGATTCTCCGAATATATTATCAGAGTATATAATTTCTCGTCTGATTCCATGTCATTAAAGTTTCAACATTATTTAAATTCCAACATCATATCATCGACATCATGTCCCGGACAACACATAGGCAACACATTTGCTTCCTCTTCCACTACTGTTTGCAACAAATAAGGTCCATCTGTGTCAATCATTTCTTTTATTGCGGCAGCAAGGTCTTTGCGTTCAACAACAGTGCGACTCGGAATATTATAAGCCGATGCTATTTTCTCGTAATCGGGATTCAACATATGGGTAAACGAATATCGCGAATCATAGAACAGTTCCTGCCATTGACGAACGTTACCAAGGAAATTATTGTTCATCAGAATTATTTTCACGGGGGAATGTTGTTCCATTATAGTGCCGAACTCTTCTATCGTCATCTGTAATCCTCCGTCGCCCGTAAAGAAACAAACCGTACGATCTGGCGCAGCAAACGTAGCACCTATAGCGGCAGGAAGACCAAATCCCATTGTGCCCATTCCTCCCGAGGTTACGATGCTGTTGTTTTTGGAGAATTTAAAATAGCGTGCCGACATCATTTGATTCTGTCCTACATCGCTAACAAGAATAGCCTCGTTATTGGTAGCTTCGGTAACAGCATTTACAACTTCTCCCATTCTCAACGCCCCTTCTTTGGGGTGAATTTCCGGAGAAATGACCCTTACCCGTTCTTCTTCGGCAAACTGCACAAAACTCTCGCGCCAAGCACGATGATCTGCCTGCTTGACAAGTTTTGTTACTTCGGCAAGTGTCTGTTTACAATCACCGAGCACAGGAACGTCAACTTCAACATTTTTGTTTATCTCAGAAGGGTCTATATCAAAGTGGATTTTTTTCGCACGACTTGCGTAGGTGCTAAGTTTTCCCGTAATTCTATCAGCAAAACGCATACCCACAGAAATAAGTAAGTCGCATTCTTGTGTCTTTACGTTTGCCGCATAACTACCATGCATTCCGAGCATACCCATATTGAGAGGGTGGTCGCTGCGAAGCGCTGAAAGTCCGAGTAGAGTGCAACCTGCGGGAGCGTCGATGCGTTCAATAAATTCCTGCAACTCCTTTTGGGCACCGCCAAGTTCCACGCCGTGTCCTACAAGTACGAGCGGCTTACAACTTTCATTGATAAGTTTTGCCGCATTCTCAATATCTTCTTGCGAATGTTCGGGTACAGGCTGATAGCTTCTGATAAAATTTATATCACACTTCTTGTATTCCGCAAGTTCATTCTGTGCGTTTTTCGTAAAATCGAGAACCACCGGACCCGGGCGTCCGCTACGCGCGATATAAAAGGCACGGCTCACAGCCCAAGCCACTTTCTCTGCACTTCTTATCTGATACGCCCATTTTGAGATAGGCTGTGCGATATCAACTACGTCGCATTCTTGAAAAGCGTCTGATCCCAAAGCGCCCACACCAACTTGCCCGGTAATTACAACCATTGGAGTGCTGTCCATCATTGCGTCTGCGATGCCGGTAATGGTATTGGTTGCGCCTGGGCCGCTCGTTGCGATAACCACGCCCACTCGTCCACTGACACGTGCATAACCTTCTGCGGCATGCGTCGCAGCTTGTTCGTGCCGCACGAGTATATGGTTTATCTGTTTGCCTTGATAATCGAACAATTTATCATAGACGGGCATTATTGCACCGCCCGGATATCCGAATACAGTGGTTACGCCCTCGTCTATAAGCGAGCGGATAAGTATTTCTGCACCTGTAATCAAGTTGTCCCCCATCTTATTCGTCTTTAAGTATCCTTACGCCGCCCTTGTCTGCCGAGCTAACCATTGCGGCATAGGCACGCAAAGCCTTGGATACCGTACGTTGGCGTTTCAAAGGCACTTGTGGGCGTGCTTCAAGTTCTTCGTCGGAAAGATGCACGCATATTTTGCGTTCGGGTATGTTTATTTCAATAATATCTCCGTCAACAATTTTTCCTATTGCGCCGCCTGAAGCTGCCTCCGGAGAGATATGTCCGATGCTCAAGCCCGAAGTTCCGCCGCTAAAGCGTCCGTCGGTAATCAAAGCACATTCTTTCCCGAGATGAATACTCTTTATATAAGATGTAGGATAAAGCATCTCCTGCATTCCAGGACCGCCTTTAGGACCTTCGTGGGTGATTACCACAACGTCTCCGCTCTTGATTTTTCCGCCGAGTATGCCTTCGCATGCGGCTTCCTGCGAATCGAAAACTTTGGCCGGGCCCTGGAAATGCCATATCGACTCGTCCACGCCCGCTGTCTTCACCACACAACCGTCTTTTGCTATATTTCCGAAAAGCACAGCAAGCCCGCCGTCTTTAGAATAAGCATGTTCCAAATCGCGTATGCACCCTGCTGTACGGTCTGCATCAAGCGTTTCCCATTGGGCGTCTTGCGAGCCCATGATTGTAGTGAACTTGCGCCCCGGCGCACTATGATAAATACGCGAAGCCTCGGAATCTATATTTTCCTTGGTTATGCTATATTTGTTTATGGCATCGCCAAGCGTCATTCCGTCAACACGTTTTACAGATGTATCGAGAAGATTTCCTTTTGACAACTCGCCGAGAATTCCGAGTATACCTCCTGCGCGATTACAATTCTCCACAGAATACACTTGGGTGTTCGGCGCGAGTTTGCAAAGGCATGGCACTTTACGGCTAAGCGCATCTATATCTTTCATTTTGAAGTCAACACCACCTTCGTTTGCCACTGCGAGCAGATGAAGTACGGTATTGGTAGAACCACCCATGGCTATATCCAGAGCCATGGCGTTAAGAAACGCCTCACGTGTGGCAATGCTACGAGGCAATACGCTTGTATCGCCATCGCCATAATATTTATATGCGTTCTCTACGATAAGTTTTGCCGCATCTTTGAAAAGTTGCAGACGATTCACGTGAGAGGCAAGAATCGTACCGTTACCAGGAAGACTTAGTCCGATTGCTTCGGTAAGCGAATTCATTGAATTTGCGGTAAACATGCCCGAACAACTTCCGCAACCCGGACAAGCGTGTTCCTCTATCTGATTGAGTTCGTCTTGCGAAACGCTTTTGTCAGCGCCTTTCACCATTGCGGTGATAAGGTCTATGTTCTGGTTTTTCCAACGTCCCGCTTCCATAGGGCCACCCGACACAAAAACCGTAGGAATATTGAGTCGCATGGCAGCCATAAGCATTCCCGGAGTGATTTTGTCGCAGTTGCTTATACACACAAGGGCATCTGCTTTATGGGCATTCACCATATACTCCACGGAGTCGGCTATCAAATCGCGCGAAGGCAGGGAATACAGCATTCCGTCATGCCCCATGGCAATTCCGTCGTCAATGGCGATTGTATTGAATTCTGCGGCATAACAGCCAAGTTTCTCTATTTCTTTTTTTACGAGCTGACCGGCATCGTGCAGATGGGTGTGTCCCGGCACAAACTGCGTGAAAGAGTTGGCAATTGCTATTATCGGCTTGCCAAACTGTTCGCGTTTCATGCCCGTTGCCACCCAAAGGGCGCGCGAGCCTGCCATTTTTCTCCCTTCTGTAGAGAATGCGCTTCTTAGTTGTATTTTCATTTTTTCTGTCATTACTATACCCTGTTCGGAATATATTCTTGCAATTTCTACGTCTTAGCAAAATTAGGCAATTATGCTTAGAAAAACAAACAAAAATGAATTAATTAGCCTTTAAGCGCTTTATTAGTTGACAAAATGACACACCAACAAACAGAATGTGCAAACTTTTTTCGTTAACTACCAACAAGAGTTTGCAAAATCAAGGGCTTGTTTTCGCAGATGCCTACTCCGCAAAAACTCCGGGCCACCAAATTTAAATTCCGACGCATCTAATTTAAATTAGGTCTGACATCGTTTTTGCGATATCCGATGTCGTTCAAAGAGCGTTTGCAAACTCGTCTGCTTCGTGCAATGTATCGAGTTTTCCTACGTCGAGCAGTTTCAAATCATGCGCCACCACTCCGCACAAATTCAGGTGTTCGCATTCCTGCAAATAGAAGTCGATTATCGAAAACTCGTCTTCCCATGCCGACATGGTTTCAAGAGCCTTTTTCCCCACGGCATGAATGCCCGAGAATGCATAGTTCACACATTGCTCCGGGTTGAAATCGGCATAAGGGCTTTTGGTTTCGCCTGTGGTGAGGTTGCGCCAACCGCGCAAGCGCATCGTTTCGGGCTCAAAATACAGTTGGCGGTTTGAATTGCGCTTGCTCACGAGCAAAGTGGCGTCATGCTTTTCCGCTTCGTCGAAAAAAAGTTTCAAATCCACATTGCTGAGAATATCCACGTTGTGTATGAGCACCGGCAACGCATAATTGTTTGACAAAAGTGTGGCTGCGGCCTTTTTCAAAGCCCCACCGGTATTCAGAAGCCTGTCTTTCTCCGACGATATATGCACCTCAACGCCCTCAGGCTTGTTTTCGCGAACATAGTCGCAGAGCATATCGGCAAAATGATGCACGTTTATCGTAATATCATTGAAGCCAAACTTTTTAAGGCCGAGCATCTGGCGCATTATGAGCGTCATGCCGCCCACTTCGACCAATGCCTTTGGAATGCGGTCGGTAAGCGGGCGAAGACGTGTGCCTTTGCCTGCCGCCAAAATCATAGCGCGGCGCAACGTTTTACTGTTTTGATTTTGCTGACTCATACAATTCGTCATTTGCCTGCAGTACAAAATTTTTCTTTTGCTCACGATGGCAGATTCTCACTTCCACTCCGAATTTCTTGTTCAGATGTTCGGCAAGATGCTGTGCGCCGTAAACGCTACGATGCTGCCCACCCGTGCAACCAAACGAGAACATTATATCGGTGAACCCACGCTGAATATAACGGAACACATGGGAATCGGCAAGTTTGTAGACACTGTCGAGAAATTTGAGTATTTCGCCGTCATCTTCAAGGAAACGGATAACCGGTTCGTCAAGACCGGTGAGATTTTTATAGGGCTCGTAACGCCCGGGATTGTGGGTACCGCGACAGTCAAACACATAGCCTCCGCCATTTCCGCTCTCGTCTTCGGGAATTCCCTTATGAAACGAAAAACTAAACACCCTGACTACAAGTTTCCCCTTGCCGTCGTATTTGGAATAAGTGGGCGGACCATCTTCTTCGTGGGCGGGATAAACATTTGTGGTGGCAATACGATAACCATCGTCGCGCTTCATTTCCTTGGGCTTCTGCTCCTCAAACTGCGGCAAAGCGCAAATATTGCCAAGCACCTCGTTGAGATAAGGATAAGGGCAAGCCCCCTCGTTAAGGAGATTGCGCAAATTAGCAATGGCTGGAGGAATGCTGTTTATGAAATGAGGCTTGCGCTCATAGTATCCGCGAAAACCATAAGCCCCCAAAACCTGCATAAGTCTGAACAATACAAAAAGCGGCAGGCGTTTGCGGAAATGTTTTTCGTTGATGTCGAAATAATGACGCGCCGAAGCAATATATTTAGCCACAAGTTCCTTGCGAAGCGAGTCGGAATAGCGCGCCGAAGCCTGCCAAAGAAACGAAGCAACGTCGTATTCACAAGGACCTCTGCGACCACCTTGATAATCTATGAAATAAGGGCTGCCGTCTTCGGATAGCATAACATTGCGTGCCTGGAAATCGCGATAAAGAAAGGATTCGCTGTGTTCCGACGTGAGCTCGTCTGCCATAAGTTGGAAAGCAGCTTCAAGTTTCATCTCATGGAAATCTACATTTACCGCTTTAAGAAAACAATATTTGAAATAGTACAAATCAAAAAGCACACCGGTGCGATCGAATTCGGGTTGCGGATAACAGCAAGAGAAATCCAATCCTCTCGCTCCACGAAACTGCAATTCCGGAAGGGCTTCTATCGTGCGCTCAATGAGTTTGCGCTCCTTTACCGTATATCTTCCGCCGGCATTACGCCCTTTCTGCAAAGCATCATAGAGAGTACGGTTGCCGAGATCGGTCTGCAAATATCTCATACAGTCATCAGCCACTGCCAAAATGCGCGGCACTGGAAGTTTGCGAAGAGTGAAATGGCGCGTGAGCTTTATAAACGCGTTGTTCTCGTCTGCCGACTGTCCCACAACGCCCACCACACTACCGCCTGGGCATTTCGTACCAAAGAGACGGAAGTAAATGCGATTACTACCGGAAGCGGCAAGCCGCTCAACCTTTTCAGGCTCCTCGCCATAGGTTGCCGTATATAATTTTTTAAGTTCGTCCATTAATTTTTCTACAGATGATTTTTACGGAATATACAGTTGGTTTATCGCCGCTCGCGACGTTTTTTCCAAATATGAAGTATTTTGCGACGGATAGCAAAGAAATTGAGCACGGAAACAGTAATGTAAAGCAACACACCCGTTATCACGGCCGGAACAATAAACCCGCTGCCTATTTGAGGATATGCTGCCGAAAGCAAACCCACATAGTAATTTCTAACAAAGAACACACCGGTAAGCGCAAGCAACAACACCAAAGCATTCATCAATATCATCAGAATGATATAAGGTTTCGAAGTGCGCGAAGGCGAGTATCCTATGAGTAAAAGGTTTTCTATTTTGTCGGAATTCTTCTCCACAAGCAAATAAACGCTTAACATCAGAATATAAAACGACAACACACTGATGATAAGTCCCACAGAGAAAACGATACCCGTTACCACACGAAGGAAATAGGTCATCTTTCCTGCATCAAGTTGGTCGTCAATAATATCATATCCCTTGTCGTCCATATATTTTGCGATTTCAGGATCGGCAGGATTGTCGGTTTCAAAAACCAGACGGGTTGGCGAATCATCACCGTCAGGTGCAAATCGTGCGTTACTCCATTGCATGAAATCAAGAGGCACCAATATTGAATTTATCCTGCCGCTGAAACCCACCACTTTGCCTTTGAATGTTTCGTGTTTGCCCACAGAATTCACAATCACCCTGACATCAATCATTCCGGCAAGCCCTTCGGATATTTTAGGCAGGCCACGACTTTGCGCAAAACCGAAATTATAAAGAGTGAGATAGCTGCGCGGCAATATTATAGGCACTTGGTCATCGCCGAGACGGTAATGCCACACATCTTTCGGAACTTCAACAAAACCATCGGGCACTGCATCGAAAAACAAATCGGTGGTAACAGCATTGTCTCCGCCTACGCTCATCGCGGCAGTAACCTTGTATTGCGAAGAATGGAACGCGCCTACATTTTTTGCGAACTTCTGCGCCGCCAATTCCTTTTCTTCTCCCTCTGAAAAGGAATTGTCTTCACCAGATAGAGTCCCGGCTGCACCGATATGCTTGGATACTACAATTAATTGTTTCTTGAGAAAACTATCTTCGCCATCAAACATCGGCGAAACGTCGAAATAAAACTGTATCGCGAGCAAAACCACAGCCATTCCGAAAAGATTTGCCGCAAAATAGCCTACGAATTGCGGAAAACTTATATGTCGCTTAAGAAGTTTGTTAATCAAATTCATAGCGCAAATACATAATCATATTCCATGTTCATGTGGCGTCCGATACTTGTTACAATCACTCCGGCATCGCGTTTTTCAGCCTCTTCGTTTATCAGCGAAGCCATAATGTCGGAGTTATTGTCATCGAGGTGGCTTGTAGGTTCGTCGAGAAGCAGGAAATCAAAACCGCTGACCAATGCCCGCATCAATGCCACGCGTTGCTGCTGTCCGAAACTCATTAGTCCGAGTTGCGAATCCATTCTGTTGCCCAACCCAAGGCGTTCAAACCATTCGGCAATGGCTTTCCGCGATGTTGCATGGCTCAGACAATTGCGTATCTCCACGTTTTCATAAGCGGTAAGCTCTGGAAACATACGCAATTCCTGAAACATTAAACTTATACCGCTTTTGCGCAAATCTATCCACTCTTTTGTGGAATACGACATGGAGTTACGTCCGTCAAACAGTATTTGCCCAGAGAAATCATTACGCATACCTACCAAATAGCTACAAAACGAAGATTTCCCTGTACCCGAAGCGCATTCAATAAGATAGCGTTTGCCTCGCTCGAAAGCCACACTTTTTTTGCACCAGATATCACTGGCAGAAAGGTCTTCGCGAAGTCTGAATATATCAGGGCAAACGTTGTTGAATTCTATCTTGTCCATTTTTATCAAAAGGCAAAGGTGTATCCCTGCCAAACTATGTGCAAAAGTAGAAAAAACAAAGCAGACCACATTACCTCCAAATACAAATTTCATATTGTCGCGCTGCAAACTTTTCGAAGTGTTTTTCCGGCACTAAACATTCTTTTTGACACAAAAAGCACACTAAACGGATATTATTCGCTAATTTTGTTTCTGTTTAATTGACATATAAAACTTTTACAATATGATTGATACTAAAAAATTTCTATTACCCGAGTCGGAAATACCTACCCAATGGTACAATATACAGGCCGACATGAAAACCAAGCCGATGCCGTTTCTCAACCCTAAGACTCACGAGGAACTGAAACCCGAGGATTTATTCCCGATCTTCAACCAGGAATGCGCGCGACAGGAACTCGACCAAGAGAATGCGTGGATTCCTATTCCCGATGAGGTGCGCGACCAATACAAGAACTACCGTTGCACACCCCTCGTGAGAGCGTATGCTTTGGAAAAGGCTCTCGACACACCGGCTCATATATATTTTAAAAACGAAAGCGTAAGTCCTGTCGGATCCCATAAATTAAACTCGGCGCTTGCGCAGGCGTGGTATTGCAAGAACGAGGGAGTTACGAATGTAACCACTGAAACAGGTGCAGGACAGTGGGGAACTGCATTATCATACGCTTGCAAGCAGTTTGGACTTGAACTTGCCGTTTATATGGTGAAGATCAGCTTTGAGCAAAAGCCTTACCGCCGCAGCATGATGCAGACATTCGGTGCGCAGGTAACTCCCAGCCCGTCGATGAGCACCCGCGCCGGAAAAGACATTCTTACTGTCGACCCCAACTGCAACGGTTCACTCGGCACAGCAATTTCCGAAGCAATAGAATTGGCTGTAAACACCCCCAACTGCAAATATTGTCTTGGTTCGGTGCTTAATCATGTGTCCCTGCACCAGACAATAATCGGTCTTGAAGCCGAAAAACAAATGGAAATGGCGGGAGAATATCCCGACAAAGTGATTGCATGTTTCGGCGGCGGCTCTAATTTCAGCGGCATAGCGTTCCCGTTCATGCGCCACAATATTCTCGAAGGAAAAACTACGGAGTTTATCGCAGCAGAACCTGAGGCGTGTCCGAAACTCACGCGCGGAAAATTCGAATACGACTTCGGCGATGAAAGCGGATACACTCCTCTACTCCCCATGTACACCATCGGGCACAACTTCCAGCCTGCCAACATTCACGCGGGCGGTCTACGTTATCATGGTGCCGGTGTGATAATTTCGCAGTTGCTCAAAGACGGCTACCTATACGGTGTTGACATCAAGCAAACCGATACATTCAAAGCCGGATTGCTCTTTGCACGCACCGAAGGCATCATTCCCGCTCCCGAATCGTGCCACGCCATTGCGGCAACCATTCAAGAAGCAGAGAAATGCAAGATTGAAGGCAAGAAAAAGGTTCTTCTTTTCAACCTATCGGGACACGGTCTTATCGACCTCGCAGCATACGACCGCTACATCGCAGGCGACATACAAAACTACTCTCCTTCAGAGCAAGAACTCGAAAATAATCTTGAGCAGGTGGCTCCTCTCAACAAAGACATCTGATTACAGGAAATTCAAGAAGCATTATAATTTATCCCTGCAAGCACCAATGGCTTGCAGGGATATTTTTTGTTTGAAACACATGGGAAATTTTTCTTTCAAAAGTTGCTTATCGAAAAAAGTAGCAATACGCAAAGCAAAAGACAATGCGCCAAAGAACAATTAGTCCTTAGTGCTTTATTCTTTTAATTGCAAGCAATCAAATTGAAAAGGGAATCAAGGCAATTCGAAATGCTGATAATCCTTTCGGTCGAGCCATTCGCCGCCCCAGTCAAAGCCTTTTTCCTTAAAAAGACGGTAGCAAAGGTCGCCCTTCTCTATCTTGTAGTCGAAAGATTTGGTGCGGTCAAGATAGGGTGCGCCCGTAGCCGGTTCTATTACTTCCGTACCGTCCTCCAATATCTTATGGTAAGGATTGTAGAGCGTATTGATATCTATTGCTACGCCTTTACCATGCTTTGATACCTTTGTGGTATGCGAAATGAAACGGAAATTGAAAGAAGACGAGTTGTTGTCGCGCATCGCCATTTCGTCATTGGCATTCCAATAGTCGATTAGCCGCATCTTCTCGATGGGATATTTTGCTTGAAACAGTTGGTAAAAAATATCCAGCACATCGTCAGCCACTATCACGTTTACAACCATTTCGCCCACAATAATGCGTCCATCCTTGTCTACATGAAGACATCGCAGATAGCGCAAACTGTCGCGCGAAGTGGTGCAATCATCTGCAAAACTCTTGCCTTTCATCAGCGCAAAGGTAACGTCTGAAATGGGAGAGGAGGAGAAAAAACTCTTCGCCCCTGCATCCTCCACAGCATAGGCAGGCACTATATCACCGGGCGCATAAGTTTTGGTGCGGCGCTCTTCGTCTTCGGAACAAGAAGAAAACGACATACCTATAACCAAGATACCGAATGTTATGGCGAGCATCGGCATCAGTCGTTTTTTAATAGCTATCGACATTTGGGAGAAACTCTTTTTCATTGTTTTTGAATGCAAAGTTACATCTTTTCCCGTTAAGAAAGTCCGCTGTTTTTATGACAAAAGAAGAAAAATAAACGACCGTTTTACCTTAGTTGCAAAACACTGATACTTAACAAGAAAAAGACATAAGGCATATCGTAAAAACTAGGTCAGACATAATTTAAACTAGATGCCTTGGAATTTAAACTAGACGCCTTGGAGTTTTTACTATAAGGCATCTAGTTTTTTTGCCTAAAAATACCGCTTCTCTCACGAAGAGATTTCTGCGAAACGACATGCGTTATCGGGCGTCTGCCAACAGGGCATTTGCCTCCGACGCATGGCTTTTCACACATACCTTACCATTGTAGGCAGTCTTTTTCGATTCTTTGTTTACCTATTTCATAGAAAAACAACCTGAAAGCAAGAACAAATTTGCCGTAAACAAGGAAGTTGAAGAAAGAATCCTTTTGATTTTCATAGCAATTACCTTTTAAACATTCACACACGGGCTAATCTACTATTTTTCAGTAAAGCGAACACACCATATAGGACAAAAAAAATATCACACAGAGACTTTACCAAACAAAAAAGGAGGACAACCGACTCGCGTCGCCCACCCTCCATAAAACTATTATGAAAAAACTTAAAAAGAAAATCCTATTTCTTGGGAGCACCGCCGCCGAAATCATCAAACATGATATCGTCGCGTTCCACTCCGAGAGAATCGAGCAGATTAATCACCGCACCCGTCATAGGTCCAGGACCGCACAGATAATATTCTATATCCTCGGGCGCAGGGTGGTTTTTGAGATATTTCTCCCACATCACCTGGTGCACAAATCCCGGCGTATATTCCACATTCGCCGCATCGGCTTCGGGATCGGGGCGGTCGAGCGCAAGATAGAACTTGAAGTTTGGAAATTCTTTCTCAAGCGCATGAAAATCCTGCAAATAGAACACCTCGGAAAGCGAGCGCGCACCATAGAAATACGACATTTTGCGATCCGTAGTGTGAAGCGTTCGTGTCATGTGCATTATCTGAGCACGCAGAGGCGCCATACCGGCACCGCCACCAACCCAAATCATTTCGCGCTTTGACTCGAAACGCGGGTGGAAGTCTCCGTAAGGTCCTGACATGATTACCTTGTCGCCGGGCTTCAATGTAAAAATATAAGAAGAAGCTATACCCGGCATTACATCCTGGAAGCCCACTTGTGGTTTGGGTTTGAACGGAGGCGTGGCAATTCTCACCGTAAGCATAAAGCGGTCGCCCTCGGCGGGATAGTTTGCCATAGAATAAGCACGGGTTGTAGGCACGGTATTGGTACACTTCAACGAGAAAAGACCGAACTTCTCCCACGACGGAAGGTAACGGCCGAGACTTTCCTTGTCTATATCCTTGTCGTAGTCCATTGTATATGCCGGAATCTCTATCTGAGCATAACTTCCAGGCAAGAAATCCATATGTTCTCCCTCGGGAAGAGCTACGATAAACTCCTTGATAAACGATGCAACGTTTTTGTTGGAAACCACAGTGCATTCGTATTTCTTTACACCCAATACCGACTGCGGCACCTTGATATCCATATCACTCTTAACCTTCACCTGACAACCAAGACGGTAGTGGTCGAGCAATTCGCGGCGTGTGAAATGAGCCTTCTCCACATCTATAGCTTCGCCGCCGCCACTCAGCACCTGGCATTTGCACTGTCCGCACGAACCTTTGCCGCCACATGCCGACGAAAGGTACACATGCTGTTCGGAAAGAGTGGACAAAAGCGATGCTCCTTGGGGAACCGACAGTTTTTTCTGGTCGTTTATCGTAATAGTTACATTTCCACTTGGTGTGAGATATCGTTTGGCAATGAGAAGAAGGATAACCATCAAGATTATCACACCCCAAAACACAACAATACTCGAAGTGATGAACATTAAAATCGTCTGAGACATATCTTCAAATCATTATTTTCAAACAAACTATATACTCAATCCCGAGAAACACATAAACGCCATCGCCATAAGGCCTACGGTGATGAACGTAATGCCAAGTCCTTGCAAATTCTTCGGCACATCGGAATACGCCATCTTCTCACGGATTGCAGCAAGACCGACGATAGCCAAAAGCCAACCGATACCGGAACTGAAAGCGTAGACAATAGAATCACCAACATCGGCAATGGCACGCGCATCTGTGGCTGCATCCATTTCTATACGCTGCTGCATGAAAAGCGAAGCACCCATGATGGCACAGTTCACGGCTATAAGCGGAAGAAATATACCAAGAGCATTATATAGAGACGGGGAAAAACGCTCCACAACCATTTCCACAAGTTGCGTAATGGCTGCAATCACGGCAATAAAGAGTATAAACGAGAGATAAGTGAGATCCACCCCGGGAATAATGCACCCCGGCGCAAGAACCTTGGTTTGCAGCAAATAGTTGATAGGTACCGTTACGACAAGCACAAACGTTACCGCAATGCCAAGCCCCAAAGATGTCTTGAGGTTCTTTGACACCGCAAGATAAGAGCACATGCCCAAGAATGAGGCAAATATCATGTTATCCACAAACACCGAGCGGATAAACAAAGCTATATCATGTTCCATTTCTATTGTTTCTTATTCATTCAACATAAAACAAAGCAATTCATTTGTTGTGAACCGCATTGCTCACCCAAATCACACATCCAAGAATAATAAGTGCCATAGCGGGCGTAGTCATCATGCTGTTGTCAAGATAGCCTGCATTGTAAACTGCATCGGGGATAAATTTGAAACCAAGCAGACTGCCCGAGCCGAGAATCTCACGAACACCTCCGACAACGACAAGAATATAAGCGTAACCAAGACCGTTTCCGAGGCCGTCAATGAAACTCGGCCATGGAGAGTGTCCCATTGCAAAAGCTTCCAAGCGTCCCATAAGGATACAGTTCGTAATTATCAATCCCACGTATACCGACAATTTTACACTTACATCATAGGCAACAGCCTTCAATACCATACTGACAATAGTTACTAACGCAGCAACGACAACGAGCTGAACGATGATACGAATGCGATTGGGTATTGTTTTTCGGATTAAGGATACTATAAAATTACTCAACGCCGTGATTACCGTAACGGAAAGTCCCATTACAATCGCAGGTTCGAGTTGTGAAGTTACGGCCAATGCGGAACAAATACCGAGAATTTGGACTGTAATCGGATTGTCTTTTCCCAAAGGTGTAGTGAATACCTCCCGATTTTCTACAGAAAAAAGTTTTGCCATATTATTTTACCTTCTAAGTTAGGTTCTATTGTTAAGATTTCATTTGTCCAAAAGAAAAGCACTGTATTTAGCCACACAATCATGGATCATATCGGTAATACCATTGCTCGTGAGCGTCGCACCCGAAATGGCATCGCACTGATATGCGGCCTTGGCAGGTTCTTTCTTCTTCACAACACTAAGCATCACGGTGCTGTCGCCCTCTGCAAAGAGTTTCTTACCCACAAATTCCTTTTGAAAAAATTCTTCGGTGATTCTTGCGCCAAGTCCAGCCGTTTCACTTTGATGGCTGAAGTATGCGCCATAAACGGTATTCTTGTCATCGTCAAGAGCAATATAGCCCCAAATCGCGCCCCAAAGGCCTTTGCCATAAAGAGGTATCACATATTTTGTCTGCCCGTTCACATAGCACTGATACAAGGGCAGATAATTGTCATCAATATCCTTTGAGCCGATTGTAAACCCGTCTTTATCCTTATTGTTACCTTCTTTATATACGCTGCCGTCGGTACGGATTATTTTGTCATAGGTTATGCTTTTATCATATTCGCTCTCCACCTTGTCATTACTCAAATCTCGGATATTCAAAGAGGCGAGTATTTGTTTCTTTTTGTCTATACGTTCGTTTGACATCGAGGTCGGTTCCAAAGCTTTCGATACGAAAGCCAACAAGAACGCCACTACAACAACAACCAACGAGGCATAAACCACAGTATAGACGTTACTGTTCGTATTGATCTTCATAAGGCTTATTTATTTACTGATTTTGCTCTGCGCATACGGCGACGAACATTACTTTGAACAAAGCAATAATCTATTGCGGGAGCGAACATATTCATCATAAGTATTGCAAACATCATTCCCTCAGGATAGCCGGGATTGAGTACCCTTATCGTTATGGCGATAATGCCTATCAAGAGCCCATAGATGTATTTGCCACCTTCGGTGCGGGCACTCGTTACAGGGTCAGTTGCCATAAACACAGCGCCAAAGCAGAAACCGCCGTAAACAAGGTGTTCATACCAAGCGATGTTTGACAATCCTGCGCTTTGATAAAGTATCGCAGCAATTGCACCGCCCACAAACACACTGAGCATTGTTTTCCAACTTGCGATGTTGGTAAACAGCAAGATTGCCGCTCCTATAAGAATGGCAATAACGCTTGTTTCTCCAACACTACCGGGAATCAAGCCTACGAAAGCGTCCCATAACGAGGCGTCGGGCGTTTGTCCTACTCCTACTTGGGCAAGCGGAGTTGCAGAAGTGAATGCCTCGGGAAGTTTGTTGCCCAAACCACAAACAGTATCGTTTGCAATCCACACTGTATCGCCAGACATTTTCGACGGATAGGATATAAACATGAACGCACGCGCCACAAGTGCCACGTTGAAGATATTCATTCCCGTTCCGCCAAATATTTCCTTTGCAAAAATCACTGCAAAAGCTATTGCAACTGCCATTATCCACAGAGGACAGTTTACCGGCAATATCATTGGCACAATCATACCGGTTACAAGGTATCCTTCTTGAATTTCCTCGTGTTTCCACTGCGCTACGGCAAATTCTATTCCGAGACCTACGATATAAGAAACTATTATCTTGGGCAACATCACAAGGAATCCGTATGCAAACATTTCAAGGAACGAGGCATCTGCTCCTGCAGCCTTATAGTTTTGGAATCCAATATTATACATTCCGAAAAGAAGGGCCGGAATCAAGGCTATTACCACGAACGACATTATTCGCTTGGAATCTATCGCGTCGTGAATCGATGCGCCCGACTTTGATGTCGCGGAAGGCACAAACAGGAAAGACTCAAAACCTTCGAACACCGAACGTAGCGGTTTCAGTTTACCGCCCTCTTCGAACTGTGGTCTTATATTGTCGATATATTTCTTTAGCTTGTTCATATTTTCTTCTGCTTAATTCATATTATATCCTTTATGCCAGTTCCTTGCGCAGGAATTCCAGTCCGTCGCGCACAATCTTCTGCAATTCAAGTTTGGACGAATCCACAAATTCTGCCACGGCAAAATCCTCGGGAGCCACCTCGTAAATACCAAGTTCTTCCATTTTGTCAATGTCTCTCGCTATAATCGCCTTCACAAGGTATCCAGCATAAATATCCATGGGGAATACTCTGTCGTATTCGCCACTCATTATTATATGTCTCTCGCCTCCTTTGATACGTGCGTCGATATTATACTTGCGTTTCGGGAAAAGCCACGAAAGATATGAGCGGCTCACGGAATATTCTTTGACGCGCGGGCTAATCCAGCCGAGCAATTCGTCCACATCATCACCCTCGGGAATTGCCGTTACCTCTGAGGCAAAAGCAGAAAGGAAACCGTCCAACGAACTCTTCGCACCAACGAGCGGATTGCCGTTGATGATTCTCACGTGTTCGGTCTTGTTCAATTTTCCTTCAAGCAAATATTTCAAACTCACCCCTGCCACTGTGTCGTAATACTGCGGAGCGGAAACTTCTGCGCCTGCAACGGCTATACGGCGAGTAAAGTCGAGTTTGCCCGTGCTGATAAACTTACCAAGAACGGCTACCATTTCCGGACTAATGGTCCACACTGTTTCGCCTTTGTTTACAGGCTTTACATTATTGATTTGTACGCCTACGTTGCCTGCCGGATTCGGACCTGTAAACACATTTACTTCGGCGCCGTCGATATTTCCAAACGTGTCAATCTGACTTGCTGCAATTCCCACGTGCACGGGAGCTATCGTTGCCAAAGCCTTGACGCCCGCCTTGAAGTACTCCTCGCGACCACGCAAGACAATGTTGCAATCTGCTGCAAGGGGCATGGAATTGAATAGCGAAATAAATATATCGCGCGGGGCCTCGTTAGTGTTTGGCACGATGTCGTAGGGACGCTGACGGAGATAGGCTGAAATACCAGATTTGTTGATCAAATCAATAACTGTTTTCGTTTCAACAATGTCAGACTTCGTTTCAATAATGTCTGATATTGTTTTTCCGAAATCAAGTGTTGTAAATTTGTTGTCGCTTTCTATCTTTACGCCAAGCAATTTGCGGCGTTCTCCACGGTCAACCGACACTATTTTACCGCTTACCGGCGATGTAATAACCTGCGCATCGTTGCGTTTGTCAACAAACAGCGGAGTTCCAACCTCCACAGCATCGCCTTCTTTAACTACCACACGCGGAACAAACCCTATAAAATCGGGGGGACACACGGCTATTACGCCTACGTTTTTTGTGGCATCAACGATGTTGTCGGCAGCCACACCCTTGAGGGGAATATCCAATCCTTTGTGCAGTTTGAATGTTTTGTTCATACAGATTAACGCTATCTAATCAATTCTCTGCGAAAATAGCAAATAAAGTTCATCTGCGCAAACTAACTTTCCTACAACTTGATATAATTATAAAAAGACTTTCAAAGTGCAAACTCTACATAAAAAAAGAGTGTATCGAAACGATTTCGACACACAAAAAAACAAGCCGCACCATTCCGCCGCGCATTTGCACGCCCGGAACAATGCAGCCTGTGATTTATCGCCGGAACAGCCCGGCTTTTTCAACTCCTACTTTATCATTTCTATACTGCGAGCTATGAATTTGCCGAGAGCCTCCCCGCGCAACATATTGTTCTGCAACAGCGCAAGATCCACAAGCTGGTGGAGTTTGTCGTTGCCCTTTGCGTAGTCGGCAAGTACCTGCTTACGCTCATTGCGGCGGTTTTCAATTTGTTCGTCGCAGTCTTTGAGCATTTTGCGGTCGTCGTCGGTTATTTCATCGGCCTTCTTTTTCTCCTGTTCCTGGTGCAAAACTGCATGACGTGCCTCGAGTCCTTTCAGATCAGCGTCAATCGGGCTGAGTTTGTCGGTTGTAGCCTTGTTGCCCTCCTCGCTTATTTCTTTTATAAGCCTATGGTCGCTGTTCAGGATTATAGTATATTCGTCGGGCATCTGACCATAGAACTGCATGCCGGCTTCTATTTTGCTCAACTCCTTCATTCGGCGCATGTATTCGCTTTGTATTATCGTTACAGGCGCAGCGTTTTCGCCCGAGCTTCGGGTTTCAACGTGGAACATAGCCCCGGTTATCTTAGGCAACTGCGAATTGAACATCTCTGCCAGGTTTTCGTTTTGCGGAGAATTGGCATCGTTGTTGTCCTTATCGTCTTTCTTTTGTATGATACGGTCAATCGCATCACTGTCAACGCGTGAAAAACGGCTTTTCTCGATTTTCTGTTCAAAAAGGTTTATCATCGCGGTGTCGAGTTGTCCGTCAAAAAGCAAAACATTGTAGCCTTTGGCTTTCGCTTCTTCGATATAGGAATACTGATTCTCCTTGTCGTTGGCATAAAGATAAACCACCATATCGTTTTTGTCGGTCTGGTTTTCCTTGATAAGCGTACGGTAATCTTCCAAGGTGTAGTATTTTCCGTCCACGTCCTTAAGGAGTGAGAAATCCTTAGCCCTGTCGTAGAAATCTTCCTGCGAAAGCATGCCATAGTTTATGAAGATTTTCAGATCGTCCCATTTGCTTTCAAAATTCTTTCGGTCGTTCTTGAAAATCCCCTGCAATCGGTCAGCCACTTTCTTGGTGATATAGGTTGAAATCTTCTTCACGTTCGAATCAGCCTGCAAATAGCTGCGGCTCACATTGAGAGGAATGTCGGGAGAGTCGATCACGCCGTGAAGAAGTGTGAGGAAATCGGGCACGATATTCTCCACGTTATCGGTAACGAACACCTGGTTGCAATAGAGTTGTATCTTGTTGCGCTGCAGGTCGAGATTGTTTTTTATCTTCGGGAAATAGAGCACCCCCGTGAGGTTGAACGGATAATCCACATTCAGATGAATCCAGAACAAAGGGTCATCGACCATGGGATAAAGGTCGTGATAGAACTTCACATAGTCCTCGTCTTTCAGTTCTGCCGGTTTGCGCGTCCATAGCGGCTTCACATCGTTCACCACATTGTCTTCGGCGGTATCAACCTGCTTGCCGTCTTTCCATTCCGTCTTTTTGCCGAAAGCTACCGGCACGGGCAAGAAGCGGCAATACTTGGAAAGCAGCGACTGTATGCGGTTTTTCTCAAGATATTCCTTGGAATCGTCGTCGATATGCAGAATGATGTCGGTACCGCGGTCTTCGCGCTCCGCATCTGAAATCTCATACGAAGGCGAACCGTCGCAAGTCCAGCGCACAGCCTTTGAGCCTTCCTTGTAACTGCGCGTAACGATTTCCACTTCCTTGCTCACCATAAAGGCAGAGTAGAAACCCAAACCGAAATGGCCTATTATTGCGTTTGCGTCGTTTTTGTATTTGTCGAGAAAGTCGTTTGCGCCCGAGAAGGCTATTTGGTTTATATATTTGTCGATTTCTTCGGCAGTCATACCGATACCCCGGTCGCTCACTGTGAGAGTTCCCGCTTTTTCATCGAGTTTCACATGCACCGTCAAGTCGCCCAATTCGCCCTTGAAATCGTCTTTCATGGCATAAGTCTTGAGCTTTTGAGTTGCATCTACGGCATTGGACACTATTTCACGGAGAAAAATCTCGTGATCGCTATAAAGAAATTGTTTGATAACGGGGAAAATATTTTCAGTAGTTACCCCTATTGTACCTTTTGTCATATTTCGATAATTTTATTCGCTATAAAAAGACAAACAAAATACGTGCCAAGATTCCCAACATGATTTCCAAAATAAAAAACATCGGTCTTCCAATTGCCTCCTACGCCACAATTTTTCCCCCGCCTTTGCCCCCGTTTCAACAACACCGCATCTCGTAAAAATTCCGACGCATCTAATTTAAATTAGATGCGTCGGAATTTAAATTACATCAGACCTCGTTCAGCCTAAAAAAGCATATTGTTTTTCAATTACTTACGAAGGCTGTTTTTCGAGACGTTTTGGCTGCGGTTCATCGGTTTCCTTTTGCGCGGTTGTGGGTCTTGCAAAGCATCTGACAGTT
This sequence comes from bacterium, assembly GCA_963660485.1. Taxonomy (GTDB): domain Bacteria; phylum Bacteroidota; class Bacteroidia; order Bacteroidales; family Bacteroidaceae; genus UBA6398. The sequence continues at coordinate 103,081 of CAVKYH010000005.1, read as the reverse complement.
GTCGGCAGTTGTAGCTCCGCCTTTGCTCCACGCAGCCACATGATCGGCATCCATTTCTTCAAGTTTGTATATCCGTTTACTCATGTTCTCGTTTCGGCTAAGCGCGCAAAGTGGACAGTTTGAGGTGTGTTTCTCCTTTGCCTTGGCAGTTTGCCGCGTATAAACGGCTTTCACCGTTTTCTTGTCAAACACCCTTACGTTCAAAAGGCGTGTATCGGTTTCTCCGCCGAGTATAAACTCGAATATTCCCCTTTTGCTTTCCACGCAATCGTCGGCATAGAGTGATTCGAGGCGTTGGTGTACTTTTTCGGGGGCGTATGGAGTGTTGTGGTAGAGTTCATAGAGTCTCCCCCACTCCTGCGAGCGCATCTCGGGTTTGATATCTTCAAAAACTGCCGACACCCAATTTATCACGCTATTGAAATAAGTGCGCGCCTCGTCTATTGTGGTATCGTATCGGTGGGTCGACATATATTCGTCAATGCTTCCCCGGCTCACCCATTCCAATGCCTTTTGCATGAAGTCCTGTCTGTTTGCCACGCCGGCGATATACGTTTGCCATTTGCTTGTCTGAGGATTGCCGGAATTTGAGAACTCTTCTTTCATCGCGCTTACAAACGGCCCGGAGTATATCGCGTTTCGCAATTCCTGCTCGTTGAGCGGCACGCCGGCAATGTTTATTGTCTTGAACCATTGCTTGATTTCGCTTTCCTCGCCCTCGCATACATATATGAGCAGCGGCGTGTTCATTATTCTCTGTTGCATGTCGTGCGCCAAAGCCGAGAAATATTGCGGCATAGCGTTGGCGTCCATTATTGCGAACCTGTCGGTAACATAACGTCCGAGACTCGTGATGCGCTGTTGCCCGTCGAGCACTTCATATCTGTCATCACCCGTACGATTGAAGTAAATAAGTCCCAGAGGATAGCCGTGCAACACCGAATGTATCACCGCAGCATCTCTCCTGCCATCGGCGTATATATAGTTGCGCTGGTATTCCGGTTGAATCACGAGCTTGCCCGAAAGACCAAAGAGTCCTTTGCCTTCAAGTTCGTTGTAGACAAAACCTTTACAGATATCTTTTACTGTAATGTCAGTTCGAAGAATTGTTTTCATAGCCTTATTATTTCTTTTTTAGTTTGATAAGAATTCGTGCATAGGGTTTCTTCGGAATTCCGTCCTGCATATAATAAAGTTGTCCGTCTCTAAGACTTTTGTTTAACGCTTTCAATTTTCTGTCGAATGGTTTTAATCCAAGTTCTTTACCAGAATCGCCTTCTGCAATACCGATGATTTCGAATTGCTCGGGACAATATTTATCGAGAAACGAAATTGGTACGCCCATAATGCCGTCGTAATCTCCTGGAATAGCGTCGGAAAACGGCACTTCTATGGCATCGTAATTATCGTAACGGATATAGTCTTTCCGTTCCCTGATTTCTTTGTGTTTGCAAAACTTGAAATTTTCCGCCATAGTCATCAGCGGAAGCGGCTTGTGCCGTTTGCCGTGCTCTATATTGGTAAACCAACAAGAATTACCCATGCTTACGTATTTGTTCCCCTTTTCATCGATTATCAACTTCGATGTTGAGGAATATTCGTCAGGAACGCGAAACTTTCGACCCGTAAAACCGGCTGCGCCAATCCATATCTTGTTTTCCTTGATGAGCGGAAAAATTTCCTTGTAGGTTACGGCGTTCATGTTTCCTATTATAAGGAATTGTTTCTGCGCTTCCATTATCCACGCCATAAATTTTCGGAACAACGAAAACGGCGGATTTGTTACTATGATATCGGCTTCGTTGCGCAGGCGTCTCACTTCGTCGCTATCAAAATCGCCGTCGCCTTCAAGATAGTCCCACTTGAGGTCATTGAAATCTATTTTGCCGTCGCCCGAAATGTCGTGATCAAGAATAAAGAGTTTGCCGTTTGTTTTTTCTTTGTCGGCAACCGTTTGAGGATCGGTATTTTGGAATATAGGACCGTAAACGCCGTATTTCAGTTTCTTTGCTTCGGGCGCATAACTTGTTGCCATGAGTTTCTTCAAGCCAAGCCGCGAAAAGTTTTGCGCGAAAAACAATGTGAACTGGCTCCATTTCGGGTCGTCGCACGGAAGGAGTACGGTTTTGCCGCTAAATGTGTGAGGATTGTAGTCAAGATAAGCGTTTACCTCCGCTTCAATGTCATGATAAAGAGTGTAAAACTCATCATTCTTCACGGCCTTGGCTTTCGTAAGTGTTTTATTTGCCATCGGGTATACATTAAGGTTTGCCCGATTCCCGAGGACATGATTATTGATAAGGTTGAGGTAAACAAGACGTGGGAACCTGCTTCGTTGCCCGTCCCATGTTCAGAGGCTTCTCGCATTGCCCACATTGATAGAACGGGCAACGAGAGATCCCCACGAGAATATAGAGCAGACCCTATGAGGGCTTGCAATACACACTTATGGACATCTACCCGTTGCCTTGATCTTTGATCAATGTTGAAATTTTGCGAGAATTTCTGAACATCAAAGACAAGCGCTTAAAGTAAACGCCTTACCTATAAGAATTGCCGGAGCACGTCGCCACTGCGTTTGTGCATTTCCGGCACATGCAAATATAACTATTTTGCCCGACATTGCCGGGGCTTGGTTTGAGGGAATTTTAAACAGTCGGCATCTCGTAAAAACTCCGACGCATCTAATTTAAATTAGATGCGTCGGAATTTAAATTACATGGCCCGGAATTTTTCGGATAAGCGACGCATTGAAATTCACGTCTCTACAAGTAGGATTTTCCTTGTTGTAGAGGGGGCTGAGAACCTATTTTGCCTTTCTGATTTTCTTCAATGGGAGTACACGTACCCAGTCTATCCACATTTCGCCGGGCAAGTCTTCGTCGACAATCTTTCCAGCCCAGGTGAGTTGCCCGTTCAATTCGCCGCCAAGCGAGTAGTTTAGAATGATATTGTATGGATAGTCGGCAAAAGGGAACTGCATCTTTTCTTTGGGCTGATGCAGGTTGTTGTATCGCCATGTTTCCTTTCCGTCGAGGTAGAAAATCACTGCTTCGTCGGTACGTTCTGCCGCATACACATGATATTGTGTGATATCAAACTGATGTACGTTTTTCGGATTGCTTATGCCGGTTGTTCCTTTCTCATTGTTGATATAAAAAGAGTGTATGGTTTGGTACACCATGTCAGGATCCGATTGAATCCACTCCATTATGTCGATTTCTCCGCCGCGTGGCCATTGCGGTGCATCAACCGGCATTTGCCATATAGCGGGAAAGGCTCCGCGCACTTGCTTGTTGAATTTTGCCTTTACTTCAACACGTGTGTTTACGGGGAAGCCAAATCGTGTCTGTATGCCGGAAGTTTTGTATTTGCCGTCTACTTTCGACGCTTTTAGTTTGAGCACACCGTCTTCTATCCTTACGTTTTCATACGGAGCGCAGTTTTTGAAATGCCGCGCCCAAGCCACGGGAAACGATTTGCAGGAAGCCCACACCGCAGTATCGGGAAGATGGTTCGGGGTTTCGTTGAAATCCTCTTTGAACAGCGCTTTTCCATGCGTCTTGCTCGTTTTGTTTCCGGCATTTGCTGTTGAAAACTCAATTTGCGGCACACTCTGCGCAGAAACAACGAATGGAATGAACATCATTACGGCCAGTTTGAAAAACATATCGGTTCTCATTGTTTTAATATTTGTAAGGGTATTAAGACGCACAAATATAATATAAAATCCGTTGCTGCACGATGATACTCCCGTGCGGAATGAAGATAACGGCAATGGGAATGACGGTTTGTTTTGTCAAATATCAAAGCGTTTTCGCCCGATATTGCAGAAGCCTTGTTTGAGGTGATTTCAAACAGTCGGCATATCGCAAAAACAATGTCTGACATTATTTGCATAATGTCAGACATTGTTTAAATTATATCAGACATCGTTTAGCGGGTGAGCGACACCTTGATACTCACGCCGAAATCTTGTGTTGTCGTGGGATAGGATGAGGAAGAAAGCAACGGCGTATTGGTTTGACGATCATAGTATGCCGACAGCGTGATAAGCTTTGAAAGTGTGTAGTCGGCAGAGAACGACAGTTTGAAAGCCTTGTTGCCCGACGTTGCCTGCGACAACATCGTGAGAATGTTGCGCTGAATTGAACTTTGGTTGCGCAGCGACAGGTCGAGGCGCAGGTTGAGGTCGTTGCTTATAGTTCCTGCTGCTTTTGTTGTGGAGCGCGATGATTTCGTTGTCTCTTCTCCTTCGGCATCGGTAGCGTTTTTGTTGCGCGTCTTTGCCGCGCGCGACTTGCTGCCGCGGCGTTTGGGACGGCGAGTGCCGGTGAAGAGTTTCAGGTCTTCCACCTTGTATCCCACTCCTATCACATAGTCGTTGGAACGTGCCTCGGAAATCTGCTGCGATGCCATGGAGAGCGAAAGCATTCGCGTGCGGTTGTATTCCACCTTTGCCGTGAGATTGTTGTTGAACGTCATGTCGAAACCGATGAACGGCGAGAATGTTTCGTTGATCGACACTGTGGAAACATCAAACATTGACGATGGCACGGGGTTGCCTGTAGAAACATCGTTGACAAATCCGCGGTTTCCGGCAAGCTCCATGAAAGACGAGAATGTGCTATATGAGCCAACCGAATATACCGACTGGTATGAATGATTTACGTTGAACGATTTGAAGATTGGCTTCATGATGCGCAACTTGCCCAAGCCAGAATAGGTTACACGCCAGTTGGGGAGCATGCGGGCTATTGACGGGAAGATGCCGAGCGACTTGCCTCCGCCGCAATATGCCGAGAGGAATGCGGGAATCATTACGTCGGAAGAATATTGCGACACAGTTCCGTTGGCAGGGTCGAACGTTTTGCCTGCAAGCGTGCTGTTTACCGGATATACCGCACCTTCGTATTGCGCCTCCACACGGTCGCGGAACTGCGGCAGGGAGTTGACGAATTTTGTAAAGGTCTTGTTTTCGTAATTGTTCTTTGCATTTCCCAACGAAGCAAACGCCGACGAAATGGAAATGGTTGTGATATTGAACGAGCCCGTTTCGGTGGCTGGCATTCCGTCATACATATATTGTATGCTGCGCGAAGTGTTTACTGTGCGCGATGCGTTGAGGTCGATCTTGAAGTCGCGGAAAGGTTCTACCGTTGCGCTTATCTGCAAAGCCTCGTTCTTGCTTGTGGCAGCAGGAGTTGTTACGCTGTCGTTTGCCAACAGCCAGCCCTTGCGCATTGCCTTGGAAATATAACTCTCTCCCGTCATTCCGAAAGCAAAGTCGAGCCCCGGCTGCAAGCCTCCGCGCGAACGCTGCCCGAACATATCGCCGACATTCGGCAGGAATCCCGGAAGCGACATGCTGTATGTGTTTTTGTAGGACACACTTACGTTTCTCACCGACATAGCGAGACGCGACACCGTCTGCAATGCTTTGTACCAGAATTGGTTTTCGGGATTGGAGCGCGGGCTTACAGTGAGTTTTATCTTCACAGTGTCGAGCGAAGTAATGATAATATGATTGTTGTCGAGCACTTTGTAGCGCACGGGATAGCTTGTACCGTCTTGCCGGAAGGCTTTCACGCGCAGATTCTTGGAATGGCGGTTGTGGGTAACGTTTACCGTTGTGTCTTTAAGCAACTGTACCTCGGAAGTAAAGAACTTCTTTTCCTCGCTGTCATCTTTCTTCTTCGCCACGTTTGATGTTGACGGCGTGGAGAACTTGCGGTTCACTTTTTTAAGGAACGGCACGTTGTTGTAGAGCATCAACATATTTAGGCGAAGGTTCGCATTTATGTCGCGCGTGTTGTTGATTGTATTGCCAAGCGTTGAGCCGTCCTCGAGATACGTTCCGCGATTCCAGCCATACGTTGAGCGGTAGCTGAAATCGGGAGTAACCCAATTGAACGCCGGTATCTTGTTCAACGGAATCTTCCAAGAGAAATCGAAGCTCTGCTGATAGGTAAGCGGCGAGCCGAATTGTTTTACGCTACGCCACACGGAGTCTTTCCATGCCTCGTATTGGTTTGGATAGAGCGATTTGTTAACCGGCACATTAGGCTGCTCGATTTCGGCATTCGTGCCCGAGGAGAACGAAGTATGGATATTGGAAGTAAAATCCCATTGCAAATTAAACTGACGATTCCAGAAGAAATCGCTTGCCCAGGTGAGAGGTAACGTAGTATTGTCGAGCTGTTGCATATCACGCTCCTGAAGTTCGTAATAGGAACGGGTGATATCCGAATTGACCGATATGCTCTGCGGCAGATAGTTTATCTTTTCGTCTTTGAGTATTTTGAGCCACGGGCTGTTGCTTTTCATTTTCGCAAAAGGCGCATATCCTTTGAAATTCGGAGTATATGAATAGTTGCCGTTCAAACGCCAACTGTCGTCTTTCTCCCACGCTATGGTCTGGCCCTCGCTCTGCTTGTGGCTATGCGAGTAACTGAACGAGAAATTTGCCGGGTCGTAGGGCATGGGGTGGTTCTTGGTGGCAATATTAAACTTCACATTCGAAAGACTAAAGTTGGAATTCACCTCCATAGTCTCACAGATTCTACGCAAAGAATCACGCTCGCGTTTTGTGGTAAGGGCATTGATAGCATCGTCCATATCCATATCGGTATCGAGCGGATTGTATTTGGGTTTTACCTTCTCTTTGCTATAAGAATAATAGAGCGGCGCCTTGAACTTCACTTTCTCCGGAAGAAAACGCCCAAGATCGACATTCATCGACATATCGTATTCATAAAGATTGTCGTCCCGGCGTTGCGCTACCCTATCCTCCACACCGCCAAAGCCATCGGTTTCGATATGACCGCCGAGATTGAACGTACCTAAGTCGGAAAGTTGCACATTAAGATTACCCTTAGCCGCCCAACCGCCTTTGTTGGTATAATGTTGCAGGCGCAATTCGTTTACCCAAACCTCCACGCTTGAAATCTGCCGCGAATTGTTTCGCACACCAATCATCATCGTATGAATTTCACCAAGCGACGGATTTCCTACCACGCTTATCTTATTTTTGGGGCGGTCGGTGTCGTAAGAAGAAAACGGTTGCGCATAAGAAGCCTGCCCTTCACTCTTCTGACGATTGCGTTCGCGCTTGAGTTCGGTGAATTTCGACAGATTTATATCAAGCATATTTTCTTCGGGCCATACAATACGGCGCGCCGACGTAGAATAGCGGTCGTATTGTCCCTCGGCGGTAAGTTTCAAAGGAATCTCGTATTCGTAGAAATTGCTCTTGTAGTCAGAACCAAGGCGTATAAACAGCGAAGTAGCATCGTCAGCCAACGTATTGTCTCCCACAAGCGAATTGGCATGGACGAACATTTGTATATGTTTGTACTTACGCAAATCAAGCGAAAGATTCTTGTACACAGCACGCGCATCGCCACTGGCAAGATTCTTTACAACCATTTGCAAAGCCTGCTCATTCTGCTCAAGAAGTTGCGATTCATTGGGATCGACTACGCGAGAAATCCCCGGCGGTATCACATAATTCACAGGTTTCTTCTCGTTGTTCTCTTCGTAATTCACAGCAGCCACATCCATAGTACCGCTCACCGCAGGTGCTTCGCCGTTATAAAGATTTTGCTCGTAAGTTCTCCATTCTCCGCGGGCAAGTTCGAGAGTAGCGAAACGAAGTACCACAGGTTTCTCGAAATTCGTGAGATACATACGCATGAAACGAATGCTATTGAAATCGTTTATATTTCCCACTTTGCTCGTATAACTTTTAATTGGAACGCGGAACAGATACCATGAAACTTTTGCAGTTTTTCCGTTACGCAAATTCACACTTGCAATACGTTCATCTACGATATTGTTCTCGCCCACCTGCATGCCGTCGGGAGACAAATGTATGCGATATTGGAAATATTTCTCGTATTCGTTCAGAGTGTAGTCTTGATTTATATCTTCTACATCGGGCGTAGATTTGTACGCAGTAGAATAACGTTCTGGAGAATCTTTCGACTCAAGAGAATTGCCTTCGGGACCATTTATATGCTTGTAGCGATCGAGAATAGAGGTACGGTTGCGATCGAAATCAGAACCGCGGAAATAATGATAATCATCTCCGGCAGGATCTGCGGCAATGGAATCATAAACGGCCTGATTTACCTTTGCCTTTACTTCGTCAAGATAAGTCTTATAAGAAGGGAAAGTAGCCTCATCGGCACTGGAAAGTCCGTTAAGTCCGATATCTTGTCTGTCTCTCGCGCCGCTATTTGTATTGAAAGCATAGGTAACACTGTTTTGCAACGGGACGCGCCCCCATACCGTTTCAGAATATTTTGAAGGATCACCGTCAATAGGCATACCGCTTTCGTAGAATTTCTTACCGTCTTTCAGAATATCCTCACTCACTTCGCCAAGATTAATATATAAATCTCCTGAAAAATCACCGGTTTGTTCGCGAGTATATACGAAAGGATCCATCATCCAAAATTCCACGTACTCAATATTTGCCTGTTCAAAATCGCTGGTATTCAATTTGCGCATCATACCTCCCCAATGTTCTCGCGGATTGGCAAGATTTCCATATGTATCAAGGTTGGGATTTAGATTATACGGCCCACGTTCATTGGGATAATAGGCAAGGTTGAGCACAGACAGCGTGGAACTCTCACCAAAGCGCTGCTCTTTGTTGGGGAATAGCTCACGGTTGTAAACCTCACGCACGTAATGGTTGGAAAGTTGGTCAAGATCACTTTTTATATGGCTCGGGGTTAGCGAAGAACTGCGGCGAGTGAAAAGCGGATCTATTTTGTACCACGCAAAAAGCGAACGATTATAACCATAACGCACATCGTTGTTCAATTTACTCTCGGGGAAATCCGACGGAGTGGAACTAAGTTGCCAATCGGTGGGAGTACTTATGTCTATTTTGCTTTGCGTCTGTTCAAAATCATCGATATATGAAGAATTCCCTTGCGAGCCTTTGTTGTTTCCTGCGATAAGTTGGGCAAACTCTGCCGAGAAATTAATGCTTGAAGGCTTTTCGAGTGAAAGGAAAGGCAACTTGTCCAACATATCCGTGAGCCATTGGCTTTGTTTCTTCCAATCGAGGCTCACACCCCAAACTGTATTGTTCAAAGGTTCGCTTCCCATCGAAACTTTTGTGGTCAGCGGTTGTTCCGACAGGTGCATAAACGTACCGGCAAGGCGCAATTCTTTTGAGAAATCGTATTCCCAATTCATTCCAAGCAATGTTTTCCGTTCCAGTCCGTAATCGGTATTACTTTCAAGGCTCACATTCACCGGAGTGCCTGCATCTATAATACTTTGGTTTATTATCGTTACCGTTCCCTCGCTATAATTCACGGTATAGTCCACACCCTCCGTAAGCGTTATGCCTCCCGCCGTAACCACAACGCTTCCTTGCGGCACATCGGTTGCACCGAGGCTGATTTCGCCGCTTTTTTGCGAAGCCTTAAACTGCCCGGAAAGTATATATTTGTTTTTTTCGGCAATCTGTCGTGCCACAGTTTTCGTAGAATCATAGAGTTCTTGAAAACAATATTTGTCTGCCACTGCATCGCTGCCGATTTTCTTTTTCAGAAACTCGCCGAAAGGCTCTGCTGCCGGGAAGAAAATACGACCGGTTGAGGAATCAATCGTATAACCGTCAACAAAATCGAAATACCCATTGGCATTAGCCTTATTATTATTGTCAAGGCGGTCCAAATTAAGCAATCTCACAAGCGGAGTGTTTTTTAATTCAGGCTCGGGAATGTATGTAAGATAAACGCCGGTGGTATCGCTCAATATTTTAACGTCCAAACGGAAACGCTCTTTCTGTACTTTTGTGGCGTTGAGCGAATACACGTTTTTCATCATAAGGTCCCAGTTACTCATTGCCGGCACATTCGACGTATTTTTTATGGCTTTCACAAACAGCGCTTGGGAATTGTCTTTTACGTCTGTGGAAAATTCGCCCACTTGATAGTTTTGCCCGCGATAGGAGTATTCATACGCCACGGCAAGCACCTGGTCGGTCTGCAACGAAGACTTCAAGGAGATATAGCCAAGCGCAGTGTTTACCGTATATTCCGAAGAACTCAGCATGCGTGCGCTTTCGAGTTTTTCATAATCGGTTCCGCCCGCAAAATTACTAATCTGGTCGAGCGTGGAAGTGGTCTGGCTTATATCACGTGCCGCGGCATAGCTGGTAGATATGGTGGAGTACAGCGTGTTTGAAGCATTTTGCGGCTGATCTTGTCCATTTCCTATCCACATGCTGTTGCCAATGTGTTTGCTTTCGCCCAAATCTGCAAAAGCTACGATGTTGCGCGTATTGGTAGTGGCTCCCGTTTTGTTTGTAACCCACACTTCCACGCGGTTGATTTTTATTCCCGAAGTTATATTGGGCAACTGCGACATGGAGTGGTCGTAATTGTCGCGGAAAAAGTGGGAAAGAAAGAAATGGCGGTTTTCCTCGTAGTCGGCAACCGATATTTCAAATGGGGTAAGCTGATTGCCGCCGCTTGATTTCACTGAAGAACTTGAAGAGTTTTTTCTCGAAATCACTGTCTGCAGTTTCAATTTTCCGAACTGCATGTCAGCACGCAAGCCAAACAATGAAGACGCGCCTTTGACCAACGAAAGATTTGAGGGCATGGATATGTTTCCGGCCTCAAGCAGTTTCACAATTTCGTCTTCCTTTCCCTGATAGGTTAGCTTCAAGTCTTTTGAATCTACATCAAACGTTGCTTCGGTGTTGTAGTTCAAAGTCATGTCCATCTTGTCGCCAATACGTCCGTTGACGCTCAGATTCACTTTTTCGTCAAAGTCGAAACCGAAAGTTTTGCGAAATCGCAACGGCAATGTGGGATTGTCTACGCTTGTGGTATTGGCGCCGATTTTCAGTTCTGCCGACCCTTGGGTTTTAATCTGCACACCGCCCGGACCGAATATCTTCTCGGCAGGTCCAAGACTGAAATGCATGTCTGTGAAATCAAACTTTTCCTTCCCTTCGTTTTGGAAAAGTTCATCATTCTTGCTGGCATAATATTTACGCATCGACTGTTTCAAACTCCATTTCATATATTCGTCGCGCGTGAGCAACACAGGAGTATTGAGATAGGAGTCGCCGATTTTCATTCCCAATTTATATCCGCCCGTATTCTCATCAAATTCGGCTTCGTCCTTCATGTTTTTAGGCGTTGAAAGGTCGAACGGGCGTTTCTTTATGTCGTCTTCGTTGAGAGGTGAAGTTTTGCTCACATCAACTCGCGGATGCGAAACCGAATCCCCGGTTTCCACCCCAGCCTGAGCCTTTGCCTCCACAGCAAAACCCATGCAAGCCACGACTATCAGCAGAGCCGCAAGTTTTAGATTCTCAATAAACTTCACCTTACGTATTCTTTTCTTCTACACTCCTACAGCATTTTTAAAGCCTGCTTGATAAGTTCTTCCACGGCCACATTCCCGTCTCCGTCTTTCAAGATGGCATTCACAGCTTTCTGCGCCACGGCAGGAGGATATCCCAGGGTAGCCAACGCCCCTACGGCTTCGGCTGCATTTTCCTGGCGCGCGGAACGAACGCCCATATCCACGTTTCCGGGCAATGCTTCGCCGGCGTCGCCAAGTTTGTCTTTCAAATCCACTATTATGCGCTGCGCCGTTTTCAGTCCTATACCTTTCACCGACTTCAGCGCGCTGGAATTTTCATTTGCCACAACCATGCGGAACTCATCGGGCGAAAACGCCGAGAGTATGGTGCGCGCAGTGTTGCCTCCCACTCCCGAAACCGAGAGCAGGGCTTCAAACACGGTGCGTTCGCTTTTCGATGCAAAGCCATATAATATATATGCGTCTTCACGAATGTTTTCGTGAACATAAAGCCTCACATCTTTTTTCCCTTTCAGAAAATCGTATGTAGTAAGCGAGATGTTCAATCCATACCCCACTCCACCGGCCTCAACAACAGCCATTGTTGGAATCAGATCTGCCAACTCGCCGTGTATGTATTCTATCATTTATGTTGCTTCTTGTATAATACGACTTAAAGTATAACGCGCACTTTTATTATATATTGCACGTCTCCGCGATTTATCGCGGAAAGAAGTCTGCAACGCCCGAAAAACGTCTTTTGTATCATTCCGTTTTTCAAACAGTTACAAACGCGAAAACGAGGTCTGACATAATTTAAATTCCAAGGCATCTAATTTAAATTACATGGCCCGGAGTTTTTGCGAGATGCCTTGTCGTAAAAAACAGACGAAACCATGGTCTTCCGAAACCTCAAAAAGAAGGCAAAACAATTAGTTTTTTTCTCTGTAAAACCATTCCTCTGCCCATAATATAATGCCGGCTTTATAAAAAAGCCACATCTTTTTCTGCCGCTTGGGCTTTAATCTCTCACTTGTTTGAAAATAAAACAGTAATTTTGAAATCAGAAAAATTTCATATACTTCCTTTTTTCAGACCAAACACATACTTCAATCATCAGAAAGCATGAAACACTTATTACTGACAATCATTTCGCTATGGGCTGCCGCATTGGGTTGCCTGGGACAGACCACAAAACTTATAACCGAGTTCGGCGCCGTACCGAGCGACGGAAAAGACGACGCCGTAGCCCTGCGCAAGGCTGCCGAATGGGTGAGAAAAACCGAAGGAGCACGACTCGTGTTTCTGCCCGGCACCTACATTTTGCGCGACACCAAGGCCGTTGCCCTTGAAGACACCGTGATGAGCGGCGCATGGGGACAAAATCCGGAACAAAAGATGTTCGTGCCCTATCACGACTATGTAAGAGGACTCGACTTCAGCGGCGCACGCAACGCAACCATTGACGCTTCCGGAGCAACGCTTATGCTCGACGGCTGGATGGAGGCCGTAACAATTGAACGCACCGAAAATTTCACAATCAACGGACTGACGATAAACTTCGTGCGCAAACCCATGTCGGAAGGCACTATAACAAATATTACAGACCACAACTACACGATATATTTCCACCACCCGAGCCGCCAAATCACTATGGGCACACCGTTTCCGCGTCTCAACATTTGGGACAGCGAGGCCAACGGCCACTACTCAGAGACACCAGGCTTCAACCGCATTGCAGTTGTAGCACCCAACACCGTAACTTTTTCTGGCACGCTTCCCAAGAAATTGCTCGGCGCTGCCGTGGGAGCTCCGCACACTTACCACTATCGCCCGGCAATCTTCGTTCACGAAAGCACAAACACTGTTCTTAACAATGTAACTATAAATGCAAACTGCGGCATGGGAATCGTAGGCTTCCACACCAACACTATAACGATGAACCACCTAAGCGTAGTTCCAGCAGACGGAATGCGTTGGAGCACCAATACCGATGCCACTCACTTCGCTTCCTGCGAAGGCATCCTTGCTTTCGACGGGTGCACATTCTGTGGGCAAGGCGACGATGCCACTAACATTCACGGCTACTACCACGACATAACATCTGTAGACGGCCGAAATGCAACGCTCGAGCTTAAGGCGCCGACTTTCACCCACGCACAGTTGAGCGATGTGCCGCGAGTGGGCGATGAAATGACTCTTGTTCGCATCAAAAACCTTGAACCCGTGGCCACACTGCGCGTAAAAGCAGTAAAACACCAAGCCAAAACTATTCCATACGATGTAACTTTCGACCGCGCCCTACCTGCCGATTTCAAAGACTACTACCTCATAAATTCCACGCTCATGCCGAAAGTAAGGTTTGAGAACTGTCTCGACTGGGGCCATATGTCGCGCGGCGTACTCATCAAAACAACAGCCGGCACCGTGATACGCAACAACACATTTGTGGGATTAAATCAGGCTGCAATTGCGCTCAGCAGCGAAGCCAACTGGAAAGAAGGCTGGCACAGCCGCGACGTAATAATAAGCGGCAACAAAATCATCAACTGCGGCACATTGGGCGCTTACCACGGCGCAGGCATTTCCCTCGACATTGTAGCCGAAGACGTGGGCAATCTGAAACTGCACGAAAACATCGTTATTGAAAACAACGAAATTATTTCCTCAACCGACAACGAATGCGGAATTTTGGTTTGCAACGCAAAAAAAGTAAAGATAAAAGGAAACAAAATCAGCGGCTGCAAAAAAGATGTGATAACCAAAAGCGCTGACGTACAAGGCGTCGACGCATCAACAGCAGCGCAATAAATATCGTTTGAACCGGGACAAAACAAGCATGCCCGGCATATACTAACAAAGCAAAGACGTATCCGGAAATTTTCCCTCCGGACACGTCTTTTTTCATCACCATTTTACGCAAAAACGCAACCATCAATAACACTCTGTATAAGAGATTGTTATCTCTGCATAAGAAACAGCCAAAACGATGTCTGACATAATTTAAATTCCGACGCATCTAATTTAAATTACATGGCCCGGAGTTTTTACGAGATGCCTTGTCGTTTTTTTAACGGGCAAAGCGGTAAAAATCGGGAGCGTTTATACCCGGCGAAAGTCTGCAAGAAGGTGAACGCGAACATATAACTTTGTACAAATGTCGGGAAAATGAAAAGTTATTGTTAATTTTGCAGGTAAAACAAATTCATGCAGTTATGAACAAGGCAAAAGTTACCGGTAATTGGCTGCTTAGCCACAAATGCATTATATTTATAGTGTTTTTTGTGGTGGAAATCGTGTTTCTGGATCACAACAGTTTGATTTCACGCTACGGCATACACAAGCAGAAATCGGAATTGTCTGCCGAACTGCAGAGATATCGGCAAATCAGTAACAATGCCAACAAACAGCTGAAGGCTTTGGAAGAAGATCCTGCCGCTATTGAGAAAATCGCAAGGGAACGTTATTTCATGAAAACTGCCGACGAGGACGTTTATATCGTGGAATATCCCGATCAAGACGGTTTGAAAAATTCTGTTGCCGAATGAGGAAGTTAAACAAACTCGAGATATTTTTATACGATGCCGGGGCTGTGATAATGTTGCTCAGCCTTGTGTTGTTGTCCACGCCTCTCCGAAACTTCATACCATATATATATGGTATAGGAGCCGCATTGTTTTTCGCAATGCAACTTAGGGCACAATCCCAAAGCGCAAGTTTCGTGGTGCGCAGGCTTAAAAGACAGCAGGCACTCGGTGCGCTATTGCTTTTGCTTGCTTCGGTTGCATTGTGGACGGAAGTAAACCAGGTGTGGCCGCTACGCCATAACGAATGGATTGTGGTAGTTACAATAGGAGCGTGGATGGAACTTTACACTGCGTTTCGCATTCCGAAAGAATTAGAAAAGGAGGAAAAACAAAATGATAACAGATAACGACAAAGCATTGGTGGTGCTCAGCGGAGGGCAGGATTCTACAACTTGCTTGTTTTGGGCAAAAAAACACTTCAAAGAAGTAAAAGCCGTAACGTTCTCGTATGGTCAGCATCATATTTCAGAAGTGAAGGCTGCCGAGAAAATTGCAGGGATAGCCAATGTGGAATGGAAGTTGATGGATGTGCCATTGATTGGAACGCTCGGAAAAAATTCGCTTACCTGCGATGATATAAAAATGGACACGGACAAACCTGCCGGCGGGCCGCCAAATACTTTCGTTCCCGGACGGAATCTTTTCTTCCTCAGCATTGCCGCTGTATATGCACGCGAACAAGGCATACGGCATTTGGTTACAGGCGTTGGCGAAACCGATTTCAGCGGTTATCCCGACTGCAGAGATACTTTTATACGCAGTCTGAACGTTACGCTGAACCTCGCGCTCGAAGAACAATTTGTTATCCATACGCCTTTGATGTGGATAGACAAAGAAGAAACGTGGGCCATGGCCGACGAACTCGGTGTGCTCGATATCGTAAAGGACAACACTGTAACTTGCTACAACGGTGTGCCCGGAGACGGCTGTGGAAATTGTCCGGCATGCAAGCTGCGCAAGCACGGGCTCGACAGTTATTTGAAAGACAAAGCAGAAGGACGCAATGGAAAGAAGTAACGACCAGCTGAAAGCCCTTGGAAACAAGACTAAATACTCCACGGACTATGCGCCGGAGGTACTTGAAACTTTTGAAAACAAGCACCAGGACAACGACTATTGGGTGAGATTCAACTGTCCCGAGTTTACGAGCCTCTGCCCCATTACCGGACAGCCCGATTTCGCGGAAATTCGCATTGAATACATACCCGATGTGAAAATGGTGGAGAGCAAGAGTCTCAAGCTCTATCTTTTCAGCTTCAGAAACCATGGAGATTTCCACGAAGACTGCGTGAATATCATCATGAAGGACCTTGTGAAACTCATGAACCCCAAATATATCGAAGTAGAAGGACTGTTCACCCCACGCGGAGGCATAAGCATTTACCCTTATGCCAACTACGGACGACCGGGAACCAAATACGAAACGCTCGCGGAGCATAGAATGAACAACCACGACTTGAAGTAAAAACAACAGAAGACAACAGATAGACAATATGTTTGAAAATCTAACAGAACGCCTTGAACGCTCGTTCAAAGTACTTAAAGGCGAAGGAAAGATAACCGAAATAAACGTGGCCGAAACCCTGAAAGAGGTTAGAAGGTCGCTTCTCGATGCTGACGTAAACTACAAAGTTGCCAAATCGTTTACCGACACCGTAAAACAAAAGGCTCTCGGCATGAACGTACTCACGAGCGTGAAGCCGGGACAGCTCATGGTGAAACTTGTGCACGATGAATTGGCACGGTTGATGGGCGGAGAAACGGCAGAACTCGTACTTGAAGGCCGCCCGGCAATTATCCTTATGTCGGGATTGCAAGGTTCGGGTAAGACAACCTTTTCGGCAAAACTTGCAAACTGGCAAAAACAAAAGAAAAACCGCAAACCGATGCTCGTTGCCTGTGATGTTTACCGCCCCGCAGCTATAGAACAGCTCAAAGTGCTCGGCGAACAAATAGGTGTGCCTGTTTATAGCGAACCCGACTCGAAAGATCCTATACAGATAGCACAGAATGCTATCAAAGAGGCTAAAACCAAGGAATACAACCTTGTGATTATCGATACGGCCGGCCGTTTGGCTATCGACGAGCAGATGATGAACGAAATATCTGCAATCAAAAACGCCGTAAATCCCGACGAAACGTTGTTTGTAGTTGACTCCATGACAGGTCAAGACGCTGTAAATACGGCCAAAGAGTTTAACGAACGTCTGGACTACAATGGCGTGGTACTCACAAAGCTTGACGGTGATACCCGAGGCGGTGCTGCACTTTCTATACGCACTGTGGTTGACAAGCCAATCAAGTTTGTTGGAACGGGAGAGAAGATGGAAGCTCTTGACGTGTTCCACCCAATGCGAATGGCTGACCGTATTCTTGGTATGGGCGACATCGTTTCGCTTGTAGAGCGTGCGCAGGAACAGTATGACGAGAAGAAAGCGCGCCAGTTGCAGAAGAAAATCGCCAAGAACAAATTTGATTTCAATGATTTCCTAGACCAAATAGCCCAAATCAAAAAGATGGGTAACATCAAGGATTTGGTTTCAATGATTCCGGGACTCGGCAAAGCCGTTAAGGACATTGATATCGACGACAACGCTTTCAAAAGCATCGAAGCCATTATTCATTCGATGACTCCGTATGAACGAGAAAATCCAGAGATAATAGACGGAAGCCGCAGACGCCGCATTGCCGCCGGTTCGGGCACTGATCTTAACGAAGTAAACCGTCTTTTGAAGCAGTTCGACCAGACACGCAAAATGATGCACCAGATGTCGGGCGGGCGCATGCAACAAATGATGGCAAAGATGAAAAGAAGATAAAATTCACGATACAACAACATTAGGAGAATATGCAACTAATTGATGGAAAGCAGACTGCTGCTCAAATAAAGGCAGAAATCGCAAAGGAAGTAGAAAATCTTGTAGCCGGTGGAGCACGCCGTCCGTGTCTTGCCGCAATATTGGTGGGACATGACGGAGGCAGCGAAACCTATGTGGCTAACAAGGTCAAGGCATGCGAAGTGTGTGGCTTCAAATCGATATTGGTGAGATACGAAGACACCGTTAGTGAGGACGAGCTCCTTGGCAAGGTTCGCGAACTCAACCAAGACGAAGGCGTTGACGGAATAATTG
The DNA here is from genome assembly GCA_963660485.1 of bacterium. GTDB lineage: Bacteria > Bacteroidota > Bacteroidia > Bacteroidales > Bacteroidaceae > UBA6398. Next base: position 85,017 of record CAVKYH010000005.1, on the reverse strand, counting down.
TACAACTTCCCTTGCCTAAACATATTTCAGAGCAGAAAGTCATTGAAACTATCGACTACCATAAAGACGTTGACGGTTTCCACCCTATAAATGTGGGGCGCATGGCAATCGGTCTCCCATCGTTTGTATCAGCAACGCCTAAGGGTATTTTGGAACTTTTGAAACGTTACAATATCGAGACTTCCGGAAAAACCTGTGTAGTACTTGGCCGCAGCAATATCGTAGGCAAACCGATGGCCCAGCTTATGATGCAAAAAAACAACGGTGATTCCACGGTTATTGTCTGCCACAGTCATACCAAAGACATCAAATCTTTCTGTCTTCAGGCAGATATTATAATTGCAGCCCTTGGCCAGCCCGATTTTGTCAAAGCCGATATGGTTAAACCCGGAGCTGTAATTATTGATGTCGGTACAACCCGCGTACCCGATGCCACAAAGAAAAAAGGTTTCCGCTTAAACGGCGACGTGAAGTTTGACGAAGTTTCTCCATTGTGCTCTTACATTTCACCCGTTCCCGGAGGAGTAGGCCCTATGACTATCTGCTCGTTGATGCAAAACACGCTGCTCGCAGCCACTCATAAACTCTACGAATAACATATATGGAAATCGAAAAAAACATATCGGTTTTTGTTGAAAAGACAAGGGACATTGTTGAAAACATATCCTATCTCGTAAAACCACTTCCCAAGAAAGTAAAGCCGGAATCTGTTTCAGCTTTAAAATATATTGCTTCCCACTGCACCACACCGGCTGTAATGTTTTCGGCAAAGCCAGAGTTGTTGCGCTTCACGCCGGAATCGGCAAACCGTCTCCTTGACGCAATGAACGAAGCCGGAGCATTAATAGCTTTTTGCGATTACTACGACGAACATGAAGACGGCAATACAACCGCCCACCCGTTGAACGACTACAGCAATGGTTCGGTGAGCGACAGTTTCGAAATGGGCAAGGCTTTTATCGCATCTACAAACGCTATAAAGGAATTCGTTGCCGAAAATCCCAAGCCATATTCTTTTGCCGGCGTATATGCATTCCGTCTTTGGGCAAGCCGCAAAGGCAAAATCCTACACGTAGCGGAAAATCTCTATACTGCTGTACAGGAAGACAAACGCAAGAGCGGACAGAAGCAATTCGATTATCTTGATCCCCAACTTCATCGTCGTCAAAAAGAGATGGAAGCGGCTTTCACCGAATATCTTAAAGATATCAACGCATTTATTTCGCCCAAACAGATAAAGCCGGTAGATTTTGCAAAAGACGGAGGATTTGAAAACGAAGCGTCGGTGATTATTCCCGTGAGAAATCGCGCGCGCACCATAGCTGATGCTGTAAACAGTGCTCTTTCGCAAGAAACAAACTTTAAGTTCAACGTCATTGTAGTTGACAATCATTCCACCGACGGAACAACAGATATTCTTACCGAACTTTCGAAAAACAATTCCAATCTGGTGCATCTCGTTCCCGAACGCAACGATTTGGGAATAGGAGGCTGTTGGCAACTTGCCGCAGATGACAAACGCTGCGGGCGTTTTGCCGTGCAACTTGACAGCGATGACATTTACTCCGACACTCATACTCTCGCAAAGATTGTAAGCCGTTTCCACCGCACCCATGCTGCAATGGTAATAGGCAGTTATCGTCTTGTTGATTTCAAACTCAATACCATTCCACCTGGCATAATAGACCACCGCGAATGGACTTCATCAAACGGACGAAACAATGCGCTACGAATCAACGGGCTCGGAGCACCGCGCGCATTCTATACGCCAATGCTTCGCAAGGTTGGTTTTCCCAACACCTCCTATGGTGAAGACTATGCTGTGGGACTTGCCTTTTCACGCGAGCATTATCTGTCGCGCATCTACGATGTACTCTATCTTTGCCGCCGTTGGGAGGACAATTCCGACGCAGCCCTTTCGCAGGAAAAGACAAACAAAAACAACGCATACAAAGACAGTCTGCGCGCTGCCGAGATTGCGGCACGTCAAAAACTCAACGCAAAACAATGAACGCGAATTTTCCTTCACTTGAAGAAGTAGAGGCGTTTTTTTGCAACCAACTCGAATGCTGGGACGAGACACGTGAGCGTTTCAATGGGCTGAAAACTGTAGAAACAAAGGGACTTCGCATCGGCGACACCGTAATAAATGCGCAATTCAACCCTTCTCGCATGATTTCCACTGGGGCAAAAATCGACAAAGCCTCAATAGCGAAACGCCCATGTTTCCTATGCGCAAAAAATCGTCCCGCAGTGCAGACCATGTTGCCCGCATTTAATGGCGAATTTCAAGTTTTGATAAATCCGTTCCCCATTATAACAGGACACCTTGTGATTGCCGCCACCGAGCATACGGAGCAAAGATTACAAAATCACTATAGGCAATTCGCTGAAATAGCTGAAGCCATGCCGGGATACCTTGTGCTATACAATGGTCCCAAGTGTGGAGCTTCGGCACCCGACCATCTTCATTTTCAAGCAGGCAAACGCGGGGCTATTCCCATAGAACGGGATTGGGCTAACTATTATGCGACAAAATTGCAGCCTTTGAATTTTGCACAAGGACTATATCTCGTGAACGACTTCGCATGCCCTGCAATCGCAATAGTAGCAGAAAACATTGATGACAGCACAAGGATTTTTGAAAGTCTGTACAAAAAACTGCAAACACACAGTTCCGACGAAGAATTTCCCGTAAACGTGCTCGCATGGAAGGACAACGGCAAAATAATAACCGTTGTAATATTGCGCAGCAAGCACCGTCCCGACTGCTATTTCCTTGAAGGCGAAAAACAAATGCTTATCAGTCCGGGCTCTGTTGATATGGGAGGACTACTGATAACACCACGCAAAAAAGATTTCGATACATTGACACCCGACAAAGGGTTCTCAATTCTGCGAGAGGTAACGCTGAACGAAGAACAAATCATAGACTTACTGAAATAACAGACAATCATGCCAAACGACAGTATTTCACGCCAAATTGCAGTGGGAATAATGAGCGGCAAAGAGATTTCTTTCGAACTGCTCGGAACTTTCTGTGTAAACAATGCCATCATATCCGGCGCACAACGCGTATCGTTAAAAAACAATCTGTTGTATTTTAACGGACAATCATTCTCAGAACTACTGTTTGCCCCGCAAAACGAATCGGACACATTTACTCTTCACGGAGTAACCATAGGAAAAAAATTCCATTGGGAACGCAAGGAAGACGAAACCTTTGCCGGTGCGCTGAAAATCGTTACAAACGGGAACGAAATCGAGGCTATAAATGTCGTAGATATCGAAGTTTATCTTCACAGCGTGATTTCAAGTGAAATGAGCAGCAATGCGCCTCTTGAATATCTGAAAACGCAGGCCGTGGTTTCGCGCAGTTGGTTGATGAGAATACTTTCAGCAAGAAAACAAGCCGTTACTCCACAACCCACAGAGTATTCCGATGAAAAGGGCGGCGTTGAAAGACATATAAAATGGTATGAAAACGATGCCCACACGCTTTTTGACGTATGCGCGGACGATCATTGCCAACGCTACGAGGGACTTTCGCATGCCGTCAACCCAATGGCAGAAAAAGCTGTGAAAGAAACTTGCGGCGAAGTGCTTATGTATGGCGACGAGATTTGTGATGCACGATTTTCAAAGAGTTGTGGCGGCGTTTCCGAGAAGTTTTCCAATTGCTGGAAAGAAGAAGACAAGGAATATCTTTCACCTGTGCTTGACGCTCCCGAAGGTGATTTACCCGATTTGACTGACGAAAAGAATGCCGAGCGTTGGATTCGCACCGCGCCGGCTGCCTTTTGCAACAGCAATGACGATAAAGTTCTCTCACAAGTATTGAATGATTACGACCTTGAGACAAAGGATTTCTTTAGATGGAAAGTGGAATACTCCAATGCCGAACTTTCCGCACTGATAAAGGAGAAATCGGGCATCGACTTCGGTGAAATCATAAACTTGACGCCTTTGCGCCGTGGCACAAGCGGTAGAATCGTAGAACTTCTCGTTGCAGGCACAAAACATCGGCTTATCATAGGAAAAGAACTTGAAATCCGCCGCATTCTAAGCACATCTCATCTCAAGAGCTCCGCTTTTGTGGTGGACAAAACAGACATTTCGCCCAACGGACTGCCCGCACGTTTCATTCTAACTGGCGCAGGTTGGGGACATGGTGTGGGATTATGCCAAATAGGTGCCGCTGTGATGTCGGCCAAAGGCTATACCTACCGCGAAATACTGGCGCATTATTTCAAAAATTCTATAATCAAAAAAATATATGGACAATCTTAAAGAAATGCCCACCGCAAAGAAAACGCGAAAACTCTCGCCGTGGGCATGGATACCTACATTGTATTTTGCAGAAGGCATTCCGTATGTAGTGGTCATGACTGTGGCATTGGTGATGTTCAAGCGTCTCGGCGTGAACAACGGCGACGCAGCGCTATATACAAGTTGGCTTTATTTGCCATGGGTTATCAAACCGTTTTGGAGCCCTCTGGTTGATTTGGTAAAGACTAAGCGCTGGTGGATATGGTCGATGCAGTTGCTGATAGGTGCCGGACTGGCGGGCATAGCGTTCACTCTCAATGTGAATGCCCATATACAAGCCATGCTGGCGTTTTTCTGGCTTATTGCCTTTGGAAGCGCAACCCACGACATTGCTGCCGACGGATTCTATATGATAGCTCTCACAAACCACGAGCAAAGTCTTTTTGTTGGAATCCGTTCCACATTCTACCGCATAGCCATGATTTTCGGTTCAGGGCTTCTCACTGGACTTGCAGGACTGTTGGAAAGTTCCACCCATCGTGTGCCATTGGCATGGAGTCTTACTTTTTATATCACGGCAGGGCTGTTTATCTTGTTTTTCCTGTATCACAAATTCATATTGCCGCGCCCGGCAGCCGACCGCAAGGTTACAGGCGAAGGCTATGTGTCGACAAATGAAAACTTAAAGGGATTCTTCAATACCTTTGCCACATTCTTTACCAAGCGTGCGGCTACGGTTTCGATAATCTTCATGTTGTTTTACCGTCTTCCCGAAGCATTGCTCGTAAAAGTGTGTCCGCTTTTTCTGTTAGACAAGACGTCGGCAGGCGGAATGGGTCTCACCACGGCGCAACTCGGTTTTTCCCAGGGCACAGTGGGTGTGATAGGTTTGACGATAGGCGGAATTCTCGGCGGAATAGCTGCATCGCGCGGCGGATTGGGCAAATGGCTGTGGCCAATGGTTGCTGCAATATCCATTCCCGACTCTGTATATATATATATGAGTTTTGCCGGAGATGTAAGTTTTGCCGTGATAAACGTGCTTATTTTCATTGAGCAATTTGGCTATGGCTTCGGTTTTACAGCCTATTCGCTTTTCCTCATCTACTATTCGCGCGGCGAGAGCAAGACTGCCCACTACGCCATCTGCACCGCATTCATGGCTTTGAGCATGATGATTCCGGGACTGTTTGCCGGATATTTGCAGATGCAGCTTGGCTACAAAACGTTCTTCATCGTTACGATGGCTCTGTGCTTAGTAACCGTAGCCGTGTCGTCTTTCATAAAAGTTGATCCCGATTTCGGTAAAAAGGATGCGGAAGACAGCAGCGAGATAGCCGAAGAATGACAGATAAGAATCTTTATTGATACGCCGTAATTCTACATAGGAACTACATCGGCAGATATAAATTACTCCCCATGCCCAACGCAGCATGGGGAGTTGCTTTTTCTTGTTGATGTACAAGGATTTGCAAACATCTCATAGCCCCATTTCATTCCCCCCTCCGAGGCTTTCTGTTTTCCCTTTTATATATAGAAAAAACTACAAGGCATCTCGCAAAAACTCCGGGCCATGTAATTTAAATTACATGGCCCGGAATTTAAATTAGGTCTGACCTCGTAAAAGCGGTATTTGCTCAAAGAAAAAACAGCATCAGAAATCGCGTTTGCAATGACCAATGCCGTTTTAAAATATAGGTATATCAAGAACCTTACAAGCTCCTGATTTCAATTCACAGCCTTACTGCTGTGCTTCATTTTCCTTGTCGAATGTAATGTATTCGGTTGTAGTTTCGCTATCAGCCGCTGCGGCAGCTTCTTCAGCCTGTGCTGCTGCTTTTTCAGCTTTCTTTATTCTGCATACAGCCATATAGCCTTGTATCGAAAGCACAGCTTCCATCACTCCGTACACCAAAAACGAAGTTCCGAGCACTATCACCGGCAACGCCGCCGACTCTATGGGATTGACAAAGATAAATATTCCTGCCAGCATCACTATTGCAGATATCACATAGAACGCCATGGGAGTTTTGACCGTTTTGGAACACAGACGGAAGTTTACAATTTGGAAAGCACCGGCAAGCACAAGAAATGCGCCAAGGATAAACATGGATACCTTGATGAACGCTGCCGGCATAAGCGCCAACACCAAACCGAAAAGTATGCAGCCCACGCTTGTGAGCGGATACTGAGTGCTGATAGCCTGCCCCGTAGCGCTCACACTCCTCACGGCTTTAACGTTGTACACCACTGAAACTATGCCAATAAGCAAGAACAGCACTCCTATAAGTATTACGATGATTTTGGTTGCCTCTTCGGGATTGAAAGCAAGCAAAAATCCGATGACAAGGGCTATCAATGCCCGCAAAATTGCAAAGATTGGTTTACTCATGCTTGTTGATGTTTAATTTTCAGCGAAGTTACTCACTTATTTTGTTTCCACACTCCTGGCATTCGCTATTTTTGCACCTAAAACCAACCATAACGACTTTTTTATGCTTACAATATATCTGGTGCGCCATGGCGAAACCGAAGAAAACCGCAACAACATTCTGCAAGGGCAAACACCCGGACACCTCACAGACCTTGGACGCGAACAAGCAAGACTGCTTGGCGCAAAACTCCGCGGAATAAATTTCGATGCCATTGTATCAAGTCCGTTGCAACGGGCAGTTGATACCACACGCATTATCGTGGGCTCCGACAATGCCCACAGAATAGAAACATGTACGTTGTTGATGGAACGGGATTGGGGGGCGCTCACCCTGCATACCTATGCCGAAGCACGAAAACTCGACCATTTCCCCGCAGATGTGGAAACGCTTGAAGCAGGAATGGAGCGTGCAAGAGAATTCGTGAACCTAATGTTCAAGAAATACGACGGGAAAACAATTCTGTGCGTGGGACACGGATTCATTGACCGCTGCATTCTGTCGATAATCTTCAATACCGACAAAAACAACGTTCCACGCATGGAAAATGCGGAATGTAGAGTGGTAGAAGTAAAGGAAACGATAAAACGGCAAGCTATCTGCGAATCCCCCGACGAGGCTTCGGCAAACTGATACCGGCTATTCAGTAACCAACATCTCGTTGAGCACTTTTATCGCGGCTTCGGGGGTGGGAATATTGGCTACCTGCATCTTGCGTTTGCCTTTTGTCTCCTCCAATTTACACCGGTGTATGTGCTGCATGGCATAGTTTATCACATTTCCGAAGGTTGCGCTTTTGTAGAACGCACTTGATGTGTCGGAAACAAAAAACAGCGTCATTCCCTTGCCTTTCATAAACACCTTTTCCACACCGAGTGCACGCGCCTTGCGACGCAGAGCCGGCAACAGCATCAACGCTTCAGCCTGACGCGGGGGATTGCCGAAACGATCAATGAGATGCGCACGATAGCGAGCCAGGGCATCGTCATCGGTTATGGAGTCGAGTTCGCGGTAAAGCATTATCCGTTCGCTCGAACCTGGTACATATGTTTCGGGAAAGAACATAGGCATGTCGCTTTCCACTGTGCAATCGTCAACAAAGAAACTGCCCTCACCGTCTTTCGACTGCGTGATTTCTTCCTGATAGAGAGTGGAAAATTCCTGGGTTTTCAGTTCATTCACAGCCTCGTTAAGCACCTTTTGGTAGGTTTCATATCCCAAATCGGCTATAAATCCGCTTTGCTCCGCGCCGAGAAGATTTCCCGCCCCACGTATATCGAGATCTTGAAGTGCTATACTGAACCCACTGCCAAGGTCGGAAAATCCCTCGATAGCCTCAAGACGTCTACGGGAATCATCGGGGAGCGAAGACAATGGGGGCGTAAGCAAATAGCAATAGGCTTTTTTGTTGGAACGTCCCACCCTGCCGCGCATCTGGTGCAAATCGCTCAAACCGAAATTGTGCGCGCCCTCAATGATAATGGTATTGGCGTTTGGAATATCCACTCCATTTTCAACGATAGTTGTTGAAACAAGCACGTCATAGTCGAAATTCATGAATTCCATGATTACCTTTTCCATTTCCTCGGGCGGCATCTGCCCATGACCTATTGCCACACGCGCTTCGGGTACAAGTCGTTTTATCAAGTTCTTGATTTCGGGCAAACGAGATACCCTATTGCTAACGAAAAACACCTGGCCGCCACGAGAAAGTTCGCGATTGATTGCCTCGGAAATGGTTTCTTCGTTAAATGTAACGACTTCCGTATCGATAGGATAGCGATTGGGAGGCGCAGTACGTATCACCGAAAGATCTCGCGCGCCCATCAGAGAAAATTGCAAGGTTCTCGGAATTGGAGTAGCAGTCAGAGTAAGCGTATCAATCTCTGTCTTTATCTGCCGGAGCTTTTCTTTTACAGCTACACCGAATTTCTGCTCTTCGTCAATAATCAACAAACCGAGATCATGGAATTTCACGCTTTTCCCGGTGAGTTTGTGGGTTCCGATAACGATATTGATTTTTCCGTCGGCAAGTTCTTTCAACACTTCCTTGGTTTGTTTTGCCGTTCTTGCCCTCGAAAGATAATCCACCTTCACGGGAAAATCTTTCAATCTCTCGCTAAACGTTTTGTAATGCTGAAAAGCGAGCACCGTTGTAGGCACAAGCACCGCCACTTGTTTGTCGTCGCACGCAGCCTTAAAGGCCGCGCGTATCGCAACTTCGGTCTTGCCAAAACCAACATCGCCACAGACAAGACGATCCATGGGACGCGATTTTTCCATGTCTTCCTTAACCGCCTGACTTGCCTTGGATTGATCAGGAGTATCCTCGTAAACAAACGAAGCCTCAAGTTCGTGTTGCATATAATTGTCGCCGCTGAAAGCAAATCCCTTCTTCGAACGCCGTTCTGCGTAGAGATGAATCAAATCACGGGCTATATCTTTTATTTTTTTCTTTGCCCGTTCTTTTATACGCTGCCATGCGCCTGTTCCCAGATGACTTATTTTGGGCGGTGTGCCTTCTTTTCCACGATATTTACTGAGCTTGTGAAGAGAATTTATGGATACCATCACGATATCACCGCCTGCATAAACAAGTTTGATGGATTCCTGACGCGAATTGCCCTCTCCCGTATGAACAAGACCCATAAATTGTCCAACGCCATGGTCTATGTGCACAACATAATCCCCCACCTGCAATTCGTTAATCTCTCTCAAAGTAAGGGCATTCTTTCCATTTCGTGCGCCGTCTTCTTTCAGATTATATCTATGAAACCTGTCAAAGATTTCATGGTCTGTAAAAAGGCAGGTATGCGTATCTTCCGAATAAAAGCCCGAATGTATTGTGCCCAACAACGGGACAAAGGAATTCTTTGCTCCGAGCCCTTCAAGCGCATTCTCTATTCGTTCGAGTTGTTTTGCGCTGTCGGCTGCTATATATATGGTATAGCCTTTTTCAGAATACTCTTTCAAGGAATTCTTTACCAGTTCGAAATCCTTATGAAACAAAGGCTGGCGAAAAGTTCTGAACGTTATCGGTTCGCAGGCATATTTGACATTATCTTCTTTGGTTATTCCCGTTTCTATCATCGTGTATTTCGCAGGAATACCCAATACCGCCTCGCTACAAACATATTCGGATTCGTCTATATCGCCAAGCGTGTTTTTAAAGTCTGATATCTTTTGAACAATAACGCTTATGTTTTCAACAAGAAAGGTAGTTGTTTCAGGCAAAAGCGATGTTAGCGAAACAAGATTCTGCACGCCAGATGCCTGTGGGGATATTATAACTTTTTCTTGCCGTTCCACGCTCAACTGTGTGGCCACATCGAACGTACGAATACTGTCTACATCGTCTCCAAACAGGTCTATACGTATGGGATCTGGGCACGAATAAGAAAATATGTCGATTATACTTCCGCGAACAGCAAATTCTCCTGGAGCATAAACGTAGTCCACAGGTTTGAACCCCCATGCCAGGAGTTTTTTCTCGGTTTCAGAAATATCGAGTGTGGAGTTTTCTTGAATCGCAAACGAACGTTCGGAAACCTCCGAAGCGCTCGGTACTTTTTTTGCTACGGCTTCGGGGTAAGTGATTATCGCCATCGGATAGTCTTTGTGGGCAAGCCGTCCCAAGACTTCCGTTCGCATAATCATATTGTCATCGTCAGGAACATATTTATTGCCTTTGCGTTTCGTTTCTGCCGGGAAAAAAGCCACTCTGTTGGCCAATGCCGTTTTCTCGGAAAGCTTTGTAAAATCCTGGTAAAAGTATGCCGCGTCATCGTAACAGTCAAGAATAGCTACGAAACACTCCTGGGAATCATCGGCAACAAGTTTGGAATAAAGGCAATGGGCTGCAATGGCGCAAGCAGAGCCTTGCAATCCTTCGAGGCGTATTGTTCCGCTTTTGCCGCGCAACTTTTTTGCAGCATAATACAGACTTGTTATTTCTTCGCTTTGGGCAAAGGATTTTTCAAAGGCGTTCAAATTCATTACGGGCGCAAAAATAGCGAAAAAATCACATTGCCGAATCTATTTTCAGGCTTGGCGCTTCTTGTGCAGCCGTTTTTTTGCGTTCTATCTGCTGTGTCCAAAAATCAAGATACGATTGTGCCACTTTCACAGAGTCATGATATTTGCGTATATACTCCACACTTTGCCGCGACAACAGAGGTATTCGTTCGCTATGCAGGACAATGTCTTTCAAAGCCTGATAAACGCTTTCTTCATTAGGCAGCACGTTGACAATAGGCCGCAGTTCCTTTTCACCAAGAATCTCATAGTTCTCCTCTTCTCCGCCTCCTACCACAATTATACCCTTTGCCATGGCAAGCAGAGCGTTCATTGCCGGAGTGTAAGAGTAAAGCTGGTCGAGAATAAGGTCGCTCGAATTCATAAGGTTCTGATATTTGCTAAACGGCACCGATTCTACTTTCACCATTTCGGCTTTGTCGGGAAACTCTCTCACCACTCGTTCCAAAGCGCGCAGCATTATGTCAGTACCTTTATACTCGTTGCGCGTTTTCTGTATGCCTATGAAAAAACGAACTTTGTCATGTTTTTCAGTAGTCTTGGGTGTAATCGTTCCAAGGTCTATCGGGAAAGGAATGAACTTCAGTTTTTCTCCGAAATATGGCTGATACGAGGCATAATATTCGTAGAGTCCGGCAATTATCCCGTCGCAGTTTTGCGCTATGGTGCAGTTGAGCCGTCCCTTAGCTCCGGTTCCCCATTCCTTTATCCATATATCGTTTTCGCCATCGTGCCTAACGGTATCGCCAAGGTTGAAATCGCTGTAACGGAATGTGGTGCAGTTGCAACCGGCGTGCACCCAGAAATGATCCATACCGAAAGCGCCGAGAAACATTGACTTGTTGCGCGAACGAAGCAGGTTGTAAATAGGCGCAATACGTTCGGCTTTCATCGGAAGGAAGACTGGATTGATGATTTGTACCACATCATAACCCTTGAGTTTGGGAAGGATTTTAACAAGCCGCCCCACAAACGATGTAGTGCCGAGCACGCCAAGGTCGTAACGCCTCACGTCGATATCGCGTTCGTAGTTTTTCCAGTTGTCTCCGTCGGAAACCACCGTTACTTCGTGTCCCAATTGGCGCAATCCGCAAGCGAGTGCCCAATGAACGTTGCTGAATTCTCCGAGTAGCAGGATTTTCATTTCGTATAGCTGTTATTTCTGTACATTCCCCGTTTCGCCAATATATCTCCGCAGGGTGTACTGTCCCTTTCTTAACGTTTGCGAACCGAAATTTATTGCGTGGCGCGGACAAGCGTGATAACATGCCAGACACCCAGTGCAGTTCCCATTCCATGCCGGGCGGTTGTTTTTGAAACCGATGTTGCCCACTGGACAAGCCTTGGAGCACGCGCCACAAGCATTGCAATTTACATTTACCCGGAACTTGCTGTCGGTAATCAGGAACTTCGCGAAAAGTTTCCCGAGCAAATATGTCTTTGTACGCGGCAATGCGCCCTCGTGAACGTCTGCGATGCAGAGCCGTCGGCTTATATTTTCAGCTATCTGTTCTATGCGCTCGCCGCAATCCTGCAATTTCTTTCTTCTAAGGTTGTCGCTGTCAACGTCAAAGCCCGGCAGACACACATAGGTGTTTGGCATCGTAACGGTAAACATGCTTTGGGGACGGAAACCTGTTGTGCGCAAAACATCAGCAGCTTTTCCGGCATCGTCGCCGCATGTCATCACAGCGTAGCGGTATTCGTTTTCCCGGGGAGCTGGTATCTTGCGGGCGAAATCCATTATCGCTTCGGGTGGTGCCCAGCCATAAACGGGGAATACCAATCCCACTACATCGTCGTCCACACCTGCTTCGCCGAAGATGCTTACAGCCACGTCGCCGGTGAGTTTTGCAAGTTGCTCTGCCACATACCGGCTGTTTCCTGTGCCCGAAAAATAATATATCATCTCGCGAGTTCTTTCTCAAAAGTGAAACAATCGCCAAACACGTTTGCCGCCTCGGGCACGGGGCGGTCAAAAAGGGCAAACACAGCGCTTCCGCTTCCGCTCATCGAGGCATAAATCGCGCCCATGTCGTAAAGCGTCTGTTTTATGGCGGCTATGCGCGGGTGGGCTGCAAACACAGAGGGTTCGAAATCGTTTTTCAGAAGTTCGCGCCATGTTTCCACACCTCCTTTAAGCGTTTCGCGAATATCGTGCTCCGACGTGCGCGGTGTGAGATTCGCATATGCTTCGCGCGTGTTCACACTCTCGGCTGGTTTCACCAACACAAGATGAAACCCTTTAAGGCTGACGTTGGTTTTCTCGAACACATCGCCCACTCCCGTTGCATAAACGGGACGACGGCGAATGAAGAAAGCGCAATCAGCCCCATAGCGCGAAATCCGGCGCTCCATTTCATTCTCCGCAAGTGAGAGTTCGAAAAGTTCATTAATGGTTTTCATTGTTTCGGCAGCATCGCTGCTTCCGCCGCCAAGCCCTGCACCGGTGGGTATCTTCTTATACAGATATAGCGACATGGGTGGCAGGTCAAACTCCTGGCGCATATCGTGATACACCTTATAGACAAGATTGTTTTTATAGTCTTCGCCCGCAGGCATGCCAAGGAACTGGATATCCTCAGCTTCGTTATGGTTCAACGGTTTAATCTCCAGAACATCGGCAAGCGGAATGGCGTAAAACACAGTTTCGATATCGTGATAACCATCGGCGCGTTTCCTCACGACATTAAGCCCGAGATTGATTTTTGCACAAGGAAATGTTAGCATTGCAAAGCATTGTATTGATATTGCAAAGGTAGTCAATATTTTCCTCCCGCATGCCTGTAAAACCAATGTCGCATCTTGTTTTAATACCAAGGCTTCTGATTCAATTTAAGCCTGACCACAATTTTCAGGTGGCAAAACACGAAGAAATTCTCCCTGTTTCTTATGCAACTGATGCCTCTTTGTTTTGAAAAGCATGCGGTATTTATTAGTGAAAGCTCCTATGATATTTCCATTACAAGCGTTCTCTTTTGTCTTACTTCGGCCGTTCAACATGTTTACTTCGGCCGTTCAACGTGCTTACTTCGGCCGTTCAACGTGCTTACTTCGGCCGAAGTAAGACAAACACATCAGGTGTTTTTGGAAAATACATCGGACTTCCTGGGAATTTTCAAGGCTTCAAAACCATTTCCCGCCAGCAACATATTCAAACAAGATGCGTTAACATGTTGGCTTACTTGGAAAAAGGCAGTTTTTCTCCCACGCAAAACAACACAAAACCGCCCGGCAACCAATGATTGTCGGGCGGTTTTTATATTCTAACCAATATGGATTTACTTGTCTTCGCTCTGCAAAGGAATCTTGGCCACACGGCGTTCGTGGCGTCCGCCTTCGAAAGCAGTGGCAAAGAACTCGTTCATAATATCTTTGGACTCTTCTTCAGAAATATAGCGTCCGGGCATCACAAGCACATTGGCATTGTTGTGCAAGCGCGCCATGTGGGCAATTTCGGGTGTCCAGCAAAGGGCAGCCCTTACTCCGGCATGTTTGTTGAGCGAGATGGCCATGCCCTGCCCCGTTCCGCAAATCGCAATACCGGTTGCATATTCGCCGCCATCGATTGCGCTGCCAAGCTTGTGGGCAAAGTCGGGATAATCACACGACTCCTCGTTGAAGCAGCCCAAATCTTCGCTCCCGTATCCGCGCTCCGCAAGATACTCCTTCACGTATTGTTTCAACTGATAGCCCGCATGATCAGACGCGAGCGCTATAATCTTGCCGTTGCTCATTGTCTTGAAATATATTTTTTGATATCCTCTGCCACATATTCGGGAGTGAAGCCGAATTTCTGGTCAAGCACTTTATAAGGTGCGCTTTGTCCGAAACTGTCAAGCCCGTGAACATACCCTTTCAAGCCTACAAGACTTTCAAAAGTTACAGGCAGACCTGCCGTGAGGCCATATTTCTTAACGCCGGACGGCAGTATTTTCTCGCGATACTCCTCGGGCTGCGTTCTGAAAAGGCCTTCGCTCGGACAACTCACTATATTGATGTTTATACCTTCTTTCTCAAGTATTTCAGAAGCCTCAACAAGCGTAGAAACCTCAGAACCCGAAGCAATTGCATAGCATGCCGGATTTTCCACAGCCTTCACGACATACGCTCCCTTGGTAGCCTGGGAATAATCGGTGGACTCGGGAAGATTTGCCACAGCCTGGCGCGAGAATATAAGCGCAGTAGGCGTTGTGGTGTTCTCCATCGCCATTCTCCAGCACACAGTGGTTTCGTTCACATCGCTCGGGCGAAGCACAAGAAGGGAATTCTTTCCGCTGTGGTTCTTCAACTTTTCGAGCAGACGGATTTGTGCTTCCTGTTCAACGGGTTGATGCGTCGGCCCGTCCTCTCCCACGCGGAATGCATCGTGGCTCCAAATAAACTTAACGGGAAGTTCCATGAGCGCAGCCATTCTTATTGCGGGTTTCATGTAGTCAGAGAAAACGAAGAACGTTCCCATTGCCGTGATAACGCCGCCGTGGAGCGTCATACCCATTAGCGTGCACGCCATAGTGAGTTCGCTTACACCGGCTTGCAGGAAGTTTCCGCTGAAATCGCCGTGATGTATTTCGTGGGTCTTTTTCAAGAATCCGTCGGTCTTGTCTGAATTGCACAGGTCGGCAGATGAGCACACCATGTTCTCTACCTTTTCTGCCAAACGCTCAAGCACGATTTGCGAACCCACGCGTGTAGCTTTTCCAGGCTTCTGCTCGATTGTTTCCCAATTGATTTCGGGCAAACGGTTTGCGAACCAGTCTTCCAGTTTCTTGGCTTTGTCGGGATTTGCAGCCGCCCATTCCAACTCTTCTGCGTTGCGTTTTGCCACGATAGCCGCAAGTTCTTTCTTGCGTTCGTCATAAAGCGCCTCGGTCTCCTCCCAAACCACGAAAGGATTCTCGGGATCGCCGCCAAGATGCTTGACGGTATTTTCGTAAGCACCACTGCCGAGAGCACAACCGTGTGTGCCGCAATCGTTCTCGTATGAAGAACCGTCGGCACGCAGACAACCTTTGCCCATCACGCATTTTCCGATTATCAATGTAGGACGGTTTCGTTCCTCATGTGCCGCAAGCAACGCGCCGCGAATGGCTTCGCAATCATTTCCGTCTATCTCGAGCACATTCCAATTCCATGCGCGATATTTCATAGCAGTATCCTCGGCACTTACATCCCCGCAAGTGGTAGAGAGTTGGATACCATTTGAGTCGTAGAACATTATAAGATTGTCAAGACCCAAATATCCGGCTAATCTACCCGCACCTTGGGAAATCTCTTCCTGTATGCCGCCATCGGATATATATGTATATATCTTTTCTTTCTCAAAAGATTTGTTGCCCGTATGGGCTGCCAAAAATTTAGCAGCAATTGCCGCGCCCACGGCGAAAGTATGTCCCTGTCCGAGCGGACCGGATGTATTTTCTATGCCGCGCATTTGGTTTACCTCGGGGTGTCCGGGAGTTGGAGACTGCCATTGACGGAATTGTTTCAGTTCTTCAATGGTAAAGCGTCCCGTAAGCATAAGCGTAGAATAAAGCAATGCGCTTTCATGACCGGGGTCAAGGAAAAATCTGTCGCGACATTTCCACAACGGATTGCTTGGATCGTAAACCAAGAACTCAGAAAAGAGCACATTGATAAAATCTGCTCCGCCCATAGCCCCACCCGGGTGTCCCGAATTGGCACGTTCAACCATTGCCGCAGTAAGAATTCTTATATTGTCTGCAGCTTTGTCTAATGTTTCTTTTGAATGGAGGGAAGTATATGCCCTCAAACTATCAGTGTTGTTCATCACAAGTCGATAAATTCAGCTACAAAGTTAACATTATCGTAGCAATTGCAGACGTTTGTAAACAAAAAATCACATCGCGGCATTGTCCTTACACATCAGAATGTAATTGCAGATAGCTTTACGCTTGTAAGAGCACGGTAGCGGCGCATCGTTTTCCCTGGTTACAGAGTTGGAATTACATCATATGACTGCATCAAAAAGTTGCACCTTGACACGTACATTGCTTGAGTCATCAACAAATTGATACACAACAAATCCAGCATCACGCCCAACCTTGCAAAAACGATATCCGATATTGTTGAAACGATATCAGACATTGTTTAAATTATGTCTGACATAGTTTAAACGAAATGGCTTGTCGTTTTTGCGGTGTAAAATACGGGAAAAATGCCAACAAAACTTACAGGCAAAACAGTTGGCATAAAACAAAAAATCTCCCGCAAATCTCTATGGATTCGCGGGAGATTTATCTCGTAAAAGAATGTTCTTAGAAATACAAGTAACGACGGTCTTTCACCTTAGCCTTTGAATAAAGATCGTTGGTGAATTGGCCAACATTGCGCAAGTAGCTTTCAGCCACACTCTGCTCATACATCTTTTCGTTGAACTTCTCGCCCGATTTTGTGCGGTTTACAACTTGGAACAAATACACACCGTTGTTACCTTTCACCGGACCGTAGTTCTTGTTCACCTTGCCATAGCAAATACCACCCGAAAGAATCGACTCGTTACCACCGGTTGACGCGATGAATGCGGGAGCGGCAAACGTGATTCCGTTAAGAGTATCCTTTGATGCGGCAGGAAGCGAAAGAGCCTGCTCTACATTCTTGCCGTTGAGTTGTGCAAGAAGTTTTTCAGCCTTCTTGTCGCGAAGAGCAAGCTGGGTGAGTGCCTTCTTTACTTCGGGATCTGTTACAGGACGGTAGCCGGTTTTATGTTTGCCCGTTACATAAATAATAAGCATGTTGTCGTTGTCGCCACATTCGTAAAGCTGCGAAAGATCGCCTTCCTTAGCTTCAAACAACCAACGGAGCGCATCTTTTGTTCCGGGAATGTTGGCTACATAATGTTCGTTGCAGAACTGATCTTTGCGTTCCTGCACATTATAACCGTTCTTCGCAGCATTAGCCTCCATTTTGGCAAATGTAGAATTTGAGGCAATGAAATGGCTAAACTTATTGTATTCCTTGGAATAAGTTTCCTTGCTAAAATCAACGGAACGCTTGATAACAGCCAAGTCGTATTTTTTCTTCATTGCCTGGCGTTTGAGCACCTGAACAACTATAACGTTCTGCGCAAGTTCAATCTTTTGGATAGAATTAACCGCGCCGGTAGTGATAGTTCTTATAAAATTGGCATTGTCAGCATCAATATTTTGTCCTTCATACTGATTGGCAACAAGCCAAGCACTCTGCGCATTCTGATTATACTTCTTTGCCACGTCTTCAAACTTTGCGCCACCGGCAAGAGCCTTTATCACACTGTCGGCAGTTGCTTTTGCTGCATCAACCGAAGCATTTGCGCAATTAATGGCACGGTATTCAACAGAATCAGGAAGTTCTGAAACAGCATTGAGTTTGATAATATTCTGAGTGTTGTCGTATGCATTATAATAAGGTCCTTTTACAACGCCTACGCTAATGGAATCAATTTGGCTCTGAATATCGCGAGGGAAAGCCTCCTTGGATATCGCCAAACCGGAATAAGGAACAGATGAACTGCTCTGGTTTATTGTTGCAGAGAGATTTTCACCATTTGCAAGCTCTTTGGCATATCCGTTCATCTCTTTCTCGAGAGCGGCTTTGTCTGCTGCGGAAGCCTTTACCTGAACACTTATATATTTTATATCACGGCTTTCGTTAAACTGACGGAACATCTCTTTGTATTGCGCATACAACTTATCTAGATCTTCGTCCGAAACCTTAACATCATTGTCTGGAACAGAAGTATAAGGAATAGAGGCAATAACTGCGCTGCTCTTTGATTCCACACCTTCGTAAGCAAGTTTTGCAGAAACCGGATTGGAAAGAATACCACGGCCAACGAGTGCCTGATATTTCTCATTAAGAATCGACGAACGCAAAGTCTTTTCTATGAATCCCCAATACTTATAAAGGCGTTGGTAATACTCCATATATTCCTGCGGAACCTGATCAGGTTTTGTCTGCATCTGATCATATTGCTCAAGGAATTGTTTGAGTTGTGTCGCATCAAAGCGTCCTGTTTGCTTATTAACAAAAGGAGTTTGCATAAGCATTGAATTAGAACCCGCGTTAATCACATTGTTCAATTCTGCGTCTGTTACAGTGAGTCCGAGTTTGTCTGCCTCGTGTTTGATAAGCTCATTGTTCACAAAAGTCTGCCACACTTGATCTTTCAGTTGGTTCTGTTCTGCATCGCTAAGCGAACTTTCGCCACGTGTAAACTTGATAGCCTCCGTGTATTCATCTATAAGAGACTGATAATCGTTGATAGCAAGTTTTTCGCTGTAAACTTGGCCTACATGACGTTTGTCTGCACCAAAAAGAGTGTCGAAAACGCGAAAGAAGTCTTCCGCAATAAATGCGAAAAGACCGAGACCTATTACTACCAACAGGGCTACGCCCCATTTTCTAATAGTTTGTATTGCTGCCATTATATAATATTTTTTATTTCTATGGTTGATTTGAAAGGACTTAGCGGTTTGTTTCGCGCCGTGTCGCTTTTTGCAGAAATACTCTGCTTTTTATTAAATACGTGCAAAGATAGAAAAATCAACTTAAACAACGTAGTTTTTACCTTATAATTTATTGTTGCGCTATTGTTTATTTTGTTTGTTGTACATTACTTTTTACTTTGTTTTGGGCGAAAGTATTTTGTTTTTATGTGCATCATTATTTGTTTGCGAAGCCTTTTCGTCCGTTGCAGTCTTCGTATCTTCTGTTTTAGAACCGATATTCTGTGTTGCCGTAGCATTTGGAACATCTGGCTCTCTTTTCACGGAATCTTCCTGTTTCTTTTCTTCCGGCACAGGGAACGAACCGGCGGAATTAGACACTTCGTAGTTTGTAAGTTCTTCGTCGGAACGGAAACCCACACCGCGCAAATCCTGCTGCGGAGTTACAATATGCACAAACTTGCTGGAATACACAATATGTTTGCCCATATCCCAAAAAAGTTCGTTTGTATTGAAAACCGTACCGTTTTCTTTGCGAATTTCCACACGGCCGCGCAATTCCCAAAGATTCTGGTCGTACCAATATGCTGTGTCGGCAGTAAGAAACATTGACACCTTGAAACGCTCGTCAAACTTTTCCATGAAAATGCCGTTCATAAAAGTTTGTCTCTGCGGCTTTGTGCGATCATAAACGTCCCATGTCTCTGCAATTATCTTGTATCTGATAACTCCCGAGTCGGATATAAGTTTCGACACTCCGCTTGTAGACATAATCGGCAGGCTATCCCTGTTTTGCAATGCAGGAGCGGTGTTTTTTTCTTCGCGGCTGCAAGCAACAGAGAGGGCAAGTGCAAATACTGTAAGGAAGATGTTTCTTATTCCACTCTCCACTTTTGGAACCATTTTTCGTTGAATGTGATTCCGATGCACAAGCGCAGGTAATTTTCAGTAATTGTGCCGGCGCCCTTGGGCTTTATATTTTCCCATTGTGCCGAGATGCTCAGCACGGAGCGGTTGTTTATTATATTTGCGATAGGAAGTCCCACGCCGAGTGATACCAAAAGATCTTTCGCACCACTTTGTCCGTTGGCCTTTACGTAAGATGTTCCGTACGACACACCGGCGCGATAACGTATATGGTCGCGATATTTCACGCCGAGGTTGTTTGGCAAATACTCTCCACCGAGCGAAATTTTCTGACGGTTGTCAAAAGCGCCCGTTGAGGAAGTATATTTTGTTTCTCCGTTCTGTGTGGAAAGTTGGGGGAACTTGGCGTTTTTCCAAAGTTCGATAGAATAATCAAGTCCTACCTTCCATTTGTCGTTGTGGTTCCACATCAAACCGGCTGCCACGGAGTGAGGAAGTTCAAAAGCGTTTCTCACTTTTATAGTATCGCCCGAAGAAGTAGAACCGCTTTGGTTTGCTACTTGCGAGATGAATTTTGCCGCAGAATTAACCTTATGTCCCAAACTGTACGACGCACCTACGGTCAACATATCTTTCTTTGAAATGAGTTTGCTGTATTGTGCGCCGAAGTCAATCTTATATGTTGCGATATCCGCCGAATATACGCGGCGATACTGGTTCACATTGTTGTCGCTGAATGCGGCTTGTATGCTATGGCTATAGTCGCCCCACACAAATCCTACGTTGGCACCGATCGAAAAGTCTTTCAACGCTTGCCAACCTGCGCCGAGATAAATTTCATGTAGTCCGCCGTCGCCACTGTAAGTGGTTGTTTCGGTTTTTTCTCCGCCGCCGTCGATATCAGCCATGGTTTGTTTGTTTTTGAAGCTGTATCCCACAGAACTTATAGGCAACAATCCGACCGACATTCCCACATTTCGCCACGCGCGGAACTGAGCGTTTACATAGTCGATAGCCGTATTTTTTGCATTTGCTTTGAGATTGCCCTGTTTGAAGTTGGTATTTTGCAACGACACGCCTATATCAAACAGAAGTGTGAGCGAATCGACTGCGGAGTATGAGGCGGGGTTTTGGAAATTCACTATCGTAGCGTCGCGAAAACCCTGCGAAACTCCTGCCATACCTTTATTGAAACTTTGGGAGCGGTCGTTGAGTGTACCGAAACCATATCGCGAATAGGGAGAGTTGGTTCCGTTTTGGGCATTGCCCGCGAGCGGCGACACTATAAGTGCCATTGCGATTACGCTTCCGAGTATTCCTGTTTTCTTGTCCATTTCTATTGGTAGTCTCTTTTGTTATTTTTGGTCGTTAACGGTTCTGCTTACGAGTATTTCGCGCAGTCCTTCAAACACGAGGTACTTGTCGTAGATTATTTCGGCTCCCCTCACCGATATATCGGTTTCGGCTCCGCCTGTAATTATTGTTATGAGGTCGGGATAGCTTGCCAGCGTGTGCCTGATGTATCCTTCCACTTCATGGTTCACTCCGTTTACAGCTCCGGAGCGCATTGCGGTGTAGGTGTCGTATCCTATTTCGGGCAGAGGGCCTTCGGTATCCACAAGAGGCAGCAACGATGTCCACGTGTGCATTGCCTGCAAGCGCATATATATTCCCGGCGAGATATTGCCGCCAAGATATTTTCTCGTAGCCGAAATAAACTCGTAGGTAATGCAACTGCCGTTGTCGATAACCAGGATATTGCGCGATGGGAACTTTGTCATCGCGCCCACAATGGCTCCCAGTCGGTCGCTTCCCATTGTGGAAGGCAAGCCGTAGCATTTGTTGTATTCCGAAGTGGTTGCATCGTTGAGCAGAATGGTCGGCAATCCGGCGGCACGCAACTGCGGTCCCACCTTTCCTTTAAGTCCGGCAACTGTAGAAACTATGCTGCTGTCAATGGCGTAGTTCTTCAGAATATCGTCAAGCGGTTTAAGAAAATCGTTGCGGCACGTATCTTGGAAAACTATTTTCTCGCCTTTGAAAATCGCTATTTTCGCTGAGGAGTTGCCTATATCGACTATCAGTTCCATTCTTTTCGATTCTATTTCTGTGCAGATATCCGGGCGATGCCTATTCTTTCATTAGTTTGTCGAGAAAATCGTCAAGATCCTCGTCTATTTTTCTGATCATCTCGTCGTCGAGCACCACGGTATCGTCTTCCACCGTGTAGAGGTCGGCCACCGTTTCGCCGTCATCGTCAACCAGAAGAATGCTGAAGGGTTTCATTATTGCGGCTTGGAGCAAAGTTTCGCGTTGCTCGTTTATGCAGCGTCGCAAAACGGGCTGTATGTCGCCGTAGAAGTCTTCGCCGGAATAATTGCTCCATTCGGCAATATTCATGCGGCACAGCTCGTTGTTGTCGTCATCGCTCACAACGAATTCCCCCGAGTCTTGGGAAACCTGTACTATGATATCAGTCATCGGCAACGCCTCCACATCTGCGGGAAACGCTGTAACGGCCGTAGTTATCGCGTCTTTAATCTGCTGCAAAGCCTGTTCGCTCGCTCTCATCACTGTCCGGATTTTCGCATTATTCGCCAAAAGTACTAATTTTTTCTCTTTTGCCTTGCACATCAATATATAAAAGATGTAACAAGTCCTGTAAGCACCACGTTTTAGGGGTGATTTTTGCCCCCAAATATACTCTTGAAAAACAAGGCGTTGCATATGGCAAAATTCCAAGGCATCTTGTTTAAACTATGTCTGACATAGTTTAAATTATGTCTGACATAGTTTTTACGATATCAGACATTGTTTTTTGGACACAAAACACGGCGTTTTCCAGCTACCGTTTATTTTAACAAACATGACTTTATTTGTCGGCATTCTGCGTCCTGCGTCTTGCTAAAACTACAACTTATGATTAACTTTGCAGACAATTCTTACATTTTCTCTTTTATTATTCCGCCAACACAGATACATATTTATATATAGACAATGAAAAAAATATTGACCTTGGTGATGCTTTTCATAGGCATCGCTACCGCAAGCGCGCAGACCGACTACGACCCCATAGCCGACTCTGCGGCAGTAATCAAATCGGGCAATATGCGTTTCACAGTGCTCACACCGCAAATGATACGCATTCAATATAGCCCGCAAAAGAAGTTTGAAGACCGCGCAACGTTCGGCGTGGTTAACAGAAAGCTTCCCGTACCGGAGTTTACCACTAAAACAGAAAACGGATACCTTTACATTATCACCGAAGCGCTCACACTGAAATACAAAGTGGGCTCAATTCCATATGCAGCGCTTAAAAACTCCACTCGACTGAGCATCACATTCAAGATGAACGGAGAAAATGTGCTGTGGTATCCCGGAAAAGACGACGCGCTCAACCTTAAAGGAACTTCGCGCACACTCGACAACTGTATAGGCGACTCCAAACGCGAAGAACTCGAGAATGGTTTGATTTCGCGCGCAGGCTGGGCAATAATCGACGAATCTCCTGCCACAAAACGTGGGGACGGAAGCACATCTTTCGCCTTCGGCAACGACGTCAACGGCGTGCCATGGGTTGTAGAACCGGTAGACCCCAAAGCATACGACTGGTATTTCTTGGGATACGGCCACGACTATAAAAAAGCCATAAGCGACTACATCACCAAAATAGGCGGAAGAATTCCGATGCCCCCACTCTATATTCTGGGATACTGGTACAGTAAATATCAAAGGTATTCTCAGCAAGATTTCATAAACCTTGCAAGAGAAATCGAGAGCAACAACATTCCTATCGACGTGATGATTTTCGACATGGACTGGCATCTCGACGGCTGGACCGGCTGGACTTGGAACAAAGACCTCATTCCCGATCCCGAAGGCCTTATAAAATATATGCACAACCACAAACTGAAAGTTTCGCTCAACCTTCACCCTGCCGACGGCGTAGCCTCTTATGAAGAACCTTTCAGCGGAATGTGCAAAGACCTCGGACTAAACGATTCTATCGCATCAATTCCCTGGGCTCTCGAGGATTCTTCATTCTACAAGTCATTCTCCAACCGTTTCTTGAGAGTTCGCGAAAACCAAGGCGTGGATTTTTGGTGGATTGACTGGCAACAAACGCTCACAAAGCAACTCGGCAGCGGCTACCTGAGTCATACTTTCTGGCTCAACCATGTATTCTACAACGACATGAAGAACAAATACTCCAACAAGCGTCCTGTGATTTTCCACCGCTGGGGAGGTTTGGGCAGCCATCGTTATCCGATAGGTTTCTCGGGAGATACCCACCCCACCTTCGGAACTCTTGCATACGAGCCCTACTTCACGGCCACCGCTTCGAATGTTGGTTTCGGCTACTGGGGACATGATCTCGGCGGACACAACTACAATGAAAAAACCAACAACAGTCCCGAACTTTATCTGCGTTGGATGCAATACGGAGTGTTCTCGCCGCTTTTCCGAACACACGGATCAAACTATTCACTTATAGAAAGGAGAATTTGGAAATACAGCAACTTCCCTCTGCTGCTTGAAACCGTTAATCTGCGCTACGCTCTTATGCCCTACATATACACCGCCGCACGAGAGACATACGACACGGGAATTTCCATGTGCCGTCCGCTTTACTACGATTCGCCTGAGGAAAACAATGCCTACCGTTACGAAGACGAATATATGTTCGGCAATGATATTCTTGTGGCTCCTGTTGTTTCCGCAGCCGGCAGCGACGGAATGGCAACCCGCAAGGTGTGGCTTCCCGAAGGCAAGTGGTTCGACGTATGCCGCAACCGCGTCGTAGAAGGAGCCACGGAATTCACCGACAGTTATACACAGCCCGAAATTCCTTACTTCTTGAAAGCCGGAAGTATACTTGTAAACAATTGCCATTTGAGTAATCTTAAATCTCCGGCCGACACTCTTATTGTCAATGTGGCTCCCGGTGCTGACGGTTCCTTCAAACTTTACGAAGACGAGGGAGACAACGATGCCTACAAGGACGGAGTTTTTGCCACCACCTTGTTTGAGCAGCAGCGCACGCCTTCTTCGATTACCGTAAAGATTAATCCGCGCGAGGGTTCCTATCCCGGAATGCAGGAAGCCCGTTGCTATACTGTCAAGATACTTGCAGAGGAAAAACCCGAAAGCGTATCGCTCAACGGCGAAGCCATCTCAGACGAAGACTGGAGCTACGACGAAATGAGCAAATGCGCTGTGATAAACACGGGAAAGGTTTCGTGCAGCGCGCTTACCACTATTGGCATTAACCGCAACGTTACAAGTATTAACAAGGTGCAGACTTCTGCTATCGGCATCAAATACGATGCAAACAACGACAGGATAAATGTTGATTTCGGCAAGACCTGCAAAAAAGCACGTTTGGTTGTCTACAACACAAGTGGGCAGGAAGAGGCTGCGGCAAAGGTTACAAATGCCAAGACCCACTCTATAAATCTCAGCAAGTTGCAGCACGGAACATATATATGCCGTGTGAATGCAGACGGAAACGTTATCGCAATGAAAATATTAAAATAAGAACGAAATGAAAAGCTTATCATACTGCAGCAAACTGGCTGCAACAATAGCAACGGCGGTTATCACGATGTTGCCGTCGGCAATCAAAGCACAGAGCGACCTTTGGATTATCGGCAGCGCGGTACCCGGAGGAGTGCAGAAGCTCGAAAGCCGCCCAAACAAGACTTTCAATTTTGCCGGCTCGCTCAACAAAGGCGTGCTCAAGATAGTTTCGGCAGAAAATCCGGTGCAAGGCACGCAATATATCACACCTCGTCTCGAAGATGCCTATATCGTGAACAACGGAGAGGGTCTCACCACCTCCACCGACTCTACAAAACAGGGCTGGATTGTACCTTTTCAGGAAGATTACTTTCGTTTCACGGTTGATCTAAGCAAAAAAACTTTGACCGGCGAACTTTTCAAGCCCTGGACCGAAGTCTTTATCGTTGGCGGCGCATTGGAATGTGGCTGGAACGCATTCAAGATGATTGAGATGACGCAGGACAAAAACGACCCGTGTGTATGGGAATGGACTGGCGAACTTAAAACCCGCACTCAGTTTGAAGAGCCGAACCGTTTCAAGTTTACGGGACAGGACAACTGGGATCCGAAAGTTTTGCACCCATATACCCAAGACGAAAACGCACTTACTTCAACGCAGATGCGCTCGGGTGGCGAAGATACCAAATGGGCTATCGACAAAGACGGATATTATCACATCACGCTCGATATTTTCCGTCTGACATATAAGGCCGAATATATCGGAACTAACTCCCGAGGCTATGTAACATCGGTGGAAGAAGTGCCTACCTCCTCTATAAACATTTCGGTAAGCGGTCGCAGCATTAGCGTGAAGAGCGAAGAAAAAATGCACGTTGAAGTAATCGACGCGAGCGGTGCTTCAATAGCCAACGCACACGGCAAAAGCGCGGAATTCTGCCTGAAAGACAACGGCATATATATCGTAAGAGCCACAACAAAGCACGACAAAGTTACGCGCAAGATTGCCGTGAAATAAACCGCAAGCACAACAGATTTTCCAACAATAGAACTATATCAATCCACCCCGGTGTTCACCGAAACATCGGGGTGGATTTTTTATCTTACCACAGTTTAATTTGTACCGAAATCAGCAATAAACCAAGTTTCAAAAGCCCCTAAAAAAGCCGTTTCAAATTGCCGAAAAAACTCCAAGGCATTTCGTAAAAAACAATGTCTGACATCGTTTTTACGAGGTCAGACCTAATTTAAATTAGATGCGTCGGAATTTAAATTAGATGGCCCGGAGTTTTTGCGAGATGCGACATTGTTTTTTGCAGGTTTCGCAAGTTCTTTTCAAAGCGCCGTTAATACACTATAAGACAAAGCAATAAACCTTTATCATACACTTTGATTCGCGATAAGATAAAACAAAAACGTTACGGCAAGCAAGGACTAAAAAACAATAAAGGATTTCCGCCATTGGAAATCCTTTTCTAAATTCGAGGTGTCAAGCAGATTCGAACTGCTGTAGACGGTTTTGCAGACCGTTACCTAGCCACTCGGTCATGACACCAATTATGTTTTGTTTTGCGAGTGCAAAAATAGGGAAACTTATCCAAACAGCCAAGCGCAAATCGGATTTTCTTTCCCCATGATGCCTTTTTTCGGCAAACACTGCCGTTTTGGCATATTTCCCAAGCTAATGCGTTTGCGAAAATACGATTTCGGAATTGGCAACGTCAGTAGCGGTATAAGTTATATTGCCATATTTTTTCAGGAAATCCGACAACTTGCCATCTGCAAACCCTTTAAGCAGCGGCATATTTGCCAGCTGCGTACCGTTGAACGTTGCGCTGCAAAGTTTTCCCCTTGCCTTTTGCGGAAGAACAGACAAGTTTTCGCCGTTGCCCCACACGTTTTGCGCAGCATTCCATGTGCAGACAAATTTGCCGTCTTTTCTCACGTTAAAATCCATGCTCTTTCCGCCACCATTGTATCTCCAGCCCCCGTCTTGCGTTTTTTGGAAGCTTGCTTTGGGATTTTCTTTCTGCCATTGCGGCACATCGTTCATAAACGATGCATCTTTGATTTCCGCAGTCAGTTTCACAGACAAATTCCCTTCGTTGTCAATGCCGTTGAAAGCTACCAGTGCATCGCCATATATACTGCTTAAAATCCTGTCGGCATCAATGGCAGAATTTACTGCGGCAAGAGAGGTACGCATTGACTTGTCGGCGCGAAGACGTTTCACAAGTTGCTGCCCGTCAAGCCCCAAAAGCATATATCCAAGGGACGTGTTTGCCACTTGCTCCGAATCCATAGCCCCGGCATACGGCTTGATTTCGGCAGATTGGGGAAGCGTACTCCCGCCAGCCGTTTCCATACGGTTTGTAACCCTTATACTCTCTTCGGAAAACGATATTTGGGATTTCAAGACCACAGAATCGGCATCTGTATCGGCTGAAATCTGCATAGAAACGAGTTTCCCGAAAAATCCGGGCAAAGCCGACAGCCGCGCAACGAGTTTTGCTCCGCCGTCGATGCTTTCGAGTTTAGAAAACAACTCACCTTGGCTAACCCCTTCACGGCTGTTGAACATCGCACTTATGGTGCGGCGCATAAAAGATTGCTCGGTTGCCACCACAGGACCGATGACAAGCAGCGCATCTCCGTTCCACGCCACTTGCCAATGGCTTTTCCATAATACGAAATGCAGTCCTCCGCTTTTTTCTATCCGTGAAAATGCTGACGAATTGCGCATTGCGGATTCTATTTTATCCTCATCGTCCACCGCGAATACCACACCATAATAATTGTTTGGCGAGACAAACGCATAAGCCGGCTGGGAAAAATCCACACCTTCCGCAAAAGGAAGAATCTGTGCGGCATCCTTCGCGTTCAAGCCTTTGTCCGCAGCAATCTGCGCGATATCAATGCAAGCAATAGCGGGAGATTGTTTGGGAATTACGTCGTAATAATCTTTGCCACAAGAAGTGAGGGCAAAAACACCCGTTATCAACAAAACTATAAAAGAAAAGCGAAAGCACATGTTCATTTGTATGCCTCCGCTATCTTGGAATTTTTCAAATTCATGAGCATCACCGAATACAACGCCGCCGTCTCGGTACGCAAACGACTGTCGCCCAAACTCACAGGTACGTAGCCCGCAGAAAGAGAAGCCTCAACTTCTTCAACCGAAAAGTCCCCTTCCGGACCGATAAGTATTGTTTTGTTTTCACTCCCCATCACGGCAGGCAGATAACAACGCGGCGACAAAGCGGAAACGTTCTCGGTCAAAGCATCACAGACTTCGTCGTTAAGACAATGGGCTATGTATTTTTCGCCTACGATATCGGTGCGCGAAAGAAAGTCCTTGAACGGGACAACTGCGTTGACGCGCGTTTTGCTCGCCTTATGGCTTTGTTTCATTGCCGAGACAACAATTCGTTCAATGCGTTCCGTTTTTATTATATGGCGTTCCGAAAAGCGGCAGTCTATAAAAGAAATTTCATCTATCCCTATTTCGGTAGCTTTTTCTACGAGCCATTCTATACGATCTATGTTTTTGGTAGGCGCCACAGCCAGATGAAGATGCCCTTTCCAAGACTTTTCAACATCTTTGCAGGATATGATATTATAACCACACGACCTTGATGAAATTCCCGACACTTCTGCATCGTAGAAATGCCCTTTCCCGTCGGTTATAACCATTCTGTCGCCCTCGCCCAAGCGCAAAACTTTTATGGCATGCCTTGCTTCTTCGTCCGGAAGCTCATTTTGTATCTCCGCATCAGGCACATAGAAATAATGTATCTCCTTCATTTCCGTATATTATCAGAGCAAAGTTACTAAAAAATCCATTATATACGGACTTGGACGTATAGCACAAAAAAAGACCGGGTTGTATATTTCCCGATCTTGTTTACAGTATTGTTTTAGTCGAATCTTATCCGGCAGCCAAGCGCATCTGTTCCAAAAGTTCCCGCTGGCGAGCGTTGAGAGATGCCGGCAAAGTTACATTATAAGTGATTATAAGATCACCACAAACGCCATTGCCCTGATCATGTCCCTTTCCTTTCAACCGCACACGAGTTCCCTGTTGAGTGTTGGGCTTTACACGCAAACGCAACTTCCCATTAGAAGTCTGCAAAATCACATCTCCGCCAAGCAGCGCGGTATACATATCAATATTTACGGTAGCTTGTTTGTCTGCCGACTGTTTTGTTTCGCAGCCACAGCCAGATCCGAATCCGCCGAAGCCACTACGGCAACGCGAACTGCGCCGGCGTGCTCCGCCAAAGAGTTGTTCAAAGAAGCTGGAGAAACCTCCTCCGCCGCCATTGCCGAACTGGCTAAAATCAAAGCCTTCAAAACCGGAGCCGCCGGCATTTCCAAACCCCGCTCTGCCTCCTGCTTGCCCGTAAGCCGCAGCCTGTTCCCAATTTTCGCCATATTGATCGTATTGCTTGCGCTTTTCGGGGTCGTCCAATACCTTGTAAGCCTCCTGCAATGCCTGGAATTTTGCCTTTGCTTTGGGATCGTCGGGGTGAAGGTCCGGATGAAATTGTTTTACACGGCGTTTGTATGCGTCGCGAATGTCTTTTTGCGGAGTATCCTTTGGGATACCCATTATTTTATAGTAATCTATGAATGCCATATCTTTTTACTCCTTTCGTATTATAGCTGCAAAAAAAGTGCCATGCCATGAAAACGGCACGTTTCACGACATATTTGTTTCTTGCTACTTAACGGGAGGAGTTTTTCGAGGTTTCGTCCAAATAATATTTCGCGCCAATTTTCACATTCTGCTTCACAGCCTTACTCGAATAGGTTGCTCCGCTCACACCGTCGATATCGTTTTCGGCAGCTTTCTCAACTTTCATTCCGTT
Source organism: bacterium (assembly GCA_963660485.1). Lineage (GTDB taxonomy): Bacteria > Bacteroidota > Bacteroidia > Bacteroidales > Bacteroidaceae > UBA6398. Next base: position 54,576 of record CAVKYH010000005.1, on the reverse strand, counting down.
CCACTTGTTAAGCAAATCACGTGTAACCTTTGAAAAAATCCCGGCGGTTTCGTTGTTCGGCAAAGCCTCCACTTTTACAACCTTACCGCTTTTAATGTAGATTTTCAAGGGAGTCTGTCCGGCAAAACCCTTTATATTTTTGGCTATCTTGGTAGTATTTACAACGTAAGTGCCGTCGGATTTACGCGACATGGCTTTGGTTTTATTGCCTTCCGTATAAGCAGTTGCTGAAACCGCCACAAAAAGGCATATCAAGCCCAACACAAATATCTTTATAGTTTTCATTTCGAATGTTTTTTTATTTCAAGATTTTTCAGAACGGGAAAAGCAACGGCAGAACAAATGTCATCACTACGCCCATTATAATTTGTAGCGGCAAGCCCACTTTTATATAATCTTTAAACGTATATTCTCCGGCGTGCATCACGAGAGCGTTTGGCGGAGTTGCGAACGGCGAGGCAAAGCACATGCTTGCGCCAAGCGTAACGGCAAACAAAAACGGATACGGACTGGCTCCAATTTCAACGGCAGCGGTCATGGCAATCGGCGCCATAAGCACAGCGGTTGCAGTGTTGCTTATAAACATCGTGAGAAGCGAGGTCGTAAAATATAGTCCGCACAGCAAAGCCGTAGGTCCCATTGCGCCGAGAGCAGAAACAAGCGAATGGGAGATAAGGGCCGACGTGCCTGTTTTTTCAAGCGCTACCGACATGGGCATCATTGCCGCAATCAGAATTATACTCTCCCAATTTATCGTGTTGTAGGCTGCCTCCACACTGCGAAAGCACCCTGTGAGCACCATAAGCAACGCCGCAATTACGATAGCCGTTACCGGAGCGATGGGAATGAAATCAAACACCATTGCCGCAATCATCAGCAGCATTATAACCGCCGCCGTTGGAGCTTTGTAGTTCAATATCACTTGTTGCGCCTTTTTCTCCGGCTGTCCAAGCACCACCCAATCGTTTTCCTCGCTGTCGAGCATTGTGATGTTGCTCCATTTTCCTTGCACAAGCAACACATCGCCCGAGCGAAGCTTTTGTTCTGCGAGATTGTCGGTAAGATAATCCGCGCCGCGCTTTATTCCGAGCACATTGATGCTGTAACGTTCGCGGAATCCCGAATTTCTGACAGTTACGCCCGTAAGTCGCGACTCTGGCATCAGTACAATTTCGGCTACTCCTAGGTCGTAGAAATCAATTCCGTTGTTTTCGAGTTTTTCAAGAGCATTGTCGTTTGCATACGAAGCCATGGTTTCCTTGTCGCCAAGCATATAAATGATATCTCCGACCGACAAAATTCTATCGGGACTTGCGAGACTTTGCGTAACATTGCGAATCAATCCGCTGCGGTCGGCTTTCTCGTTGCGTATCTCCAATATCGACAACCCGTATTTGCCGCGCAGGTCAAGTTCCGCCACACTTTTGCCGCGTATCTTCGATTTCGAGGAAATCAAGAACCTACTCACGCCGTTTGCTATATTGTACTCTTCCACAAGTTCGTCGAGAGTTTTTCCGTGGCCTTTGACATTGCGGTTGGCAGATTTCTTTTTATTCAAAAACATTTTGCACAGCGGAAGCATTACGATAATTCCCACGGCAATGCAAACCACTCCCACCGGAAAGAAAGAGAAGAATTTCAGCGGGGCATAGCCCGCACTTGTAAGCGTGTCCTGAATCACGAGGTTTGGCGGCGTACCAATCAATGTGAGCATGCCTCCCATGCTGCTGGCAAAGGCAAGCGGCATCAACAGACGCGACGGACGCATGCCTGCCTGCGCTGCCATGCTCACCACAATGGGCATCATGAGAGCTACTGTGCCTGTGTTGCTCACAAAAGCGCCTATTGCAGCCGTAACTATCACCACGAGCAGAAAAAGCCTTGTATCGCTGTCGCCAGCAAGGCGCATAATCCTCTGACTGGCGGCTTTTGCCAAACCGGTCTGGAATATCGCGCCGCCCACAACAAACAATCCCACCATCATAATCACCACCGTTGACGAGAAACCCGCAAACGCTTCTTCGGGAGTGAGAATCCCGCTAACAAGCAACGCACAAAGGGCACAGAGAGCTACAACATCGGAACGTATCTTCCCGATTATAAACATTACTACGGTAAGGGCAAGAATGATCAGGGTTATGGTCATGATTGTACAGTTTATCGTAATTAAAAATAAGATTGCGGGCAGAATGTTTACAGACAACGCCCAAAAAATCGGATTATAAAATTACAAAATTCCGCAAACACGCAAGTTGCGCAAGCAAAAAATATTCTTCATACCGCATACAAAGCCCCGGTTTTGCCATAATCATATTCCACAAAAAGCATTTACGCAACCCCTGATTTGCTATCATAAAAAACACACGGCATCTCGTAAAAATTCCAAGGCATCTAATTTAAATTACATGGCCCGGAATTTAAATTAGGTCTGACCTCGTAAAAACCACATACGTACGCCTTTTTACGCATCTATTATATAGGGCGACAGACAACCAGTGAAAAGCAAACAAAATGCGGTTTTGTTATACATATGTCAGTTGCAGTTTACCACATACCATGCTATTTTTCAATAATTCACGATTGCGGGCAAACATATTTTGCACGTACATCAACTTTGACTAATTTCGCACGCGAAAGAACTATTATATGACAACAGACAAGAAACTGCTTACAGATCTTAGCGAGAAGCCGGTGTTCGGTCTTCTGCTTCAATATGCCATTCCGGCAATTGTGGCAATGGTAGCCTCGTCTCTCTACAACATTGTCGACGGCATTTTTATCGGACAAGGCGTTGGAGCCGGTGCGATAATGGGTTTGGCAATCACACTTCCCATAATGAACCTTTCGGCAGCCTTTGGAGCGATGGTAGGCGTCGGAGGTAGTACGTTGCTTTCGGTAAAGCTGGGAGAAAAGGACTACAACTTTGCAGCGCGTATATTGGGCAACGTTATAACAATGAACTGCATTGTAGGTATTGGACTGGGAGTAATCATGCTGATATTCCTCAACCCCATTCTGAGATTCTTTGGTGCAAGCGATTTCACGCTTCCCTACGCGCGGCAATTCATGGAAATTGTGCTCGTAGGCAACGTGTTCACCCACTTGTTCCTCGGACTTAACGCAATGCTCCGTGCGTCGGGGAAACCGCGCAAGGCAATGAAGGCAACAATCATGACTGTGGTTGTAAACGTGGTTCTCGCGCCGATTTTTATCTTTGCATTAAAACTCGGAATACGCGGAGCGGCTCTTGCAACCATTCTCTCGCAGATGATTGTGCTCGTGTGGCAGTTCAAACTGTTTGCAAATCCCAACGAACTCATTCATCTTCGCCGGGGAACGTACAGACTCGAAAGCAGAATCGTTATGGGTAGCCTTTCGATAGGTCTGTCGCCGTTTTTGATAAATCTCTGCGCCTGTCTGGTGGTTATCATCATAAATAGGCAGCTTGTAATTTATGGAGGAGACGTTTCCGTAGGTGCATACGGCATTGCCAACCGTCTGTCATTCTTTTTCGTAATGATAGTAATAGGTTTGAACCAGGGCATGCAGCCTATCGCGGGATTCAACTTCGGTGCGCGACAATACGGACGCCTTAACCGCGTGTTGAAATACGCCATTTATCTCGCGACGGGCATTTGGGTGATAGGTTTCTGCATTTCCGTTTTTGCGGCAACGCCCGTAGCACGCGCTTTCACCGACGACGAAGAACTTTTGCGCGAAGCGGCACATGCACTAAAGGTTATCAACCTCGTGGTCCCGTTTATCGGGTTTCAGATGGTGGCTACCGGATTTTTCCAGAGCATCGGCAAAGCCGGGACAAGCATTTTCCTTTCGCTCACGCGCCAGTTGCTTTTTCTTGTGCCCGCCCTGCTTATCCTGCCAAGGCATTTCGGCATTGAGGGAGTGTGGTATTCCATTCCGTTGGCCGATGCCACTTCAACGATAACTACTGCCGTGGTGCTGATATACAACATGCGCAAGTTCAAAAAGAACGAAATAATCGAAAGACAAAAAATATTGACCGAAAATTGAATTAAAAGATGGACGAAAACACCTTCGTAATAAATATAGGCCGACAACTTGGAAGCGGCGGCAAAGAAATAGGATTGAAGCTCGCCGAGAAATTCAACATCAAGTTTTATGACAACGAACTTATAAAACGTGCGGCACAAGAGAGCGGCATTGCGGCTGGCAATTTCGAGAATTCCGACGAAAAGAAGCAAGGCACGCGTTCTTTCTTCTCTAATTTCATTCCCTTTGTGGGGAGTGGCGACATCTACGGCAATCCTATTAGCGAAGAAACGCTTTTCCGCATTCAGAGCGAGACTATCAAGAAAATCGCTTCGGAACATTCGTGCATTTTCATCGGACGCTGTGCCGACTATGTGCTGCGAAACAAGAAACGCTGCGCAAACATTTTCATCTCGGCCGATTATGCCGACCGCGTGAAGCGTCTTTGTCTGCGCAGAGTGATTACCGCGCAAGCCGCAGAGAAACTTATTCGCCAAGGCGACCAACAGCGTTCGCAATACTACAATTTCTATTCCGACGGCACTTGGGGCTCGGCAGACACCTATCACCTTTGCATAAATTCCAGCATATTCGGCATTGAAGGCACCACGGAATTTATTGCCGAGTTCATTGAGAAAAAACTCGGGGTTTCACCTGTGTCAAAATAATCGGCACAGATGAAGCGCATTGGGCTTCTTTCCGACACCCACGGCTATTGGGACGAAAAATACAGGGAATATCTTTCGTGCTGCGACGAGATTTGGCATGCCGGCGACTTTGGTTCTATGGAAATTGCCGAACGTTTGGCAGAAATCAAGCCTTTGCGTGCAGTTTACGGCAATTGCGATGGAGGCGATTTGCGCAGACTGTTTCCCGAAAAACTGTGTTGGGACTGCGAAGGTGCCGAGGTGTTGATGAAACATATCGGCGGATATCCCGGGAGATACGACTCCAGCATTCGAGAACAGATTTTCCGCCACCCGCCCAAGCTTTTCATTAGCGGCCATTCCCATATATTGAAAGTGGAATACGACAAGCGGCTAAAACTTCTTCACATCAATCCCGGCGCAGCAGGAATACAAGGTTGGCAAACCGTTCGCACACTCGTGAGATTCACCGCAGAAAACGGCATCTTCAAAGATCTTGAGGTTATAGAAATACCCCGAAAAAAAGACATTTGATTTCGGAAAAACGATATCAGACATCGTTTAAATTATGTCTGACATTGTTTAAATTATATCAGACATCGTTTTTAACAATATGCCTTGGAATTTTTACGGCAATTATTCCCGCTAAAATTCCACGAGACAAACGAAAATCGAAATGGGACAAAAGCAATATTTCAAATACGGGAAAACCGAAATAGAATGGCTTAAAAGCCGCGACACTCGGTTGGCAGAAGCAATAGAAAGGGTGGGAATCGTGGAACGAGCCGTCATCCCTGATTTGTTTGCAGCCCTTGTACATTCGATAATAGGGCAACAGATTTCAACAAAGATACACGAGAAAATCTGGTGCCGCATGCAGGAAGCGATGAACGGAGTTACGGCAGAAAAGATAGAACGGACGAGCCGCGACACCCTACAACAATTTGGCATAACCTTCAAGAAAGCCGACTGGATAAAGAGTGCGGCACACAAGGTCTTGACCGGAGAATTCAACATCTCGCGCCTTTACGATTTGAACGACAGCGAAGCAATCGCCGAACTCGTAAAACTCGACGGGATAGGAGTTTGGAGCGCCGAAATGCTGCTACTTTTTTCCATGCAGCGGCAAAACGTATTGAGTTTCGGCGATTTGGCAATACAACGAGGCATGCGAAAGATTTTTCATCACCGCAAAATCACAAAAGAACTGTTTGAAAAATACCGCCGTCGCTTTTCGCCCTATTGCAGTGTGGCAAGCCTTTATATTTGGGCAATTGCCGGAGGAAACTACGACGGTTACAAAGACTACGCTCCCCTATCCCGAAAAAAAAAATGGAAAGTAAAAATCTAATTCGCATACAATACCATGACACTCCTTGCGGAGAAATAATCCTCGGTTCTATACAAGGGGAACTCTGTATTTGCGACTGGAAAAACATGGCGCGTCGCGAACGAAACGACAAGCGTATCAAACGGTTTTTCAAGGCAGAATATATTGAGGAAACTTCAGACGTGATAAACGAAACAATCAAGGAATTAAACGAATATTTCGCCGGAGCACGCAAAAAATTCAATTTGTCCTTGCGCTTTGCCGGAACGTCATTTCAGCAAAGCATATGGAACGCCCTACTCACCATACCCTATGGCGAAACACGCAGCTACTTGCAAATAGCCCGCATCATAGGAAACGCGAAAGGCGTGCGCGCCGTAGCCCAAGCCATAGGTGCCAATCCTATGAGCATAATAGTTCCGTGTCATCGCGTAATAGGTTCCGACAAAGCCCTTACAGGATTCGCCGGCGGCTTGGAGGCAAAACGATATCTGTTGGATTTGGAAAAGCATGCGGAATAGGATTCACTCCCTCGCATACAAGCAAAACAAATCCCGCATCTTCTTTTCAGAAAATGCGGGATTATTCTTTCTACAAGGATTACGGCTGCGACATCAGCCCCTCTCCCATGAATATCAAGCCTCGAATTCCGGCTTTTCGTCCTCCTCTTTCTTGGCTTTCTTGGTTGTGGTAGCCTTGCGAGTGGTTGTCTTGCGAATTTTGCGCTTTGGCTTTTCCTCCTCAACCTTTGGAGTTTCTACGCCAGCCAATTCCGGGTCAATCAAAATGCGTCCGCAATATTCACAAACAATCACCTTTTTGCGCATACGAATGTCGATCTGACGCTGAGGCGGAATCTTGTTGAAACAACCGCCGCAAGAATCGCGCGACACATACACAATGCCCAAACCATTACGGCTGTTTTTACGAATACGCTTGAAAGCGTTCAAAAGACGTGGCTCGATGATCTCCTCTACTTCGAGGGCTTTTGTACGGATATCGTCTTCCTGCGCCTTTGTTTCGGCAACAATGCTGTCAAGTTCGGCTTTCTTGTGTTTTAGGTTGTCATCAAGATCTTCAATCTGCGCATTGTTTTTCTGAATATCGTTCTGGAGTTCGGCAATACGCTCATTGGCCTGACCAATCTTCTTCTGTGCAAGTTCAATCTCGAGACTTTGGAATTCAATCTCCTTGCTGAGCGTATCATATTCGCGGTTGTTGCGCACATTGTCGATCTGCTCCTTATAACGTGCGATAGAAGTTTGCGCTTTGTCTATACCTGTACGTTGTGCAGCGTTTCTCGCATTAAGTCCGGCTATCTCGTCCTCAATACGATGGTTACGAGTGTGAAGCATACCGATTTCGTCCTCAATATCCTGCACTTCGAGCGGCAATTCTCCGCGAAGGCTTTTTATTTTGTCGATTTCCGACATGAATTTCTGCAGTTTGTAGAGCGCGCTGAGCTTCTCTTCCACAGTCATTTCGTTGGAGTCTTTCTTTACCTCTTTAATCATGTTAAAAGTATTTTATTGGATTTGTTTCTAATTGGGTTGTTTCCACACGCAATCCCGGGAAATCTTTTTTCAATAGGTCGCGGAAAATTTCTGTTGAGAATTTCTCGCTCTGATAATGCCCTATCACTGTAATTAATAGGTCGTTTTCGTGTCCGAAATAGTCGTGATAATGCATTTCTCCCGTAAGAAAAGCGTCGCAACCGGAATCTATCGCGTTTTGAAGCAGGAACGCGCCCGCGCCACCGCATATTGCAATTTTTGAAACAGTCTTTGAACGCACGAAATCGTTGTGCATCACACAGTCAACGCCGAAAGTCCGTTTCACATAGCCCAAAAATTCCACGGTATCCATTGGAGTTTCCATTTCAGCGATTACTCCGCTGCCGCTATCCTCTTCTTTTGGCATAAGAAACGATGTTACCCGTGCGCCGAGCTTTTCCGCAATTTTATAATTCACTCCCCCACGCACATTGTCGAGGTTGGTGTGGGCGGCATAGATTGCAATGTCGTTTTTAATGGCTGTCGTCGTGATACGCTCCACCATGTTTCGTCCGGCAATGCATTTCAGGCCGTGGAAAAGCAACGGGTGATGGGCGACAACAAGATTAGCACCGCAATTCTTGGCTTCATGCAGTACGTCCTCGGTTACGTCCAAACACAATAAGACCCCTGAAACTTCCGCCCCCGTTTGTCCAATCTGCAAGCCTGCATTGTCGAAGCTGTCTTGTAGCGGCAGAGGCGCGAAACGCTCAAGGGTCGCAATGACATCCTTTATCTTCACGCGAATATGGTTGTAGTTTTATGGGGCAAAGTTACAAATAATTCTTTGATCTGTGATATTTTGGATTATAATTTGACAAAAGAAATGACACCCCCCGCACTGTCTCAGCGCAGAGAGTGTCGAAAAATACACACAAACCTTATAAACCTATAATGTTAAAATACGATTAGTCATATAAACTTAGAAATCGCCGCCACCAGGCATTCCCGACTCACCGCCCGGCATTCCGCCGCCAAATCCTCCGCCGAAACCGCCGCGACGGTTATTTTGCTGTCCGTCGGCTGCGTTGGGGCGCATCATTTGTTGCGGAGAGAATATTTTCCAAGCGTTGGCAGCTCCTATTTGCGCCTTGAATTTTGCATAGTATTCCTTGCGCAGTTGCAGTTCCTTCTCTTGTTTTTCGAAATTAGCGTTTATCAGGCTGTCGGCTCTCGCATCTGTCATTTCCTGACGCTTGCCTTTTTCCTGCTTGCCCGCACCTTTCTTGTTCTGCCGGCCTTCTGATTTCAGATTCATCTCCTTGGTTTTATATTCCTGGAAGAGAGTTTTGAAATCCGCTGCCTTGTCGTCTGAAAGTTTCATATCTTCAGCCAACTTGTCGGCTTGTTTTGTAAGCATCTCCTTAAAGATCTCTTCGCGGTCCTTTCCGTCTTTCCCATTGTCCTGGGCTTTTGCACCCGTAAACGTGATTGCCGTCAAAACGAATGCCATTAAAATCATTTTCTTCATGATTCAAGTCTTTTTTATTGTTACTATTTGCCTCTTTCCCGAGGCTTTCATAACTTAGACAATGTAAAATAAGCAAAAGTTTATCGCATAGGCAGCACTTACAATGGAAAAATCGACAAATTGCACGTTTTGGCGGACGAATGACAATATTTTTTTCGCGATTTTATCGATATCTCCCGTTTCAAGCCCGTGGTTTGTCATTGCAAATATAGCAAATTATTTTTACGAGATCTATACTATGCGCAATATAATTTCACACTTCACGTACGAATTGCCTTGCCGAAAACCGGGATATTGCTCAAAAAAACAGCTACCAAGATGCCCCTAAAAAACACAAGGCATCTTGTAAAAACTCCGGGCCACCAAATTTAAATTCCGGGCCATGTAATTTAAATTAGATGCGTCGGAGTTTTTGCGAGATGCCGACATGTTTTCAGAGCCGTGTTTGCCGCATGTTCGGAATGCTGCATCAGGTCATCAAAAAGCCCGGAACAAAAACTTTTGCCTACCTTTGCCGTAAACAAAACTATGTATGAAACTTGTAGATGCTATTCCTTTGCGCCATGCGGTGAGAACTTTTCTGCCCAAACCCATTGAGCAGGAAAAACTGGCTATAATAAACAAGGAAATCGAGGATATCGGGAAAAAACATCAGGTAGAGATGCGCCTGCACACGGGAGACAAAAATTTGTTTGCAAACATGCTGTCGTATTTCTGCAATTTCCGCAACGTCAAAACGATTATCATTGTTTCAGCTACTAATCCCGAAAAGGCAGGATACTACGGCGAGCGAATTGTATTGCTTGCACAAACGTTGGGGCTCAACTCTTGTTGGGTGGGACAGACTTACAATCGAAAGGAAATCGCGAAACAATATAATATTGCGCCTGCGGCTGTTATTGCTTTGGGATATGGTGCCACGCAGGGCAAGCCTCACAAGTCGAAAAGCTATTCCGAAGTTTGCGATGTGGAGAATCCGCCGCTCTGGTTCCAACATGGTGTGGACGCAGCCCTGCTTGCGCCTACCGCGATGAACAAGCAGGATTTCCGGATTACGCTGTCAGAAAAAAACAAACCTGTTTTCACCGTTGGCAAAAGCAGGTTTGACGATTTGAATCTGGGTATAATAAAATGCAATTTCGATATTGCCGCAGCCGAATACGGATACCGGCAAAAAGAATAGCCGTCCGCAGAAAGCGCGAACAGCTATTCCTTATATTATTATAGCCCTACTCTTCACGGCATCGCTTTCACTTTGCCTTTTCGAGCATATAGTCGATAAACGGAGTGATATATTTCTTGCCGAATTCCACATTATAGATTTGTTTGCCTATTCCGCCGCCCATTCCTTCGAGCGCGAGCACACTGTATGCGGGATCGGTTTTCAGAGCCTGGGCCTCGGCAGCAACTTCTTCGTAACGCGCTTTTCTCGAAGCATCGCCATTCGACATCCGGGCCACATCGATTAACTTGACAGCCACATTGGCAGTTGCTTTAAGTTTCAAAATCCACGGGCGAATGTCATCGTAGAAAAGTTTGTGGGAAGGAATCGGCGAATTCTGCAAACCTTCGAGCTTAGAACAGTTGTCAGCCACACCCTTGAGCATATCGCACAACTTTGCAGCGTCGCCGCCGTTTTTATAAGCCTCGACAAGCGCGCCAAGTTCCTCGCTGTCGTTCACACGCAGGAAAGGAATGATTTGTTTAAGCGCCGGGGCGAATTTCTCTCCCACCACAGCCGGAAGAGAAGCCTCCCAACTTTTCACGGAATTGAACGCGCCGTTGTTCCAAGCGAAATCAGCCACGCTAAACAAGGGTATTTTTGCAATTTCTCCCTGCTGCATAGGATTGCTAAGCAAAGAAGCGCAATTTTCAAGCTTCTTGGGCAAAGTGGAATTGCTTATAATCGCCGGCATATCCACGAAATTCGAATACATATCGGCAGGGAATGTCCAGGCATCGGCATTGTCGTTGCAAGGATAGTTCCACCACCACGCGACTCCCCTTCCGAAATCGCTCTCCACCACATTCAGGTCTTTGTTGTTGGGCACAGTCCAAACTTGCTCGCCTGTAATGTAAACCTGTGTCTTGTGCGGAGTGTTCGACAAGGCTTTATAGAAATTCGTGCGCGTTTGCGGTTTTTCCCAGCCGTAGGCATATAGCTGCGGCACGAAATGCAGCGGTTTCAATGTATCGGCAGGCACAGCGCCCTTGAAGTTCCATTTTTTGTCCATCGCATTCTGTAAATCCGTAAGGCGTTTTGCGTTCAACGCAAGCGTAGGAGCGTCGGTAGGCACGCCCACATCGTCAACAAACACTGCGAACTGGCGAACGCCAAGCTTGTGCATCAGTTCAAACTTGCCCATTATCCTGTCGATAACATTGTTGTCCGCGCCGGTGAAAGCCTGTCCCGGGTGGATTGCCCAAATAAAGTTTACCTTGGTCTCGGCTGAAACGTAGCAGATGTCCTGCATATTTTCTGCCGTGAAGCACCCCATTGACTTTTGTTCCTCGGAAAGGGTTGACGGATATGGCTTGTCCCAATACTGAGAATGGTAGGCGTCGCTCTTTGCTCCGTACATATACGAATTCATCTTATGACGCATCATAAAACGAAGCAAGTCTTTTGTTACCGGCACCGAATATGGCATTCCGTAATATCCCTCTATAACTCCGCGATCCTTGATATCGGCATAATCATATATGTTCACGCACGCCATCTTGTCTGTTCCTGTGTCGAGCATCTGCTCCAAACTTGCAAGCCCAAAGAACACGGCATTCGTATTCTCGCCCAAAATCACGAGTTGAGCCAATCCTTTCTTTGATGTAAGCGAAACAATATGGCGGTCATACTTTTTGTTTGAAAATATATCGCGTTTCAGTCCAAGCTTCTTTGCCAATTTGTCAGCCACACCCTTTGAGCCGTTGACGCCGAGGTAGATTGTAGCGCAGCCCTTTTGCGGTTTCTTTACAAAAGACGCTTTCATTAAATGTTCCTGCAACACCTGCGACACGCGGGCCTTAGTAGGAGCATCGATGCCTTTTTCGGCAATCACGCTCACTTCTTTAGTAAATAAACACTCGCCGCTCTGCAATTCCTGCTTCTGTGGAACGGGATAGATGTCGTAAACCTTTTGAGCCGAAACGCCCATGCTCATGGTCAAAAGGCATGCAATAAATATCTTGCGTAGGTTTTTGAAAAACATATTGTATTGTAAGTTGATTATTTCAATTGCAAATATAGCTAAACGAAACGAATTGAGGCTACAAAGGCTCATATCTTCACGCAAAAGCGCCCTTTTCAGTCCCTCTCACATTGCCGAAAAAACTACAAGGCATCTCGTAAAAACTCCGGGCCACCAAATTTAAATTCCGGGCCATGTAATTTAAATTAGGTCTGACCTCGTTTTTACCATTTCCCGCATCTAAAAAACGGCTACTGCTACTGCACAAAAAACCGCCATATTCCGAGGTGGAACATGGCGGCGTGTATGCTTTGAAATCTAATGCTATCTACATCATTTCAAGTGTGTAGAAATACAATACCACACAAGGAATGGCAAGTAGCGAACTGTCGAAACGGTCAAGCGCTCCGCCGTGTCCGGGGAGGAAGTTGCCGCTGTCTTTCACGCCAAGCGTGCGTTTTATCTGGCTTTCCACCAAATCGCCCCACGTTCCGAAAACAACCACAACCAATGCCATGCCTATCCATCTCGGTAGCGGCATTGCCGGAAAGAAATGCGCGAACACCAACGACGCAGCTATTGTGAGCAATGCGCCGCCAATGCTGCCAATCCACGACTTGTGGGGACTTATCGACGGGAACAATTTTGCGTGGAAATACTTCTGCAATGTAGAACCTACGCAATACGCGCCCATGTCATTGGTCCAAAGAAACACCATTACCGCAAGCGGATAGGCGTATTCATAGGAAATGCTGGCATAAAATGGATTCACGCGAAACGCAAGCACATTTATGAGCGCAACAGGCAGAGCTATGTATAACTGCGACGCAAAGGCAAACGCCCAATTCTCAAGTGGATTTTTGCGGTGAAGATATAGTTCGCTTATCAACAGGTAAACTGTAGTCAATATATAAGGCACGAAAATCATTGCCCCCACGGCTTCGGTATTGAAAGCCATCACCGCGAGAAACAGATAGACCGCCGCCACCGTGCTAATCATTCTGTTGACTTGAAGACCCTTTTGCCGATTGACAAGAGAGCAGAATTCCCACACGCAAACGGCCGAAATTGCAGCAAAAAGCACAACAAACGACACTGCGCTGCATACTATGGAAGCTACAATGACTATCGCGAAAACGATGCCCGATATCGTGCGTGTTACAAGGTTGCTCATGATTTTATTTTACCTCTTCTCCTTCTTTACCTTCTAGAGACGTTTCTGCTTGCGGGATATCGTCGTCTTTCAAAGGCTTTTCGGATATATTATCTTCGTCCTTGGCCAATTGTTCCTGCTCGTCCTGCAAAAGTTCATCGGCACGGCTGCGCCATGGACGCTTGCCGAAAATTTCTTCCACGTCCTTGGCGAAAATCACTTCGCGTTCTTCAAGCACGGAAGCCAGTTTGGCATGCCCGCTCTGATGATCTTTCAAAAGTTGTTTGGCACGCTCGTACTGACGTGCGACAAGCGCCGCAACTTCACTGTCTATGGTTTCAGCAGTTTTGTCGGAATATGGTTTTCCAAACTGATATTCCTGATTGTTGTAGTAGCAGAGATTATAAAGTTTCTCACTCATACCAAGATATGCCACCATGCCGTAAGCACGTTTGGTTACAGTTTCCAAATCATTGAGTGCCCCGGTGGAGATATGCCCTGTGAAGAGCTCTTCGGCCGCACGTCCGCCGAGCGTTGCGCATATTTCGTCCTCCATTTGTTCTTTGGTGGTGATATTTCGTTCCTCCGGGAGATACCATGCTGCGCCCAACGCCTGACCGCGAGGCACTATCGTAACTTTTACAAGCGGGTTAGCGTATTGCAAGAACCATGATATTGTGGCGTGGCCGGCTTCATGGAGCGCTATTGTATGCTTTTCTTCCTGCGTCATCACCTTTGTTTTCTTTTCGAGTCCGCCTATAATTCTATCTACAGCGTCAAGAAAATCCTGCATTCCTATTGCCGGTTTGTTATGACGCGCCGCAATCAGCGCAGCCTCGTTGCAAACGTTTGCGATGTCAGCTCCAGAAAATCCGGGAGTCTGTCTCGACATCAAATCAACGTCAACCGTTTTGTCCATCTTCAATGGTTTCATGTGCACAAGGAATATCGCCTTTCTTTCGCTCAAGTCGGGGAGATCCACATGGATTTGTCTGTCGAAACGTCCTGCTCTCAGCAAAGCCTTGTCAAGTATGTCAACGCGGTTGGTTGCTGCCATTACGATGATACCGGAATTGGGGCTGAATCCGTCCATTTCCGTCAGCAATTGGTTCAATGTATTTTCGCGTTCATCGTTTCCTCCCATTGCGGGGTTCTTTCCGCGCGCACGGCCAACGGCATCTATTTCGTCGATAAAGATTATTGACGGTGCTTTCTCCTTTGCCTGACGGAAAAGGTCGCGTACGCGGCTCGCGCCGACGCCTACAAACATTTCCACAAAGTCGCTGCCCGAAATTGAAAAGAACGGAACGTCGGCTTCACCTGCTACAGCTTTTGCCAAAAGGGTTTTTCCCGTTCCCGGAGGGCCTACGAGCAACGCGCCTCTTGGTATTTTTCCGCCGAGGTCGGTATATTTTTTCGGATTCTTGAGAAAGTCCACGATTTCCTGCACTTCCCTTTTGGCTCCTTCCTGTCCGGCAACATCTTTAAAGGTTATGTGTTTGCCTTGTTTCTTTTCAAAAAGTTGCGCCTTGCTTTTGCCTACGTTGAAAACGCCTCCGCTTCCTCCGCCGCTGTTCATTCTACGCATGAAGAACAGCCAAATTGCAACAAAGAAGAGCAAAGGCACTATGTTCAAGAACAAAGACCAAAGCATATTGGAGTCTTGAATGTATGAAACCGAGCCTTTGAAATGCTGCGCCTTGGTTTCGGTATCCAGGAACTCTTCCACTTTGTCTACCGACGGATATTTTGTGCTTACAGTGGGGGCTTTGCCTGTTTTCTGCGAGCTTGTTTTGAAAATATCGCGTATGTATTTCCCATCGACAAACATCTTGGCCGTGCCGTCTCCTTTGTTAACTTCAATGCGACTGGCATAGCCTTTCGATACATAGCTTTTGAATGTGGTATAGTCCACTTCCTTGTCTACGCTGCTGCTTCCCGTATTGGTAAAAAGCATTATGACAAGCGCGCCTACAATCAACATGTACACCCAGTTCAAGTTGAACCTGGGCATATTCTGCATTGGTTTTTGGTTTTTAGGTGTCATGATTTTTATTCGAGGTCGGGAACGGAGGATAACTCGGCATCAGCCCAAAGATGTTCCAAATCGTAGAATTCACGTTCGATGGGTTGGAAAATATGTACGAAAATATCTCCATAGTCCATAACAATCCACACACCATTTTCGAGGCCGGATACCGAGAAAGGCTTTGTGGTGCAATTTTCACGCAGTTTGTCTCCTATCGATTTGGCAATGGCTGTGGTTTGGTTCGAAGAATTGGCCTGACATATCACGAAATAATTGCAAGGACTGCTTTCTATCTCGTTAAGGTCTGCCACTACGATTCCACTTCCTTTTTTATCCTGGATTCCTTCAATAATGTTCTTAAGTATAACTTTTGTATTGTCCATCTATATAAGTTTGGCTGCAAAGGTAGGCGTTTTTGTGGATATACAATCTTGAAAGCCCTTAAATATTGTTTCATACGAGCGTCATGTAAAATTATTTGCGAGAAAATGCTACTGAAATTTTGTGGTTTCAAATAAACAAATTACTTTTGCAGTCGAATTCGGGACGAGTTCAATACTGTTTGGGATATGGTGTAATGGTAACACTGCAGATTCTGGTCCTGCCTTTCCTGGTTCGAGTCCGGGTATCCCAACAAAAAGACGCCTGCTGAAAAAACTTCAGCGGGCGTTTTGTTTTGCAAACGGGTTATGGTAAGAATCTAAACAAACAATGATAATATGACAATAAGAAAGGCGGAACGCAAAGACGTTCCTTTGATACTGGGGTTTATTAAAGGCATTGCGAAATACGAGAAAATGGAAAACGAGGTGCTTGCCACAGAAAGCATGCTTGACGAATGGCTGTTTGAAAAGCATGTAGCCGAAGTGGTGTTTGCTGTTGAAGACGGCAAAGAAGTTGGTTTTGCGCTTTACTTCCACAACTACTCCACTTTTGTGGGCAAGGCAGGACTTTATCTCGAAGATCTTTACGTTTATCCCGAACATCGCGGCAAAGGTTACGGCAAAGCGCTTTTCCTGCATTTGGCAAAAACGGCCGTTGAGCGCGGATGCGGAAGAATGGAATGGGTTTGTCTGAATTGGAATCAGCCAAGCATCGACTTTTATCATTCCATGGGCGCCGTATCTTTGGACGAATGGAAAACGTATCGCCTGACCGAAGAAAAGCTACAAAAACTCGCAAAAATCTAAAGCGCGAAAATTGATACATAAAAGCTTTGTAATCAACGCAAAGCCTTTACCGTTTCAATTAGGAGTTTTATGCTCTGAACGATGTCAGACATAATTTAAATTCCGACGCATCTAATTTAAATTAGATGCGTCGGAGTTTTTACGAGATGCCGTGTAATTTTTTCGGAGTCAAATCTTGAAAATTTCAAGCCTTATTATGTTGCATTTTTTGCCTCAAAACAAGCGTCAAAAAATGCCTTTCAGACAAACTTCAAACCACTAAATATGCCTAAAAAACGAGGCTGCTTCTTCTGCATTCGAAGAAACAGCCCCGTTAAAGTTCTATAATATCTTTCTTGTGAAATCCCAACCGAATCAGTTGAGGAATCCGAGCAACACGCCCGCAGCCACAGCCGAACCTATCACACCTGCAACATTCGGTCCCATGGCATGCATCAAAAGATAGTTGCTGCTGTCGTATTTAAGTCCCAACTGGTTTGAAATACGCGAACTCATCGGCACTGCCGAAACGCCTGCATTTCCTATGAGAGGGTTAATCTTATTGCCCTTGCTCAAGAAAAGGTTCATGATTTTCACGAACAATATGCCCGACGACGTTGCGATGATGAACGAGAGCGCACCAAGGATAAAAATAAATATGGTGTCGCGCGTAAGGAATACGCTCGCTTGGGTGGAACAACCCACCGTAAGTCCAAGAAGCATCACAATGATATCGTTCAAAGCACTTCCCGCAGTCTTGGCAAGGCGTGTGGTCTTTGTGCTTTCCTTCAAAAGATTTCCGAAGAAGAGCATACCCAACAACGGAAGGCCCGAAGGCACTATGAAAGTGGTAAGCAACAAACCTACAATAGGGAAGATAATTCTTTCGGTCTGCGAAACCTGACGCGCAGGCTTCATGCGAATCACACGCTCTTTCTTCGTGGTAAGCAAACGCATCAATGGCGGCTGGATAACCGGCACAAGCGCCATATAAGAGTATGCACACACGGCGATAGCGCCCATCAAGTTGGGAGAAAGCTTTGACGACAAGAATATAGCCGTCGGGCCGTCTGCTCCGCCGATTATCGCGATTCCGGCAGCCTGATTTGGCTCGAATCCCAACAGCAATGCCAACATATAAGCCCCGAATATACCAAACTGCGCCGCACCGCCAATCAACAACAACTTAGGATTGGCTATCAATGCGGTAAAGTCGGTCATCGCGCCTATACCTAAAAATATAAGCGGCGGATACCAACCGTCTTTCACACCGGAATAAAAGAAATTCAATACGGAATTGTCTTCATACAATCCGATTTCCAATCCGGCAGCCTTGAAGGGAATATTACCGAGAATGATTCCCAAACCGATAGGAATCAACAACAATGGCTCGAAATCCTTTTTTATGGCGAGCCAAATGAATATTATTCCCACCAAAATCATTATAAGATTTTGGTAAGAGGCACAGGCAACTCCCGTGTAGGTCAAGAAGTCGTTAAACTTCGTGGACAGAAAGAGCCCAAACTCGTTCATTCCTCCGAAATATTATCCTACGGTAATAAGAGTAGCACCCTCCATTACGGAGTCGCCTTTGTTTACAACGATAGAAGTAACAGTTCCGTCGCTTTCGGCATTGATATTGTTCTGCATCTTCATTGCTTCAAGCACAACCACGGTCTGGCCTTTCTTCACGGCATCTCCAACAGCTACTTTCACATCTGTAACCACGCCGGGGAGCGGAGCTTTCACCGGAGTTCCCTTGCCGGGAGCAGAAGAAGCCGCAGCGGCAGCAGCAGGTTTGCTTGCAGCAGGAGCAGGAGCGGCAGCCTTTGCCGGAGAAGCAGGAGATTCTGCAACAGCAGCGGCAACACCGCTAATAGTTGCGAGGCCTTCACCAGCTTCACCCTCAATCTCTACATCATAACTCACGCCATTCACAGTAACTTTGGCGTTTTTGCCTTTAATCTCATCGATAGCCACGTCGTAGGACTTTCCGTTTACGCGGTATTTGTATTGTTTCATCTCTTTATTGTTTGTTTCGATTGTTAGTCTTTTGATATTGTATTGAAATGGAATTCGGGGGCATTCCAACGCGACGCTTTCGGGCTGATAGTAATTACGCCGGTTTCGTCATCGTGTACAATTTCGTTGATGGCAGTATCTACGGCGAGCGCCATTGCAGCGATTGCCTCTTCTTCGCATCCTTCGGGAAGCGAAAGTTCATTTCCTTCAACGCATATCGCAGATATTGCACCCGCCTTCTCATCTACGCTGATGGTAAGAGTACCTTCGTTCAGTTTATAATTGTATATTCTCATCTTACGTTATAGAATTTTCGTTTTTCAGTTGCTTCCGCCTGTACGGGTCCAGTTGGTGCGGCGCGGCTTTATGGTAAGCACACCGCTTTCATGGTCGTGCAAATCAAATAGAGCCTTTCTCAGAGCCATGGAAATCACTGCAGCCACAACGCCATCGTCTTCTGCCGTTTCTTCCTCCGCAGGCATTTCCTCCACATACGTTTCGCTCTTTTTCTTGTCAATCCGCGCAAAAATCTTACCGAACAGTGTAAAGAATATAGCGAGCAAAACAAGACAGCAAAACACTATCCCCATTCCGAGAATCGACATGCCGAAGCCGTGAGGGTCTTTCTGTTTGAATTCAGCTACTTTGTTTGACGCCATACCCGTATTGCTGTTCGCGCTTCCGGGAGTTACATCTTGCGGCTTGCACCATTGCCATTCAAATCCCTCACCTTTTTCTGTTTCGAACCGGGCATAGGAACAACCTTTAAGGGTATTGACTGGAATTGTTACCGAGTCGAGCAGCGTATGTCCGTTGCCGTCAAAAAGAGCTACGAAGTTTTCTTGTCCGGGAACGAGTTTGAAATTAGTGTGAAGCGTTCCGAGATTCGGGCGAGCGTCTGCAAAAAACACGATATGCTCTTTTGCTTTCAACTTGGTGCGTGAATCGCCGGCCGGAATCAGAGACATTAGTTTCACCCTCTCGGGTACGGACATTTCTTCGAGCGTTTTGCGATTGGTCGTAAGGTAGCAATTTCGAAGATTTACCGTGCCCCATGAGGTATTGCAGATTTCAATCCAAGCGTTTCTCTGTCCGTATTCGTCTATAAGCCCCGACGGATTGTCTACAACCACTTCGCTTATCTTCAAGTTGGTTGCTATTTGTCCTTGCACGGCTTTTGTGCAGAGCAAAAGCAATGTAGTGAGAAGAATAAACTTTATGCGCCTCATTTAGGTCAATTAGTATTGTTGTAGTTTGGATTTACATAGGAATATTTCCGTGTTTCTTTGCGGGGCGTACCTCACGTTTTGTTGTGAGTTGCGCAAGAGCGCGACAGATACGGAAACGGGTATTGCGAGGTTCTATCACATCGTCGATATAACCCTTCATTGCAGCCTGATAAGGATTGGTAAACAAATCGTTATACTCTTTCTCCTTTTCTGCAAGGAATGCCTTGGGATCTTCCTGGGCTTTTGCTTCTTTTGCACAGAGCACAGCAACAGCGCCACTTGCTCCCATCACTGCTATCTCAGACGAAGGCCAAGCGTAGTTCAGATCTCCTTTGAGTTGTTTGCAGCTCATTACGATATGCGAGCCGCCGTAGCTTTTGCGCAAGGTTACTGTAACTTTTGGCACAGTGGCTTCGCCGTAAGCATAAAGCAGTTTAGCTCCATGATCTATGACCGCGTTGTATTCCTGTCCGGTACCGGGGAGGAATCCGGGCACATCAACGAGAGTTACTATGGGAATATTGAAAGCATCGCAGAAACGCACGAAACGTGCTCCCTTGCGACTTGCATTGCAATCGAGAACGCCGGCATAAACACTGGGCTGATTTGCCACGATACCTACGCTCTGACCGTTGAAGCGGGCAAAGCCCACGATGATATTCTTTGCAAATTTCGAATGTACCTCAAAGAATTCGCCGTTATCCACAATTGCGCCGATCACCTTGTACATGTCGTATGCCATGTTTGCGTTGTCGGGGATAATCTCGTTTAGCATATCTTCCTTGCGGTCAATGGGGTCGTTGCATTCCACTCTCGGAGCTTCCTCCATGTTGTTCTGCGGAATGAATCCCAACAAACTCTGCACGAGTGCGGCTGCCTCTTCTTCGGTCTTAGCTGTGAAATGAGCCACACCGCTCTTTGTTCCGTGAACCGATGCTCCGCCGAGGTCTTCCGAGCTTACATCTTCACCCGTTACGGTCTTTACAACTTTCGGGCCGGTAAGGAACATATACGAAACGCCTTCGAGCATAACCACAAAGTCGGTAAGGGCGGGAGAATATACCGCGCCGCCCGCACAAGGACCACAAATCATGGAAATCTGGGGCACCACGCCGGAACTTTCAATGTTTCTCTGGAAAATATCGCCGAATCCGGCAAGCGAGTCAATGCCTTCCTGAATGCGCGCACCGCCCGAGTCGTTGATTGCGATGCAGGGCGCACCCATTTTCATTGCCATATCCTGAACTTTGCAGATTTTCTCGGCCATGGTAATGCTGAGCGAACCGCCGTTGACCGTAAAATCCTGGGCGTAAACATATACAAGGCGTCCGTTGATTGTTCCGCTACCGGTTACAACGCCGTCGCCAAGATATTGTTTCTTTTCCATTCCAAAGTTGTGGCAACGATGGAGTTTGAACATATCAAACTCTTCGAAACTTCCTTCGTCAAGGAGCAACGCAATGCGCTCACGTGCCGTGAGTTTGCCTTTTGCGTGTTGCTTCTCTATGGCTTTTTCGCCGCCGCCAAGCCGTGCTTTGGCGCGCTTCTGTACTAATTCTCTAATCTTTTCGGTTTGAAGACTCATATTAGTTGTATGAATTTATTGTTTCTGATTGTTTTTTGGGCAATAATGCCTTTCGACACTATTTCCGTGCAAATGTAAGAATTTTTTGCCTATTACGTATGCCATGTGTGCAATTTTCGTACAACAGAACCCTCCGTTTACATATTTTATAGGCATAGCGAAACACCCTTTCCTTACCCGTCAAAACGAGGTGCGGAAACCATTTTTACGAGGTCAGACCTAATTTAAATTCCGACGCATCTAATTTAAATTACATGGCCCGGAGTTTTTACGAGATGCCGAGTAGTTTTTATTCTGTCAAAAACAACGGCAATTGGGCGATATTTTCAATCACCGTTAATGGACATGCCACTCACACACGCATTAGTACGTTAGTCCAAATTTCCAAAGAGGAATGATATTCCCATAGCCTGTTTCAATATTGTCTTTAACAACAAATGCTTTGGCGACCTCCTTTATCTGTTTTTGCCCTTTACTTTTACCGCCTACTTCAAACGTTTTGCCGTTGACAAGGAAATCGGATACGGGCGAGGACGTTATGCAATGTCCCCGGCTCATCTGATTAAAGAAGAACGTCTCACGCACGGTGCCAACCTCTACATTTTTGTCTCCAAGAACATATATCAAGGCAGGATTGTCTAAATAGATTTTGTCAACCTTGCCAAGTCCTTGAATGCCGCCTGTGCTGTCGCGAAGCTGGCTTATCAGCCCCGCTTTCTCTATCCATGCGCAAAGGTCAGCAACTTTGTTTCTTGAAACCTCTAGTTGTCCGCCAATTTTAGTGAAGTTCGGCTTAAAGGGAGCGCTCTCTGCAATTATTGCCAATAGTCTTTTCAATTTTCTTGTTACGCTAACCGTTAAGTCGGCGTATTGTGGAATATCTACCTCAATGGTAGTATTTACTATCTGGGCTATATATTGTTCAAAGTTCCTGTCGCGGAAAGGGTAATAGCCACGTTTGAGGTAATCCCCAAAATGTTGCATGGGCAAGAAACCGGCTGGCAAAACTACTCTATGCTCTATAATGTCGTCAAAAGAGTATACCGGCAATTCTATTTTGTGAAAAAGTTTCAGATACTCACGATAAGAAAGTCCCTGCATGCGATAAGAAAGAACACGTCGGCTAAGATCTGAAATTCCCTGCACAATGTCAAGAACAGAAGAACCGGTAAAAAACACATGTAGCTTGGCGTGGTAATCATATATGAGTTTCAACTCTCTTGACCAGCCCTTGTATTTATGTATCTCGTCAATGAAAAGATATTTTCCCCCTGTCAAGGCGAATTCAGCGGCTAAATCAACAAGCGTATGCGTTGAGAAATACAAGTCTTCCGCCACAACATAAAGCGTCTCCCGGCGTGGCAATTTTTCCTTAATATGCTGAAGCACCAACGTTGTTTTCCCTACACCTCGAGGGCCAAGAAGACACACCATTCGAGCATTCCAATCTATCTGGTCGTACATATATCTATGGAATGTAGATGTCGTTTCCCTTAGAAGTTTGTCAAAAGTTGCCTGTAACCTTTCCATTTTTTCATTCTTTTATTTAGGGACAAAAATATGAATTAGATTTTAATTCGCACCACATTTAGTGCAACATTTTACCAAACCGCACTAAAAATAGTGCAGTTTTATTTAATAGTCGCACTATTCCCAATGCAATTACATGCTATAAATTCTTCTTTACGTCTTAATCTGAAACCATCGAAAAGGAGTTTGGATTTACTTTATCGGGGAGCCGTAAAAACAATGTCAGACATCGTTTTTACGAGGTCAGACCTAATTTAAATTCCGACGCATCTAATTTAAATTACATGGCCCGGAGTTTTTACGAGATGCCGAGTAGTTTTTACGGCAACAATTATGCGTCATTTCAGAACAAGAAAAAGCCCCATGAAACCGCCAAACAACGCGCATTGTGCAGCACACATATCAACGGCAACCCTCCGATAGAAATATACAAACCGCAACAGACAAAAAAAGCCCGCAGAACAACCCACTTTATCAGAATTGCGTATCTTTGCAACATAAGTCCGGTCTTAATCATGCCCACGGGGCTTCTGGATATCAGTGCTAACGTACTATGAATAAGACAAAAATTTCCGACTTAACGCTATACACCGTGTTGCATGATACGGTGTCCCCCAAATGTTTTTCACGCTCCGATACGCATGCTGGATAAAGACGCTACCTACTGGTTTCCAATGCGTGTAACCTACGGACGACAAATAAAAACCAAGGCTTTTCTCGACAGCCAGAACATCGAGAATTTCATGCCCATGACCACAAAAACCATAAAGCAAGACAACCGCATACGCCACAAGAGCGTGCCGGCAATAAGCAACCTGATTTTTGTGCGCCACACCATGAATCGGCTCAACCACATGAAACGCACCATGGAGGAAGCCGCACCGCTGCGCTACATGACGCGCAGTTCGGTGGAAACCAAAGACGCGCCGCTCGAGATACTCACCGTGCCCGACAAGCAAATGGAGAGTTTCATTAAAGTGGCAAGCGCCTCCGACGACGAACGCACCTATCTGAAACCCAACGAACTCACCGGCAAGACAAACGGCAAAGTGCTGATTATATCCGGACCGTTCAAAGGCGTAGAGGGAACAATCAAGCGCGTCCACGGCAACAAACGCGTTGTGGTGGAACTCGAATCCCTCGGCGGCGTGTGCATAAACTTCGTCCCCAAATCCACAATGATGGAGATAGAGTAAAGAATAAAAGAGAAAGCATAACTCGTACACTCCACACAATCAACATGTTACCCACCCCCCCCCGAAAAGAAAGAACGGCAATCGAATATAGAACTTTACAGGATACTCGTAATGTTGCTTATCGTAAGCCACCACTACGTTGTAAACTCTGGAGTTTTGAACGAGACTGCCAATCTTCCATTATCATGGCGCACAATTTTTCTATACGTCATTGGAATGTGGGGAAAAACAGGGATTAATTGTTTTGTGCTGATTACAGGTTATTTCATGTGTAAGTCTGACATCACGCTACGCAAGTTCCTTAAATTGTTGTTGGAAGTAATATTCTACAATATTGTATTGAATTTTATTTTTGCAGCAAGTGGTTACGCTGATTTCAGTCCGTTTTCTTTTATCCTTGCAATTCTGCCAATACAGAGCGTAAGCAATAATTTCATAGGCTGCTATCTTTTGTTCTTTTTGTTCATTCCGTTTATGAACATACTGATCAGAAACATGACGCAACGGCAACATATAATTCTCATTGCCTTGACAACATTCGTATACACAATACTCGGTTCATCATTGGTAATCAGCGTAAAGCTAAACTACATCACGTGGTTTTGTATTCTGTATTTCATTGCTTCATATATAAGATTATACGCTTTCCCAGGCAAAGAGAAGAGTCGTCCATGGTTTTGGGGCACTATTGTTAGCTCATCAATTGCAATTGCAAGCGTGATAGGAATCACATTTCTACAGCAATACACGGGAAAGACGCTCAACTTTTCGAACGCATGCTTTTTCGTCAGCGATTCCAACAAGATTTTTGCGGTAATAATAAGTCTGTGTTCTTTTATGTGGTTCCGCAACTTGAAGATACGGCAGAGCAAAACAATAAACACGATTGCCGCAAGCGTGTTCGGGGTTTTGCTTATCCACGCCAACAGCGATGTGATGCGCCAATGGCTATGGCAAGATACATGTAACGTTGCAGGGAATTTTCATTCGCAATGCTTCGTACTGCATGCACTAACAGTTCCTTGCGTAATCTTTTTATGCTGTATCGCCATTGATTTTATCAGAATTCATACAATAGAGACTCCTGCTATAAACATATGTCTTAAAGCCATAAACAGCCACAAGAACATATTTTCAAAACATTGCCAATAATGAAAGATATCATAACCGTAACTTCACCGCTGCTTCCCAACCTCGATGAGTTTCACGAATATCTGAAACAGATATGGGACAGCAAATGGATAACCAACAACGGAACTTTTCACAAGAAATTCGAAGCAGCACTCGCTGATTTTCTGAAAGTACCATACGTAAGTTTGTTTACAAACGGTACTCTACCGTTAATCACCGCTCTTCAAGCTCTACACATCACCGGAGAAGTTATTACAACGCCGTACAGTTTTGTAGCAACAACCCACGCCTTATGGTGGAACGGCATAAAACCCGTGTTTGTTGACATAGACCCTAAGACAGGGAATATTGACCCGGTGAAGATTGAAGCGGCGATAACTCCGCGCACCACAGCCATAATGCCGGTGCATGTCTACGGAAAGCCATGCGACACAGACGCAATACAAGACATTGCCGACAAATACGGACTCAAAGTAATTTATGATGCTGCCCATGCATTTGGCGTAGAGGTCAATGGTAAAAGCATTCTCAATGCAGGCGATTTGAGTACGCTAAGTTTTCATGCCACCAAAGTCTTCAACACAATAGAAGGCGGGGCTATGGTGATGCACGATGAGAAAACTAAAAAACGCATTGACTATCTGAAAAATTTCGGTTTCGCAGGTGAGACAGAAGTTGTAGGACCAGGAATAAACAGCAAGATGGACGAGGTGCGCGCAGCCTATGGGCTTTTGAATTTGCAGCAGGTAGACAAAGCAATTAAGGCACGACAGCAAGTTGCCATAAAATATCGCGAAGCCTTGAAAGGCATAGACGGTATTTCTTTCTTTGAAGATATGCCAGGAGTAAAGCACAACTACAGTTATTTCCCGATATTCGTAGACGCGGACAAATATGGTATGACGCGAGACGAGCTCTACTTCAAAATGAAAGAACAATGCGTGTGGGGACGCAGATATTTCTACCCGTTGATCAGTGATTTTTCCACTTATCGCGGTTTGGAAAGCGCCACACCCGAGAATCTGCCAAACGCTCACAAGATGGCGGATTCCGTTATATGCCTACCAATGCACCATGCGCTTGACGAAGAAGACATACAAAGAATTATCAGTTTAATAATACACTGATGCAACCGAAGAAAAAGCTAATGCTTTTAGGGGGAGGGCGTTATCTTCTTCCCGTTATCAAAGCAGCCCACGACCATAACTTTTATGTTATAACTGTGGATTGTCTTCCTGATAACATTGCACACAAATATTCCGATGAATTCCACAATGTAAGTATCATTGACAAAGAAGCGGTACTACAACTTGCCGAGAATTTAAGAATCGATGGCATAATGTCATTCGGAGTAGCCCCTGAGGGGGTAACGGCCTCCTACATTGCAGAAAAATTGGGACTTAATTTTCTATGTTCCTACTCCACTGCGTGTATTCTGCAAGACAAATCAAAATTTAGGAGATTTCTTGCAGAAAACAACTTCAATGTGCCTAATGCCAAAAGCTTTACGAATATAGACGAAGCGCTTGCAAATATCGATTATTTCAATTGGCCCGTAATTGTTAAACCGGTTGACTCTGCCGACAACAAAGGTGTTTCGCAAGTTGACAATCCTGAAAATCTGCCGCAGGCTATTGAATACGCTTTGAGCGAATCCCACAACGGGCATTTCATTATAGAAGATTTTCTTGAAAAAGCAGGAAAATCTTTCGGCGCAGATTGCTTTGCCATTAACGGGAAACTCGTCTTTTGTTCTTTCTCTGACCAGCATTTCGACTCACATGCAAAAAAGCAAAACACTCCCGTTGCGTACAGTTGGCCTTCTACGATGCCACAAGAAGCACAACACGAACTACAATATGAGCTTCAGCGCCTGATGACATTGCTAAACGTCAAAACAGGAATATACAATATAGAAACGTGCTTGTGCCCCAATGGCAAGACATATATAATAGAAGTTTCTCCACGCGGAAACGGCAACCGCTTGACAGAAATACTACGCCATACAGCCCATACCGATTTAATAGACAACGCCGTACTCGACGCTATGGGTGAAAAGGTTGACAATACAAAACTTCCTGTTTACGACGGCTACCTTGCCGAGGTTTTTCTACACGCAGAAGAGACTGGGAGGTTTTACGGTCTGGAAATCTCCGACGATATTAAGCCCAATATTATAGAAACTGATTTATGGGTAACCCCTGGCGATGAAGTACAATGCATCGAAGGAACAAGCAGAACTATAGGAACACTTGTAATGAAGTTTGATTCTCTGAAGAAAACAGAGCAGACAATAAACAACATCTCTGATTTTTGTAAAGTAAATGTTGACACGTCTCTTTCACCAGTCAAACAAATTTCTGGAAATAAAAAAATCTACGCATTGGGAGTTGGACACAACACCCCTGTGTTTATAGACATCGCCGAAAGTTGCGGGTACGAAATTATAGGACTTTTTCATTACAACGATACCAGGAATGGCGAAAGCGACCACGGCTTCAAGATATTCGGTTCGTTTGAAGATTTGTTTTCCTGCGAAGATTTGGGAGGTAAAAACTTTCTCCTTACAATGGGAGATATGAAAATTCGTGCCGAACTCATGAAACGAATTATTTCATTGGGAGGAAATGTACCGACCCTCATTCACCCGAAAGCTGAAATTTCACGTTTTGCAACAATAAGCCCAATCGGGGTTTATATCAGCGCATTTACGCACGTACAAGCAGACACATCAATAAACAGTGGTACGATTGCGCTCTCAGGAGTAAACATTTCGCATACAAATAAAGTGGGGCAGCATTGTTTCTTTGCGGGTAAATCCACCCTCGGAGCATATACCCAAATGGAGGACTACGTGTTTATGGGACAAGGGGCGCTTTCGATTTCGGGCAAAGCAAAGATTATCGGCAACAATTCATATATAGGTGCGTGTGCCTTGATTACCCACGATGTAGCACCCTTTTCCACTATGGTTGGCATGCCCGCAAGATCTTATCACAAACAATCTGATTAGCAAGGCTTTTCCTCTAAAAGAAATTATCTCTTGATATCAGAAAAACAATGTCAGACATTATTTAAACAATAACCGATATAATTTAAACAATATCTCTTTTCGGAAAAACGAATTCCGCACCTCGTAAAAAGCATTCCAAAACAAACATTTTTTGCAACTTGGGCACCAATACTGACATAAAAAAGAAAGCCGTTCACGGTGTGTTTTGGAGTTCCGTAGACAGGTTCGCCACTCAGGGAATATCTTTTATCTTTTCCATTATACTTGCCCGAATACTTGCGCCAAAGGACTATGGAGTGGTGGCAATGATTGTGGTGTTTACTGCCATCGCGCAGGCTTTTGTTGACAGTGGATTTTCAAACGCTTTAATCCGTAAACCCGACTTAAAAGAAAAAGATCTATCAACCGCGTTTTACTTCAATATAGTTGTAGGAGTGGTTTGTTATGGTATATTGTTCTTTGCTTCTCCTTTTATTGCTGATTTCTACAACACGCCTATTCTTTCACCAATAATAAAAATCACAGCCTTGTCTGTGCCGTTCCATTCCCTTTGCGTGGTACAGAGAGCGATTCTCACCAAACGCGTGGATTTTAAGACGCAAGCCAAGGTTTCCATAATATGCACAATAGTCAGCGGTATCATAGGACTTATCCTTGCCTATAGCGGTTATGGAGTTTGGTCGCTCGTAATACAAAGCACATTTGCTGCCTTTGTAAATTGCCTGCTATTATGGATTTTCTCGAATTGGCGCCCCACTCTTACATTTTGCCGCGAATCGTTCAGATATCTTTGGGGCTACGGCTCAAAACTACTTGCCTCCGGTTTGCTCGATACCACATACAACAACATATTTCCTATTGTTATCGGAAAATTTTATTCACCAGTACAACTTGGTTTGTTCTCGAGAGCCCAAAGCTACTCTTCTTTGCTTTCGTCCAACATTACAGGAATACTGCAACGGGCTACTTTCCCTGTATTAAGCCTCATACAAGACGATGATGAGCGTCTGCGCATCGACTATCGTCGTCTGCTCCGAGTTTCGGCATACATAATCTTTCCGCTTATGATTGGGCTCGCCGCACTTGCCCACCCTCTAATCATCACAATGATAACTGTCAAATGGGAAGCATGTGTGATATATCTTCAAGTGATATGCTTTGCCATGATGTGGTATCCCATTCACGCAATCAACCTCAACCTTTTGCAAGTAAAAGGCCGTTCTGATTTGTTTTTGCGGATCGAGATAATCAAGAAAATCCTCGGAGTTACAATAATGTGCATCACAATCCCTATGGGCGTACTCGCCATGTGCTGCGGCATGGTATGCAGTTCCATACTATGCCTTGTGATAAACACCTACTACACCGGCAAACTGATTAATGTAGGATATTTCAGACAAATGAAAGACCTGTTGCCCATACTCGTAGCCTCTCTCGCCACGGGAGCTATTGCCTATGCAGCCACACTACCCTTTATACAGGAATACGTCAAACTCATTGCAGGATTCTTTGCCGGATTGATAACCTACGTTGCAATAAGCATTGTGTTCAAATTTCCAGAATACCACGAGATTAAGAGCATAATAATAAAACGGCAATAATATAATTGCTTATCTTTGCAACAGATTTAAAGAAACATCTTTTCTATCGAAAACAATATATAAGGGAGGAAAAACAATGGTAATACATGTAGCAAACCCAATTTACGATTCTGTTTTCAAATATCTGATAGAAGACGAACGCATTGCAAAGACCATTCTTTCTGCATTACTAAAAGAAGAAGTGGTAGATGTAAAAGTGCGTCGGCACGAATACAGCAATGGAAGCCGAGACAAGATTTCCATGTTCCGCATAGACTTCGGAGCGCAAATAAAAGAAGCGGACGGAAGTCTCAAATTAGTTCTTATTGAATTGCAAAAAACCTGGCTTGAGACAGAAACATTGCGATTCCGTCAGTATCTCGGAGCACAATACGCAAATCCGGAAAACATTTTGAAAGACGATAATCCTAATGGTTTTGCCATACCGATGATTAGTGTTTATCTTTTGGGGCATCGGGTGGGAAATATTAAAGAACCGGTGATATATGTCAACCATAGGTCTTTGGACTATAACGGGAACATCATTTCAGAAGGTATGCCAGACCCGTTTATTGAAAGTTTGAACCACAACAGCATTATTGTACAGATTCCATTGCTTCACGGCCAAGTAAATAATCGGCTCGAACAGGTGCTGAGTGTTTTTGACCAGACACGCAAAGACAGACACAACCGACAAGTACTCAATGTAGACGAGAATCTGTATGCCCACGATGACGACATGATGTACATTCTCCGGCGGTTGCTTGCCGCAGCTTCCGACAGCAAACTGCGCCAAGACATGAATGTGGAGGACGAATACTTCTCTGCTATCGAAAATAGAGACACGGCGATAATGAACCGCGACAAGATTATAGCACAAAAGAATGCACAGATTGACGAAAAGAACGCGCAGATTGACGAAAAGAACGCGCAGATTCTTAAACAGCATGAACAAATGCGTCAATTGGTGAGAGCGATGGTTAAAGCCGGCGCTGCTGTTGAAGACCTACCGGCAATAACTCAACTATCCCCAGATTTGATAAAAGAATTGCTCAACAGCAAAAAATAAAAGAACATTTATCAACCGTTAATGTTTTAACAGAAGAAAATCCCGACAAATTATATGGATAACACCGAGCAACCAATGGTTTCAATAAAGTGCTTGGTCTATAACCATGCACCCTATCTAAGGCAATGCCTTGATGGTTTTGTGATGCAAAAGACAAATTTCCGTTTCGAAGCTATTGTGCACGACGATTGCTCGACCGACGGCTCACAGGAAATTATTAAGGAATACGCCGCCAAATATCCCGACATCATAAAGCCTATATACGAAACAGAAAATCAATACTCCAAGCACGACGGCTCACTAAGTCGCATTATCTATAAACACATTCGTGGTAAATATATAGCACATTGCGAGGGTGATGATTATTGGACGGATCCATACAAATTACAACGACAAATTTCATATCTAAAATTCCACCCTGAATATGTCGCCGTAGCGGAAAATGGTATCATATATGATATGCGTACTAAAGAGAGAAAACCATTTAGTTCTGCTATAGAACATAATCTTACGATAAAAGAATTGATAGAAAAGCGAAGGTTTCCTACAGCATCGGTAATCTACAAGAGAAATATTATAAAACAAGATTTCTTTGATTTAAGATTCCATGTCGACACAATCATATGGTGTTATATCGCTAGCAAAGGAACGTTCCGATACTTAACAAACATATCATCTGTATACAGAAAAGGTGAGCAAGGTGTAACAGAATCTACAGATCCTTTTTTATGGGCATGCGCTGTGGAGAATTGGAATAAAGAAGAAATAAGAGTCTTTGGAGATAAATATGATACAAATATATCTAAAAACAACATTTATAAAAATTATCTAGAAGGCACACTAAAATATGTATATACGAGACGTTTTCCTATCAATTTTTACAAATGTTTATTCACAACAATCAAAATAAAGCCACTTAAAACCATATTCTATTTTCTTCAATTAGCTTGTAAACAAATAACGAAATGATAAATCTAGCCATAGTTTCTCCATCTCCGACAAACTCTCCTGAAACTTTTATAAAGTCACATATTAAAGGAATAACTGCCAATGTAACGTTCTACTATGGAGATCTTGTTCCTAGATATTCGGATAAAGACGGACTTTTTTCCATAAACAACGAAAACCTCACAAATATCCATGCATGGAAAAAAGCAATAAGACAAATCAACCCCATTAAATTCAAAAGCAGCAAGTTGAGTTTGAAGGAATATCTCTTTTCGAGAAGTTTAAAAAAAAGACATATAGATGTCGTCCTTGCCGAATATGGTACAACTAGTGCAGAAATTGTTGATAGTTGCAAATATGCAGGAATACCTTTAATCGCTCATTTTCACGGGAGAGATTGTTCTTGTTATGAAGTTATCAGCAAGTATAAAATTAAATATAATAAACTATTCCATTACGCCACATTTGTTGTAGCAGTTTCTCATTACATGGAGAAATCTTTGCTGCAGCTAGGTTGCGACAAAGAAAAAATCATTTATGCTCCTTGCACACCAGACCCCTGTTTCTCTAATTTAAACATTGAGTTTAACAATCAAACATTATTATTTGTAGGGCGATTCACAGACAAAAAATCCCCTTATTCTTTAGTACTTTCATTTAAAAAAATAGCAGGAAAATTCCCCTTTGCTCAAATGATAATGGCTGGAGACGGACCGTTATTAAATTCAACAAGAAATTTAGCCAAAATTTTAGGACTAGAAACACAGATAAAATTTCCTGGAAAAATAACTCCATTAGAGATGCAAAAATTAATTACAAAAAGCAGAGCATACGTTCAACATTCAATAACTGCAGATGATGGAGATACAGAAGGTACGCCAGTCTCTATCATGGAGGCTTCTGCGGCAGGTTTACCAGTGATTTCTACTTTACACGCAGGAATACCAGATGTTATCATTGATGGACAATCCGGTTTGTTATCACAAGAACTAGATATAGACACAATGGCCAAAAACATGGAAAGACTATTAGGAGACAAAGAATATGCCATCAAACTTGGTCAGAAAGGGAAAGATTTTATGGCCAAACATTATTCTAAAAAATGGCAACTAGAAACGCTTACAAAATACATAAATTTCGCAGCCTCAACAAAACGTTAATATATAAAAACATATGGATATACAAGACATAAAGATAGCCATCATAGGCTTAGGGTATGTAGGCTTACCATTGGCCCGACTTTTTTCTACAAGATTTAAAACTATTGGATATGATTTGAACGAAGCACGTGTAAAAGCCCTACAAGAAGGACACGATGCAACTTTAGAAGTAAGTGATGAACTATTGCAAGACGCCATAAATAAACATGGTTTTAGATGCACTTCACAACTTGAAGAAATAAAAGAAGCAAACTTTTACATAGTGGCAGTACCCACTCCTGTTGACATAAACAACCAACCAGACTTAAAGCCATTATGGGGCGCAAGTGAGACCGTAGGCAAAGTCATCTCTAAAGGAGATATTGTTGTATACGAATCAACCGTTTACCCTGGAGTTACAGAAGAAGAATGTTTACCTGTAGTTGAAAGGGTGTCTGGATTAAAATTCAACAAAGACTTCTTTGCAGGCTATTCGCCAGAACGTATAAATCCTGGCGACAAACTCCATACAGTTGAAAAAATAAAAAAAGTAACTTCGGGTTCTACCCCTGAAGTTGCAGACATTATTGACACTGTATATAACACTGTACTCGTTAATGGGACTCACAAAGCACCTTCAATAAAGGTTGCTGAAGCAAGCAAAATCATAGAGAACTCGCAACGAGACGTAAATATTGCCTTTATGAACGAGTTGGCAAAGATTTTCAATGCAATGAACATAGATACACACGATGTAATAGAAGCAGCTTCGTCAAAATGGAATTTCATAAAATTAAATCCTGGTCTTGTTGGAGGACATTGTATAAGTGTTGATCCGTATTACCTTATAGAAAAAGCGCAAGTATACGGAGTATTACCCCGAGTAATGTTTGCCGCACGTCGGCTGAACGATGGTATGGGAGCATACGTTGCCAACCAAACAATAAAAAGCATGAACAAAAAAGGTGTTGTAGTAAAAGACGCCAAGGTTCTTATTCTCGGCATTACATTCAAAGAAAATTGTCCAGATATTCGTAATACTAAAATTATTGACATCTATTCCACTCTTAAAGAATACACCAATAACATAATAATTTACGATCCATGGGCAAACCCAGAAAAGGTCAAAAAAGAATATGATATTACCTTGACTAACGAAAATATAAACAACATGAAAGGCAAATTTGATGCCGTAATTCTTGCCGTAGCTCATAACGAATTCGTAAATATAAATCTGCGTGATTTTTTGAAAGATTACGATAAAGGAGTTGTTTACGATGTTAAAGGCGTAGTAAACAGAAGTCAAATAGACGCTCGTCTCTAATTTAAGACTATGTACAAATACAAACTCAGTATAATAGTACCTATGTACAATGCTGAAAAATACATAGGTAATTGTTTGAGCTCCATTATTAAATCCGATCTTCCTCAAAAGGACTACGAAATTCTTATTGTTGACGATGGTTCAAAAGATAACGGAGTCCAAATAGTTCAAAACTACGCAACAAGGTATAACAATATCTATTACTTATCACAAGAAAATCAAGGACAGAGTACTGCAAGAAATAATGGTATAAAAAAGAGTAATGGAGAATATGTTTGGTGCGTAGATGCAGATGATAAACTTGACCGAAACATACTTGGAATTATAGAATTGCTTGACAAATGTAAAGACTTGGACATCCTTGCATTCAAATTACGGCAAGTATCGGAAGCAATGGAATTTAGAAGTATAAACTGCGACCAACCTTCGATTACACATAATAAGATTATGAAAGGACGTGAAGCAATTATAAATGGCTATAATCCTTCATCGGTTTGTGCCCTTGTTATTCGCAAAGATTTTTTGATAAAAAACGGCTTATTCTTTAAGGCAGGCATAACACATCAAGATGTAGAACTTTCATATCGTCTCTTTACAAAAGCGAACAACGTTCTTTTTTCAGATTTAGTTCCATATATATACATTCTTCACCCTAATTCTACAAGTCAGTCTATAAATCCTCAAAAGAAAACAAAATATCTTTCCGATGATATTATTATCATTGATAGTTTCAAGAAACTTGCCGAATCGGTTAAAGAAGATAATGAATTGTATTCTACTATCATAAAACGCGTTAGAAACATACAATTTGGAATGGTACTAAACCTATATCGTAATCGAAACATTTGGAAGCCTTTGAAAATAAGCCACGCAGTTATTGAAAATATGAAAGAAGCAGAACTTTATCCTCTATCGGGAGATTTTGGCAATTGGAAAAAGAATCTGATAAAACATTTTCTAAACATTGAAACTTTTATAGTCTAAACCATATTGCAAATGCAACTTTCATTTATAATACCACTTTTTAATGCAGCTCCTTATATATATAATTGTCTTGATAGTATCTTTTCTTCACATGTTGCCGAAAACAAATACGAAGTTATTGTAATTAATGACGGAAGTTGTGATAATGGAGAAAATATTGTAAGTCAATATAAACAAAAGCATCAAAATATAATACTGATAAATCAAGATAATAAAGGAGCTTCCACAGCAAGAAACAAAGGTATTATAAATGCAAAAGGAGATTATATTTGGTTCGTTGACGCTGATGATAAAATAGATCCTGTTTTTTTCTCTCACTTGTTCTCTTTGTTAGAATTTCACCCCAATTGTGAGCTATTCTGTTTCAACCACCAAAAAGTCTTTGATAATCATATTTCTGATTGTATAGATTACCCACAAAGAAAAATAATAAACGGTATCGCATTTCTTAATCAAAACTTTTCTGGTTTTGTTTGGAATAAGATTTATAAGAAAACGGCGATAGGCAACATACTTTTTATTGACGGAACAAAAAACATTGAAGATTTTTATTTCAACATTAAAGTCATTATTAATTTACAAGAAATCCTGCTACTACCAACAATTGGTTACTACTATAATAATACCAATGTAAATTCTACTTCAACAAATCGCAGTCTTAGGAATTTAATTAAATTAGATCATGACACTATACAAATCCACAAACTTTTAGCAACTGATTTATCAAACACATTGCAAAAAGACAAAGAAAAAGCAATACGCCACCTCCTTAATTTTTCTATTGCAGGAAGTTTGTTTAGTCTTTTTCGGTTCTATTCTTCTACAAGACTTAAAAAACGAATTAGACAATATAAAAGTATGAATTTGTATCCTATAGGCAAGACAAATAATTTCAAAGCAGATATCTTTATTA
Source organism: bacterium (assembly GCA_963660485.1). GTDB lineage: Bacteria > Bacteroidota > Bacteroidia > Bacteroidales > Bacteroidaceae > UBA6398. Next base: position 18,365 of record CAVKYH010000005.1, on the reverse strand, counting down.
TAATTGCAAATAGACTTTTTCTTATCACTTTTCTACAAAAGCTATTCATCATACTCCTTAGACACAAGCATTAAGTATGACACTATATCTCATTTTATTTATAATACCATTCGTATTATTCCTCGCAACAGGAACTAGAACATATAGAAGTCAATCTGCAATTCCCCTCGCATTGTTCTTGTTGTTTCTTTCGCTTTTTGTTGGTTTTTCAGACATGTTTGGCGGATACGACCGTTATATCTACGGCGAAGTATTCGACTCGATTGCCGACATAACCACGAAACACGGAAGTTATGTTGAGAGCGGAAGCTTTTTGTTTTTCAACGGCGAGTTCGGATACACCATTCTCAACATAATAATCTCTTTCTACACTGCCAACCGGTATATTTTCATTCTGTCGATTACTCTGATCATCTATCTGATGCTTTTTATCGACCTCAAACGCTACACAGAGAATTATCCGTTTGCTTTGATACTTTTCATGGGGCTTTGGTTTTTCTTCAGTTTCACTTATCTGCGACAGGTATTGGGAGCTACTGTAGCATGGTTAGGAGTGAAATACGTGATAGAAAGAAAACCAATAAAGTTTTTTGTTGTCTGTTTCATAGCGTTCTCTTTACACAATTCTGCAATAATTTTCCTTCCTCTTTATTTTGTTCCCAGACGCAAATTCAGCGTACCATTTATTGTCTTCGTTATGATTGCTGCACTGATACTTGGCATGACATCGCTTCCCAATGCTTTATTCAGCACATACGACCAAGCCAGTGCTTTTGAACGAGTAAATGACTACGACGCAATAGGTGATTTTCGTGTGGAATATCTGTTGGAAGCCGTATTCTTCTTTTTCATTATAATTACGAACTATCGCTACATTCCCAAGACCAACACTCATATTGTATTGCTCAATATGGCTTTGATTTTTTGCGCTCTTCTTTTGTTTTTCATACGTTCCGACAATGGAGGACGCATCGCTTGGTATTACATCATCGGACTAATCGCGACAATTACTACTATATGTATGGGGAAATATAAGCAATTAGGAGTAACAACAGTTATAATTTTAGTAAGTCTTGGATTGTATCTTCGAATTTACTATAATTGGACGCCTTATGTTTATCCCTACAAATCGTTCTTCACTAATGGTTATCGTGAGAACGATAAGGTTCACGATGAATATGAATACGATTACAATTACGATCAAGACAAATTTTATCGAGATGCCTTCAGATGGCAAACAAATATCTAAACAATTTTCCTTATTAGTTTTCGTTCAAAACGATGTCTGATATAATTTAAATAATGTCTGACATCGTTTAAATTATATCAGACATCGTTTTGACGAGATGCCGACAACGAAAAAACACTATGATAATAACGGTTTTTACGCCTACGTATAATCGGGCAAAACTACTGCCGAGGCTTTTTGAAAGTCTGTGCGCACAAACGTGTATGGACTTTGAATGGCTTATTGTTGATGACGGTTCTACCGACAACACAGAAGAAGTGGTCGGGAGCTTCATCAACCCCCCCAAGCAGAGTTTTCCTATGCAATATATAAAGAAAGAAAATGGAGGCAAACATACAGCAATAAACCTCGGGGTAAAAGAGGCGAAAGGCGAATTGTTTTTGATTGCTGACAGCGATGACACTCTTCCTCCTCAATCAATAGATACTATAATAAGAAACTTTATTTCTATTAAAAACGACAACAGTTTTGCTGGAGTTTGTGGATATATGAAACATTCTAATGGTAGTATTATCGGAAATCCATTATTAAACATAGATGCAAGTTCTATTGAAATACGAGGAAAATTTCGGATACATGGAGATATGTTGGAAGTGTTCAAAACAAATATTCTAAAACAATTTCCTTTTCCAGAAATTTCTAATGAGCACTTTTGTCCTGAAGTATTGGTTTGGAACAGAATTGCACAAAAGTACAAACTCAGAGTTTTTGCAGAAGCCATATATTGTAGGGATTATATTGAAGGCGGGCTTACGGCAAACATTGTAAGGATAAGAATGAACAGCCCTGTGGCTTCGATGATGACCTACGCCGAGATGACGGAATATAAAGGCGTTCCCTTGATGCAGAAAATGCGTGCGGCTATAAATTATTGGCGGTTCCGTTTTTGCACAACCGACAAAAAAGCCCAAATGCCGCAACTCGCAGCAAAATGGTTTTGGACAAAACCAATAGGGTGGCTCATGCACAAAAAAGACTGCAAGAACAACTGTGTACAATGAAGATTCTTCAAGTTATTACCTCGCTGAAAATTGGCGGAGCTGAGACTTTGGTGGTAAATATGACGCCAAAACTGCGTGCTATGGGGCATGAAGTCGATGTTTGCGTGTTCAACGGCGACGATACTCCGCTTATGAAACGCCTTGTAACGGAGAATCCAGGAATTAAAGTGTATAAGTTCGGAAGCGGATACTATAATCCGTTATACATATTGAAGTTGGCAAGAATAATGCGCAGATACGATATCGTACATTCCCACAATTCTTCGCCGCAACTCTTTGTGGCAGCAGCGGAAGTGTTATGCGCGGTGGGGCTATGCTCCACCGAGCATAACACTTCCAACCGCAAACGCGGTTGGAAGTGGTATGCGCCGATAGAGAGCCAGATGTACAATACCTACGACCATATCGTTTGCATCAGCAAGATTGCCGAAGAAAAGTTGCGCGAATATATGGGCGGGGAATGGCTCGTAGAGGGAACGAAAAGGTATTCCAAAATCTCCACAATAAACAACGGAGTGGACGTAACGGGCATTCACAATGCCGCACCGCTTACAGGAGCGCACAAACCGGGCACATTTGTTACGACAATGGTTGCCGGATTTCGCGAAGCAAAGGATCAAGACACTATAATAAGAGCCATGGCGCTGCTGCCCGACAATTTCGTATTTTGGATTGTTGGAGACGGCGAAAGACGGGAAGAACTTGAAACGCTGACAAACAAACTGAATTTGGGAAGCCGTGTAAAATTCTGGGGGATACGTTCTGATGTGCCCAGCATACTGAAAGCGTCTGACGTAGTTGCGATGTCAAGCCATTGGGAAGGGCTTTCGCTTTCAAACATCGAGGGAATGAGCGCAGGCAAACCGTTTGTTGCTTCGAATGTAAACGGTTTGAAGGAAGTTACAAAGGGCTACGGCATACTTTTCGAGCATCGAAACGAAAAAGAATTGGCCGGAATAATAAAACGCCTGCATGACGACAAGAATCTATACGACCAAACAGCCAAGGCATGTTATATGCGTGCGCAGGAGTTTGACCTCTCGGTAATGGTAAAGAAATACAACGAAGTTTACGAGGGTATTGCAGCCGCCAGACGCAAGAAATAACCAACGGTTTCAAATCCCGAACCAACGATACGCAATCCGCGTGGCACAAAAATGCTGCGCGGATTTTTGTTTTCCTATCCCACGCCCAATCTCTACTTTTCCTGAAAGCAAATAAACATTCCCGGAGGAAACACGTCCCGTTTCATTCGGATTCCGCGGCAGAGTTTTTCGCTGGTAACGGCTCCCTAACAGACGATATGCTGTCCATTTTGCGCTGCAAAGCCACTTTCAGGTCATCGGAAGGGCTTAGTCCGAGTTTTTTGCGGATATTGGAACGTGTGGTAGTGATATTCGATTCGTTTTTCTCAAGAATGTGGCAAATATCGCCCAATTTCTTGTCCTGCAAAACGAGTCGGCAAATTTCCCGCTCCGATTGTGAAAGCATTGGAAAGGCTCTGCCGATTGCTTCCTCGCTAAACTGTTTGGCGTAATAATACCTTTTCATATTGCAATACACATTGCGTTGTGCCCGTTTGCCGAGAATCTCAAAAACCGCCAGTATCTTGTCGTCCGACATCTCCTGATCGGCGAGTTTTACATAGGCTTTTACCTGTTCGCGAGTGAGATTGAAGAGCGCAAACATGGCATCGTCTTCCTGTTTCAGGGTTTGGTTTTCGCGCTGTATCCTCCGGGTGCTCCATACGAGCGACGTGCCCAAAAATCCAAGCAGCAAAAACATGGTAACAATCACTGTGGCGAGAACGCGAAACCAATGATCGCCGGTGATAACGGCGCAAGACCCGTAAACAAGCAATGAAACTACGGAAAGAATAATCGGATCGTTTTTCTGGCAGGCTATAATCGAGAGGGCTACGTTGAGAATCATCATGGTAATGTTTGACATAATTAATGTCTTGTGAAATCCCGTAAGCAGTTCCACGTTGTTTACGGAGATATGCACCAACTGTGCCGACACAATGGTTTGCACCGAATACATGATGATTCTTAGTGAGGTGGAAAGGCGCAATTTCCGTTTTATATAGCCTATAAGTGAAAAGAGAGCCACTATTTGCAGAGTTCCCAACACTCCGATAAAAAAATAGCGCGACGTTGCAATGGCCTTAGGCATGAAAATCACGGTAACAATAGATATCTGCAACACATAATATACGAGCGACAACAATTGTTGCCTTTTCAAATAAGTTTTCTCCCGGTTTATAAACCCGAACCAAGGATTTTTGTTTTCAAGGGAATCTGATATCGAAAACATATCTGTTTATTAGCGAGTTTGATAGTTTTGATGTTTTTTGACGTACAAAAATAATAATATTTTTACGTTTTGACTATTTTTGATTACGAAAAAATTTGGCGGATATTTCACGCCTTTTTAATTTTGCAACGCTTGAAACAGCAAAAATCGAAGCACACCCTATTGTAATCAAATCAGAGATTAAAACATTTCTGCAAGACTTGACACAGATACAATACCGTAACAATATACAGCCAATAGACTTTTTGGACTGATTTTCACATTTTCAACTCTTATTTATTTATGTATAGCCCCCACGAGAGATTCGCCGGGGCTTTTTTATTGACATCGTCCCTACTCCACCCCACATAAACGCCCCCGATATTGCCTTATATTTTTTCGCCGACAAGCCTTATAAAAGCATAGTAGTATATTGGAAAAACAATGTCTGACATTATTCAAACGATGTCAGACATTATTTAAATTATATCAGACATCGTTTAGAACGAAATGCCTTGTCGTTTTTCGCATAAAATACATTAGAAAAACACATCTTGTTGCAGCCTAAAATATATGCCACACAATGGGGAGCGAAACTGTTTTTTGAGCCCCAATATCCGATTTCCTGTAAAAAAATGTGGAACTAAAAAATATATCGCCATTTGTGTAACAAACCATACCTTTTTCCGTATAGACAGTAAACAATCCAATAAAAAAGAACATGAACATTCAAAAAATCGCGACAATCCTTGTAGGTCTGATATTGCTCCTGCCAGCAAGCGCAAAGCAGGTAGTAGTAAACGTAACGACTCCCGGCAGTTTGGCATCAGCAATTCAGGCAAACAAAATCAGGAAAATCAAAGACCTTAAGGTAAGCGGCACGCTCAACGGCGCAGATTTGAAATTCCTACGCAGACTTATGGATTCCGAAACGGCACAAACCGCAGACAAGGCGCCGCTTACGCGGCTCGACATCAGCGACATAAAATTTCAGAAGGGAGACGAACCATACTCTGACTGCGGCAAGAAAATCACAAACGAAAATGCCATACCCGAGGAAGCTTTTGCCAATTGCCATGTAGGCGAAGTGATAATGCCCAAGGCTCTGACCGAAGTTGAACCCCGGGCTTTTTACAACTCCAAGGTAAAGCGCGTGGTTCTTGCTGAGAACACATCGCTCGCCAAAGAAGTTTTCGACTCCTGTTCACAGCTCGAGGAAATAATATTTCCGCAACTAATGGGCAATCTTATGCAATGCATCACAAACTGTCCCATGCTAAAAAGTTTACGAATGCACAGCGTGCGTTATATCGCGGCATACGGAACGGTGAGAAACTGCGAAAATCTGAAAGAAATCATTATCGACGGTCCTATACAGCATATCGACGGCTGGGAAACGTTTACCGACTGCCCCAATCTTGAGAGAGTGGTGTTTGCAGGCAATATACTTTCGTCGGGGGGCGGAGAATGTTGGCTCACAAACTGTCCCAAACTCAAGGAAATCGTTTTTGAGAAAGGCGTGCTCTCTACTGCTTTTGCCGAAACGCCGGGTTGTCCGCTTTTCAAGGGATACACTGTAAATGGAGCGGTATTCAGCAGCAACAACACCGATATTCTGCCTGAAAGCAACCTTGATGACGCAAACAAAAGGGCACAATATTGCGAAATACTCGAGAATATGATTGAAGACAACAAACTTTTCGGCGAAGAAAAGCCCGAAATTTTGCTCGTATTCGGATATTTTGCAACCAAAATCAAGGACGAGAAAATCGACATCAATGATTTGAAATCCAAAATACTCACTCCGCTCAAAAAAGAAGTGGAAACAGGCGATCCTAATCTTGCACAAGCAGAAAGCAAAACTGTTTACGAATGGCTGAAAAGCGATGCAGAATTTCAGAATCTCCTGGAAAAGGCAAAAGAAAACGGAGATTTCATCGGTTTGCTCAAGAAACATTCGGCTTACACCCATTCCGGTCAAACCAAGCCCGAGTTTCATTATTACCTCAACGCTCCTGTTTTGCAAGAGATACGCACAGCGTTCAACCTCGACAGCATTGCAGGCAACGGAGACGAGATAAGCCGGATAAAAAACGTGATGTATTGGCTGCACGATGCCATAGAGCACGACGGATGCAGTTCGTGGCCCAACTGTAAATTCAATGCGTTGGAACTCTACCGCTTTGCAAAACGCGAAAAGCGCGGACTGAACTGCCGGTTCCTCGGAATGATGCTTGCCGACTGCTACATGGCGCTCGGAATGCCCGCCCGTTTCATAGTATGTGCCTCCAAATGGGAAAAAGATCCCGACTGCCACGTAATGACAATTGTCTGGAGCCGAACATTAAGCAAATGGATATGGATGGACCCGAGTTTTGCAGCTTACATAACCGACGAAAACGGCACATTGCTCAATCATCGTGAGGTTAGAAAGCGGCTTATAGAGGGACTTCCCCTAAAGCTTAACGAAGATGCCAATTGGAATCATCGCAGCAAACAGACAAAAGAGGAATATCTCGAGAAATATATGGCTAAAAACCTGTTTTATCTGAGCTGCCACACAGAAAATCGCCCCGAAGTGGAGAGCGACGGCAATCCGGACACTTATATCACTCTCTTGCCCGAAGGTGTGGAATTCAACTACGGCGGAATGCCAACCACCGACGAAGATTATTTTTGGCAAGCTCCCAAATTGGAACAACAATAACCGAACCCATTTCTTACACAATTTATATTGTACGCTCCGTCTGCAATTCCATCTTTTTGCAGACGGAGTTTGTTTTTCCACAAACATCAGATTTTCAGACCATATACCACGACAGGGAAAATCCCTCACATCTCGCAAAAACTCCAAGGCATCTAATTTAAATTCCGACGCATCTAATTTAAATTTGGTGGCCCGGAGTTTTTACGAGATGCCTTGTTGTTTTTTCAACAACCCGTAAGCGAAAAAAATTTCGCGTTTCAGGCAAGATTTCGCGGTTGTGCGTATTTATCATAAAAACGAGGCATCGGTGTGTAAAGGGTCTTATTCGCAGTATAAAGGAAATCATTACCTTTGCCTACAAATCCGCACAGATTATGAAACTTGGAAAATTCATGCTTGCCTGTTTGACGCTCTTGGCGTTGAACCCTATTTTTGCACAAAACTTTTCAGCCCGTTGGAAAAAGGTTGACGATGCCATAAAAAAAGACTTGCCCAAAACTGCATTGGCTGAAATTCGCAGCATATACCATATTGCCGCCCAACAAGGCAATACCGGCGAAATGCTTAAGGCTGCAATATCGGCAACCACAATGCAAAACACCATTTCAAATGACAGTCTGACCACAGAACTTGAACGTATCGACAGCATAGCCCACAGCGAAAAACGCCCAACGGAACACGCACTCTGGATGTTGGTTTCTGCCAACATGTATTACGAACATTCAAGCTACAACAACAAAGACAATGGCGACAAAGCCGTAGCCCGTCTGCTCGAAGCTACGAAAAACCTCGACATCTTCAAGGGAGAGAAAGCCGAAAAGTATGTTCCGGCTATCAGCAAGGGGAAAGATGCTAAATATTTCGGCAACGACCTTGTGAATGTGGTATGCAGAAACGCCATTAGCCGACTTAAAGACAACCACAACGACTCTTACACTTACCAGGAGCGTAGCCAAATGCGCCGCGACCTGGAACATAGGTTCATAAACTGCTACCGCGCCAACGGCAACAACGATGCCATACTCCTTGCCACACTCGATTCTATCAAAAACGACAACAACGACTACGTTTGCAAGGAATATGCCGACACATTGAAGTCCGCATACAACGCCGCGAAGACATTGGCGGAACAATATGCGTCAAACCCTTGCGCAGTTGAGGCATATATATATATGTGTGAGTGTATCGCGACAGAAGAAGCCGAAATGAGGACTCTGAAATACCAACTCGCAAAAAAAGGAGCAGACCTATATTCCGCTAATCCGCGTGCCGCAATACTGAGAAACATGATGAAAAGCCTGAAAGAGCAGGAATTTCATACGGAAACCGACAACCGTCTGCTTTTCCCCGGCGAGAAGATAAAAGGAATGGTTAGTTTCAACAACATCAGGCAGCCCGAGCTGAACTTATACCTCACCACCTACACGGCAAGGCAGATAGCCGAAAATTCAAAGCTAATCAAAGAGTTCAAAGCCGCCGGCAATTCAAAAACCACGCTTTATTCCGGCAACATAACAGGCAACGAAGATATCTTCAACAAGAAAGACTCGTTTGAATGCAATGCCCCGCAAAAAACAGGCGTCTATATCATGAAACTGTCTGACAGCAAATCGCAGGAATCCAACATCGCGATCTACATAAGCAACATACGCCTGCTTTTCTTTCCCCTGCCGGGAAACAAAATGCGAATCACCGTGGTGGAAGCCCGCAGCGGCAAACCGATATCGGGCGCAAAAGTGAACGAATACAGCGAAACCCCAAAACTAACGCTCGCCAACACCTATACAACCGACAAAGACGGCACTGTAACGGTTGCACGCGGAAAACACTCGTATGTCTACAATGCCGAAAGCGGAGACGACAAATTTTCACCCGTCAGCCGTTGTTACGGCTACGCCAACTTCGCGCCGAGAAAGGTAATGCAAACCACAGAATACCGTCTGTTTTCGGATCGCGCCGTATATCGTCCCTCGCAAAAGGTACACATAGCGGGAATTGTCTTTCAGAAAAAAGACGAAGAATGCAGTACGATTTACGACCACAAGGTAAAGATTTCCGTGAAAGACTCCCAAAACCGCGAGATATACACCCAAGAAACCACAAGCGACGAGTTCGGAACTTTCAGCGCCGACATCATGCTGCCTTCAACCATTATGCCGGGCAATCTACGCATCACCGCAAACGCCACAAGCAGTATCTACGTAAAAGTAGAGGAATACAAACGCCCCACATTTGAAGTAAAAACCGACAAGCCGCAGGAAAAATACGCCATGGGCGATACCGTGAGCGTGAAAGGGCATGCACTCGCATTTACAGGCATTGGAATGCAGGGCGCAAAGGTTACATACGAAGTGAAACGCCGGAGTTTTTGGCTTTTCCGCCGTAACAATTCAAACGACGAGGTATTTCGCGACACCACAATCACCGATTCAAACGGCGAATTTACGATGCGCGTTCCACTTGTTGCGGACAACGCAAACGCCAATGCGCTCGACAACATATCATACTACTTCTCCGTTAACGCAACAGTAACTTCCGCAGTGGGAGAAAGCCAGAACGCAGGCACGACAATCATTGCCGGAAAACGTGCAGCGCTTGTAGGGTGCGACATTTCCGACAAAGTAGACAAGGAAAAGGTTTCTGCCATAACATTCACGCTCCAAAACCTCATGCGCGAGAATATCGACGGCAAAGGAACGTATACCATCGAAAAATCCAACGGCACGGTTTGCGCAAAAGGCGATTTCGTTGCAAACACACCCGTAAAAATCGCCACTCTGTCCAGTCTTGCATCGGGCAAATACGTTATCCACACAAAATTCGAGGGAGAAACCGACTCCATTTACGACATAAAAAAGGAATTCCTCCTATTCTCCATAAACGACAAGCAACCCGCCGATTCCACCGAGCGCATACGGCTTTACTCACAAGCCACTTCGTTTGAACAAGATGCCTTGTCGAAAATACAATTCGGCACATCGTTTGAAGGAGTTACCGCTTTCTATGACATCATAGCCAACGGGCAAGTTGTGGAAAGCAAGCAAATCAGTTTGTCAAACAATATCGTGAGCGAGACTTACACCTATAAAAAAGAATATGGCGATGGAATTTCCGTGAGTTTGGCTTTTGTAAAAGACGGGGTGCTATATAGCAAAAATATTAGCATCAAGAAACCCATTCCCGACAAACGTCTGCGCTACAAATGGACTTCTTTCCGCGACCGCCTGCGCCCAAATCAAAAAGAAGAATGGCGGCTGCAAATCCTCAACCCCGACGGCACACCCGCCAAGGCATCTGCCGTGGCTGCAATCTATGATGCTTCGCTCGACAAATTCGCAAAAAATTACTGGAACTCCAGTTTATTTTTCGGGAAATACATTCCGGCGGCATCATGGAGCACCTACAAAGAAAACTCTTACTTCAATTACCAATACAATCCGGCCAAATACGAAAAAAGTCCGTCGCTCTCGTTCGACAATCTGTTAGAATGTCCAACATTTATACAAGACGCGATGTTTACAGGGCATATTGGTGGACTCACACGCTTGGGCAAAAGTTCTTTGAAGGTTTCGAATTATTCCCTTGCCGAAGCAAACGCTCCAAAGATGCTTACAATTCGCGGAAACGCAGAAGAAGAACGTTTGGCAGCCGATGTCGCAGCCAACGAAACAGGTAGTGCCGACACTGATAACGGACAAAATGCAAACAACATCAAACCGCGAGAAAACTTTACCGAAACAGCTTACTTTGCTCCCACCTTGCGCACCGACGAGAACGGTAATCTCACGATTTCGTTCACAGCTCCGGAAAGTCTTACGCGATGGAATGTAAAACTTCTCGCACATACCAAATCCATGAACCTTGTTGAGGCAGACACCACGGCAACTGTTACAAAAGACTTCATGATACAGTCAAATTTGCCACGCTTCTTGCGTATCGGCGATGCCGCTACAATTCCCGCGACAATAAAGAATATTTCGACGAAACCGCTTGCAGGAAAAGCAACAATGACTATCTGCGACGCGCAAAGCCTTGCCGTGATAAAACAGTCGGTTGTAAAATTCAGCGTAAGCGCAAACGGCGAAACCGTTGTCGCATTCCCTTTCAACGTAGACGAGAACATTTCTTCGCCTCTGCTTATCTGTAAAATCATTGCCGATTGCGGCGAGTTTTCCGACGGAGAACAGCATTACCTACCCGTGTTCTCCGACAAAACAGAAGTGATAGAGGCGTTACCGTTTACCTTGGAAAACAGCGGAAACCATACTGTAAACATCGCCGAAGGCATAACGGGCAAAAAAGCAGGCACAACAAATCGCCGGCTCACCATAGAATATACCTCCAACCCCACATGGCTCGCATTGCAAGCCTTGCCAAAAATCGATTCTCCCAAATACGACGATGCGCTGACGCTTGCCGCAGCACTTTACGCCGCATCTCTAGAGCACGAAATAGCATATCTTTCGCCCGAAATCAAACAAGCGGCAAAAAAATGGGCTAACGAGCAAACCGCCGACACTCTTCTGCAAAACGCCCTGCTCCGCAATCCCGATTTGAAGAACATTCTTCTTGCCGAGACGCCTTGGGCTGTTGACGCCGACAATATTTCGTTGCGCCGCCGAGAACTCTCGCACGTATACGATGAGGTGGAATCGGGAATGAAAGCGCGAAATCTTGAAGAACGTCTCACACGGCAACAAAACCAAGACGGAGGATTCGGCTGGTTTGCCGGAATGCCTTCAAGCCAACATATCACGACAAAAATAGCTACCATACTGTTGCGTCTCAACGGCATAATGGAAAAACCATGTATGAAACTGCCGATACAAAATGCCGTGAAATACCTCGACAAACAGGTGGCAAAGCAAATAGAAGAGATGAAGAAAAACGAGAAGCGCGGTTTCACGCCAAACATATGGGACAGTCATCTTGCTTATCTCAACATCATGCGAATGAACCCTGGCAAAGCATCTGCACAAGCCGTTGCCAACCGAAAATACCTGCTTGCGATTCTCGCGAAACACTATTCCGAACTTAATATGGAGGACAAGAGTACGGCGGCACTTGTCCTTGCCGACATGGGATACGACAAAGAAGCAAAGACAGCCCTACAAAGTGTGCTCGAACATACGGTTTCAGACAAAGACAAAGGCATCTATTTCGATTCTTTCCGCGCGCCGTCGTATTGGAACAGCTACAAAATCCCCACACAAGTTGCTGCACTTGAAGCGGTACGCGCACTTGAACCAAACGACAAGGCAACCCAGAACGGCATGCTCAAATGGATTTTGCAAGAAAAGCGCACACAGGGGTGGCTAACTACGCTCAACACATTAGAGGCAACCTACGCGCTGCTTTCTACAACAAAGACCGACACCACATTGCTGCATTTCAACACGAAACTTCCCGATGCCATAACGCTCAACATGCAAAACGGCGAAAAGACAAACGTGATGAAAGCGGCGAAAACCGTTGACGAAGATGCCACGGGCTATATCCGCGCCGACTTCAGGCTCGACAACCTGAAATCATCGCCTGTTTCAATCAGCATATCCAAGAACGACGGCGGAATATCGTGGGGAGGAATTTACGGACGCTATCTTGCTCCGGCGGCAACCGTGGAAAACAGCGGCAAAGAGCTTACTGTAAAGCGCGAATACTTCGTTGTTGAAAACGGGAAGGAAAAAACTGTAACTCCCAAGACCATTGTAAACGTTGGCGACCTTATACGCGTGCGCTACACCGTAAATGCTTTGCGCGACTACGACTATGTGAGCCTCGTTGACCCACGCCCGGCGTGTCTTGAGCCTACAAAACAAATTTCAGGTTATACTTGCGACAACGGAGAATGGTTCTATCTCGCCGTGAGAGACGCTTCGCAGGTTTATTTCCTTGAAAAACTCGAAAAAGGCAGCCATATATTCAGCATGGATTTCCGTATTGACCGAAAGGGAACGTATCTTGCAGCGCCGGCAAGCATACAATGTTTGTATTCCCCCGAATTTACGGGACATTCCAAGGGACTTACCATTAACTCAACCGAATCAAAATGAAAATCCGAGCCTTGGGGCAAAGAACCCTCGCCTCATTGTTTACCGCCGCAGCCATAACATTGTGCGGCAATACGGCAATGGCGCAAAGCGCAACGACACTCGCGCAAACAAACCTTAGGAAATGGGATATTCCGCCTGCAAACTATAGCGGAATAACGCATGTAGAGGGAAACTCCTACGCAGTGGTGAGCGACAAGGAGGCACGCAGCGGATTCTATATCTTTGATATTGACATCGACAACCGCAACGGGAAAATACGCAACGTGTCGCGCAGCGCGCTATATGCGGCAGAAACGTCGGCAAACGGGCGCGACGAAGAGGGAGTATGCTATTTCGCACCTGGCAATACGCTTTTCATAAGTGCCGAAGACGACCAGGAAATCCTGGAATACGACCTCGACGGGAAGCCTACAGGAAGAAAACTCAACGTTCCCACAATGTTTTCACCCGACAGCATATATCCTAATTTCGGATTCGAGTCGTTGGCCTACGACAGTGCCTCGTCGCGTTTTCTCGCAGCCACCGAGCGCCCCTTGAAATGCGATGCGCTCAACGATTCCGCCGTTATAAGAATCCTGATATTCGACCAAAATCTCAATACGTCGGCACAATACGCCTACATGCTCGAGAGTCCGTCGCTCAACAGCAAAGCAAAATACTACGCCCACGGCATTTCGGAAATCGCAGCCCTGCCCGACGGACGCATCATTGTAATGGAAAGAGAAATTAGTGTGCCTGCAAACTATATGGGAGCCGAATGTCGCATAAGGTTGTTTGCCGTAGACCTTTCCGAAGGCAATCCCATTGTTCCGGCAAACGTTCCCTTGAAATCTGCAAGCTACCAGTTGCTCTACAAAACAGCCATTGCCGACTTTACAACGCATCTGAATTTCGGGCAGATGAATCTTGCTAACTACGAAGGCATGTGTCTCGGGCCGAAACTCGAAGACGGGCGGCAGACACTCCTTTTGATTAACGATTCCCAGGCCGGAGCGGGAAATTCACTCTATCACCTTAAAGACTACATCAAGGTTATTATTCTCTGAAGCCGTTTTACCCCTATCAATATGCCGTTTGCCCCTGCCGCAAGCGGCATTTTTTAATCCACTCCCCTACCCCGAAAAACAGGCATCGCATATCATAAAAACTCCAAGGCATCTAATTTAAATTCCGACGCATCTAATTTAAATTTGGTGGCCCGGAGTTTTTACGAGATGCCGAGTAGTTTTTTCACGCACCACAACAGGGCAAACAAAAAGCCGTTTGTTACCCAGATTACAGATTGTATAACCAATATAAAAGGTTGACTTTCGGCTTATAAACAGATTTATTATATTTGCAATACCGATTCTTTCAACAACAAACAAACAACAAAGATTTGAAAATATGAAAAAACTGATTATGGTCGCATTAGTTGCGATGTTAGGCGCAAAAGTTCTGGCCCAAGAGCCAAAAGTTTACGTTACCCGCGATATATCTCCGGAATCCCTCGTACGCATTTACAAAGCCCTCGGCGTAAAAGCCACCGGCAAGGTAGCTGTGAAAGTCAGCACGGGCGAAGCGGGAAACCCAAACTATCTTAATCCCTCGCTCATCGCTCCCCTCGTAAAAAAGGTGAAAGGCACAATCGTGGAATGCAACACAGCCTACGGCGGAAAGCGCAGCACAACCGAAGAACATCTGAGGGTAGCCGAAGAACACGGGTTTACGAAAATCGCCAAAGTGGACATCATGGATTCGGAAGGCGAAATGAAAATCCCGGTGAAAGACACCACACACATCAAATACGACATCGTTGGCTCTCACTTGCAGAACTACAACTTCATGATAAACCTCGCACATTTCAAAGGGCACCCCATGGGCGGACTCGGCGGTGTGTTGAAAAACCAAAGCATAGGCGTGGCTTCTACCAACGGCAAGGCATACATTCATAGCGCCGGCGTGGTGAATACTCCCGAGAATCTTTGGAGCAACGTGGGAAATCAGGACGGTTTCCTCGAATCCATGGCTGCCGCCGCCCAAGGAGTGGCAAACTATTTCGGCAAAAACATCATCTATATCAGCGTGATGAACAACATGTCGGTAGATTGCGACTGCGTTTCCCACCCTGCCGACAGCAAGCTCAAAGACTACGGCATTCTTGCCTCAACCGATCCCGTCGCTCTCGACCAGGCGTGCGTTGACATCATATTCAATATGACTCCTTCGGCAGACAACGACAACGCTCCACTGAAAGAGCGCATCACAAGTCGCCACGGAATACATACCATTGAGCACGCAGAAAAAATAGGATTGGGAAGCCGCAAATACAAACTCGTTAACATCGACAAGAAATGAGGATTCCAACCATTCTTTTTGCGCTTTCTGCGTTCGGGATATCGGTTTCCGCACAAACTCCAAGCGACACCCTGCCTCAGCAAACCCTCAACGCCACTGTGGTAACGGGCACACGCAACGCCACCGACGTTCGTCATCTGCCCATGACCCTAAGCACGATAAACCAAAACGAGTTGACGAAAAATTTCCGCACATCAGTTTTGCCCACCGTCGCAGAACAAGTGCCCGGAATGTTCATCACGTCGCGCGGAATACTGGGCTACGGGGTTTCGACAGGCGCTGCAGGAGGAATAAAACTGAGAGGCATAGGAAGCGGAGCGCAAACACTCGTGCTGATAGACGGCCAGCCGCAATATGCAGGGCTTATGGGACACCCCATAGCCGATGCCTATCAAACTATGTTGGCTGAAAAAGTGGAAGTGTTGCGTGGGCCCGCGTCGATGATGTATGGCTCAAACGCGATGGGCGGTGTGATGAATATCGTAACCCACAAACTTCGCACGGAAGGCTCTAAAACAGAAATGCAATACGAAGGTGGTTCATACGGCACGCTACAAGGGCAAATTTCAAACCAGACAAAAAGCGGACGTTTCAGTACATCGGCAGGAATAAACTACTCGCGCACCGACGGACACCGCAGGAACAGCGAATTTGAACAGTACTCGGCATTCGCGAAATTGGGTTTCGACATTTCGAAATACTGGAATGCGAGCGCCGATGTGAGTCTCACTCATTTCAACGCCTCAAATCCCGGCGAGGAAACCAATCCTTATATCGACAACGACTCGAAAATTACGCGCGGGCTCGCATCTCTGCAATTCACCAACGATTACGGCAAATATTCCGGGGCATTCCGTGCGTTTTACGACTGGGGACACCATAAAATAAACGACGGATACCACGCCGGAGGTACGCCGCAAACGCAACTGTATCTGCACAACGATTTAATGAGCGGCATTACGGCTTACGAAAGTGCGCAGCTGTTCAAAGGAAACCGCACTACTGTGGGCTTGGACTACCAACATTTCGGAGGAAGAGCCTGGAATCGGGTGATTGAAACCAAAGAAGAGAAAGATTTGGCCGATAAAACGCAGGACGAGATAGCAGGATATTTGGATTTTCGTCAGGAAATAGCAAAATTCATCACCTTGAACGCGGGACTGCGTGCCGACTGGCATTCCCAAACCGGCATGGAGCTTGTGCCGCAAGGGGGACTGACTTTCCGGCTCGGCTATGATTCGCAAATACGTGCCATGGTGAGCAAAGGATTCCGCAACCCGACGATTCGCGAACTGTATATGTTTCGCCCGGCAAACAAGGATTTGAAACCCGAGCGCATGATGAACTACGAGATAGCCTTCAGCGACAATCTGATGTCAAACCGTCTGCACATAGGACTCAATCTGTTTTATCTGAAAGCCGACAACATGATAAGCACACAGATGATCGACGGAAAGCCAAGAAACATCAATACGGGGAAAACCGAGAACAGCGGCGTGGAGTTTGAGTCAAAATTCCGTGCAACCCGCGCACTTTCGCTCAATGCCAACTACAGTTATCTCCACATGAGCAATCCCACAACCGGTGCGCCGGAACACAAACTTTACATCGGAGCTGACTACACCCGAGGACGCATGGCGTTAAGCACAGGTGTGCAATACATCGCAGGGCTTTACCTCGACGCAGGAAAGAATGCCGACAAAGAATATTTTACACTGTGGAATCTTACGGCAAGCTACCGAGTTGCGAAATTCATGAAGGTATATGCACGCGGCGAAAACCTGTTGGCGCAAAAATATGAAACGATGAAGGGCTTCACAATGCCCCGCGCAACGATAATGGGCGGAATAAAGTTTGAACTGTAACCCATTCCGTCCAAACCAAGCCATTAACTTTTTCATCAATCTCCCGGCGTAGAATTACGTCGGGAGATTTTTGTTATTCTTCCTCGGGCAAAGTTTTTATCACCCTACAAGGATTGCCCACGGCAACACTGTTTGCAGGAATGGAACGCACCACAACGCTCCCCGCCCCTATCACGGAATTTTTGCCTACCGTAACTCCGGGCAACAGGATAGCCCCGCCGCCAATCCACACATTGTCTTCAATCTTCACAGGCAGCGCATAGACGCGGCAATACCCATCGCCGGTACTTCCATTCCAATTCTGCACAATACGTTCCGAAGCCTTAGTGGGGTGAGTAGCCGTATAAATCTGCACATTCGAGGCTATAAGCACATTGTTTCCCACATCGATACGATTGTTGTCTACAAACGTACAATTCATATTGATTATAACATTGCTGCCAAGGTGAATGTTTCTCCCGTATTCGCAATGAAAATCAATGTCTATATGAATGTTTTCCCCCATAGAGCCGAGCATTTCGCTCAATATCCGGTTCTTTCTATCCTTGTCGGCAAAGTCAGTGGCATTATATTCGGCGAGCAGTCGCTTGTTCCTTACTGTGATTTCCACAAGTTCCTTGTCGCTCCCGTCAAACAGTTCGCCGTCCATACATTTCTGCAATTCGGTTTTCATACACACGTAATTTTTCAAGTTCTATTTTTTATTGTCTGATTATCGCGTCTATCTGTACAAACAAAATTATGAAAAATCACGACATTTCCCCACACAAATTCCACAACAATCCACCCCGAAAAAAAGACAACGCATCTCGTAAAAACTCCGGGCCACCAAATTTAAATTAGATGCGTCGGAATTTA
>CAVKYH010000004.1:0-149488 GCA_963660485.1 bacterium | reverse complement strand
CTAATTTAAATTCCGACGCATCTAATTTAAATTTGGTGGCCCGGAGTTTTTACGCCCTGCGCATATCGTTTTTACGGCATGCAATACCCCCGAAAATACAAGGGGAATAAATTAAACAACCCGCATTCCCTTTCGGGAAATGCGGGCTGCAACTTGTAATACTTCTGTGTTGTATAATAAGTTTAAGCTATGGTGCTTTAGAATTTAACGAGGGCTTTTTTCAGA
This sequence comes from bacterium, assembly GCA_963660485.1. Classification (GTDB taxonomy): domain Bacteria; phylum Bacteroidota; class Bacteroidia; order Bacteroidales; family Bacteroidaceae; genus UBA6398. The sequence continues at coordinate 149,263 of CAVKYH010000004.1, read as the reverse complement.
CGTTCCACAAAGTCGTCGGCCTGAGCCATGCTGAGAGTCAGAGGCGGGAGAAGGCGCAGAATATTTGTGCCCGCACCGCCGGTGAAAACGCGCTGCTCGAAAATAAGATCCTTGCGAAGTTCTTTCACGGGCTTTGCAAATTCAAGACCAATCATCAGGCCCTCGCCGCGAATATCTTTTATTTCGTCGATTTCCTCAAAACGTTTCATGAGATGCGCTCCCACTTCGCCGGCATTGCTCACAAGATTTTCGTTTTCAATCACATCGAGCACCGCAAGGGCTGCCGCGCATGCAAGATGGTTGCCGCCGAAAGTTGTGCCAAGCATGCCGTAAACGGGCTTGAACTTCGGAGAAATCAGAAGCCCTCCCATCGGAAATCCGCAGGCTATGCCTTTTGCCACAGTTATCAAGTCGGGCTTCACATCGAGATGTTGATGGGCAAAAAACTTACCGCTTCTGCCGTATCCACACTGCACTTCGTCACAGATGAGCACTGTGTTGTATTCATCACAAGCCTTGCGCAAAGCATGCATGAACTCCTTTGTAGCAAGATGTATTCCGCCCACACCTTGAATGCACTCCACAATCACGGCACACACATCGCCCTTGGCTATCTCGCTTACAAAAGCCTCGGTGTCGTTGAGCGGGAGAAATGTAACGTGGTTGTTTACATTTACAGGCGCATTGATTTTAGGATTGTCGGTAGCTTCGACAGCCAGCGAGGTACGTCCGTGAAACGCTCCGCCCACCGCGAGAATTCTTGAGCGTCCGTTATGGAACGAAGCAAGTTTCATTGCGTTTTCGTTGGCTTCTGCGCCCGAATTTACCATAAACAGCGAATAATCTTCGTATCCGCAGGCTTTTCCCAAGCGTTCCGCAAACTCTGTCTGCAAATGATTTTGCACCGAGTTGGAATAGAATCCCAACAAGTTGAGTTGTCGTGTTACGCATTCTATATAATGGGGGTGGCAATGTCCTATGCTGATCACGGCATGACCGCCATAGAGATCGAGATATTCGTTGCCGTCGGCATCCCAAACGTTGCAGCCGCTACCGCGAACTATTTCCACATCATAAAGTGGGAATACATCAAATGGTTTCATCTTGTAATTAATTTTCAAAAGGCCGCAGCCTTGAGTCTGAGCCCCTCGGTTTCGGGGAGACCAAACATTATATTCATATTCTCAACTGCCTGCCCGGCTGCACCCTTCAAAAGATTGTCGATAACCGAGGTTACAAGCAGACGGTCGCCATATTTCTGCGCGTGAACCAATGCGCGATTGGTGTTGACCACTTGTTTCAAATCGATGTCCTTGGAAATGTAATGCGTAAACGGTTCGTCGGCATACATGGAGTAACATTCGTCGATTTGTTCCTGCGACAATTCGGTGCGCATGAACACGGTGGTGAAAATTCCACGCGCAAAATCGCCACGATAAGGCACAAAATCGAGTTCACCGCTGAAATCGGGCTGAAATTCTCTGATGCTCTGGTTGATTTCAAGGAGATGCTGATGCGTAAATACCTTGTAAACGCTGATATTTCCGTTGCGCCAACTAAAATGTGTGGTGGCTTGCGGTTTTACTCCCGCCCCGGTCGAACCGGTAAGGGCATTGATCACCACATCTCCTTTCAGCGCGCCCGCCTTTGCGAGAGGAAGCAACGCAAGTTGTATGCAAGTGGCAAAACAACCCGGATTGGCAACATGCTGCGCCTTGGAAATCTCCGCGCGATGAGTTTCGGGCAAACCATATACGTAGTCGTTGCCTGGAGCTGCGATTCTGAAATCCTGCGCAAAGTCTACAATCTTCACGTTGTTGGGCACAGGATTTTTTTCAAGGAATTCCGCACTCTTGCCATGCCCCAGACATATAAACAAAACGTCTATCTTGTCGAGCGCAAGGGTATCGGTGAATTTCATGTCGGTTTCGCCGAGCAATCCCTCGTGTACATCTGAAAATAGATTGCCCGCATTGCTGCCCGAATGGGCGAACACAATTTCTACCTGCGGGTGATTTACGAGAATACGGATTAACTCGCCTGCTGCATAGCCCGCCGCTCCTACGATTCCTGCCTTTACCATATCAACGACGCTCGTCTTTGTGTTTGGAATAGTAAATGCGCAAAGGAGTAGAGCTTACTTTTATAAAACCTTTGGCTTCTTCTGAAGTCCAGCCCTTTTGCGTTTCTCCATATTCGCCGAAAGGATTCTTCACAAGGTCGTCCTTTGAATCCACTCCCACTGTTTCAAAAGAATATGGGCGGAGTTTCAACGTAACCACGCCGTTGACATTTCTTTGCGAGGAAGTAAGCATCGCTTCTATATCTGTCATTACGGGTTCCAGGTATTGGCTTTCGTGCAAGAACATTCCATACCAATTCGAAACCTGATCTTTCCAATACTGCTGCCATTTTGAGAGCGTGTATTTCTCAAGGAAACGGTGCGCTCCTATGATAAGCATCGGCGCAGCTGCCTCGAAACCTACACGACCTTTGAGCCCGACAATAGTATCTCCTACATGGCAATCACGACCTATGGCATAAGCCGCGCCAATCTTCTCTATTTCTTGAATTGCCTTGATTTTGTCGGAATATTCCTTGCCGTCCACGCTCACTATTTCGCCGTCTTTGAAACCAATCTTGAGCTCGCGTTCTCCTTCGGCGGTTACGTGTTTCAGATATGCCGTTTCGGGGAGTCCTTGGTTGCTGTCGAGAATTTCTCCGCCGCATATCGAGGTACCCCAGATGCCTACGTTGTAGGAATATTTCAGTTTTGCGAAATCCGCCTCAAAGCCGTGGGCGTTGAGATAGTCGATTTCTTCTTTACGGGTAAGCACCTTGTCGCGCGTGAGTGTGATAATTTCCTTTCCGGGAGCCATTACGAGGAAAGTCATGTCAAATCTGATTTGATCGTTTCCGGCTCCTGTTGAACCGTGAGCTATTGCATCGGCGCCCACCTCGTTGGCATAGCGTGCAATTGCTATTGCCTGGAAAATTCTCTCGCTCGAAACGGATACTGGATAGCAGTTGTTGCGCAGCACATTGCCGAAAATCATAAATTTCAGGCTCTTCTCGTAGTATTCCTGCGTAACGTCGAGCGTAACATATTTGGTAGCGCCGAGTTTATAGGCGTTTTCTTCGTTCTGTTTCAGTTGTTCGGGACTAAATCCACCCGTATTGGCGCATGCGGCGTGCACTTCGTATCCCATTTCGTGGGCAAGATACATCACGGTGTAGGACGTGTCGAGTCCTCCGCTGTATGCCACTACCACTTTCTTTTTCATATTCATTACTTGAAGAGTTTTTATTTTTTTCTAACGTAAGCCTTTTGCTGCGGCATTCTTTGCCATTTCCACTACATCGGGCGGAAGTTCCACGGGCAGCGCTTCTCCTTCGTGGTCGGCGGGGTCGTAGAGCATTCCGGTGCACACGCAATATTTTCTACCTGTGCGCGCGAGCACATCGCAGTTCACACAGCACGGATGTTCCGGCGTTCCGCAGCCCTTCCAATAGTCGTCGTCCTGAGTGAGGTCGCACAGCGGCACTGGCACATAGCCGAGTTTCGTGTTTATCCTCATTACTGCGCCCTGGCTCGTGAGACCAAAAAGTTTCGCGTGCGGCCAGCGCAGACGACTGAGCGTAAATGCGGTTTCCTTGATGCGTGTGGCAAGATGATGATTGCGGAATTTGGGTACTACTATAAGCCCCGAATTTGCCACATAATGCTTGTCTTCCCAACTCTCTATGTAGCAAAATCCCGCAAATTCCTCGCCGAAGAGAGCTATTATGGCCTTGCGTTCACGCATCTTCTGCGCAACATATTCGTGTGTCCTTGAAGCGATTCCAGAGCCGCGCACTTTTGCGGCATCGGCTATTGTTTTCAGAATCGTATCCACATATTTCTCATGAGACGCGTCGGCCACCAACACGTCTATTCCATCGTTATAAACCATTTCCTGTTAAGATAATCTGCCCCGAAACACGTTTCGGGCGCTCACCTTACTTTTCGTCCGAGATTTGTCGGTTTTTGATTTGCGGCACTATTCCGCTAAGATCTTCTATAATCTGCTCGCGCGTATAACCTTTCTTTCCCATCACCATCACGGTGTCGTCGCCTGCCAATGTGCCGGCCACGCTATTGTAGTGCTTGCTGTCGATCGTACCAGCCAAGGCGTTTGCAAAGCCGGGTATGGTGTGGAGCACAAGCATCACGCCGCCGTCGTCGAAATTGAGCAAACTGTTCTCGATAGGCACCTCGTTCACAATGCGGCGCTTCACCACATGCGTATAGTTGGGGTTGGTAGGAAGGATGTAGCGCATGTTTCCGAATTGGTCGGACGTGCGCAACGCGCGCAACTGATGCAGGTCGCGCGAGAGCGTAGCTTGAGTTGATACACAGCCCACCATGGCAAGCTTATCAAGCAAATCTTCCTGACTGCGTACATTCTGCAGCGTAAGGATTCTGCGGATATGTTCCAAACGGAGTTCTTTTCTCGTCATAATTGCAAATCTTTTTCGTTTCGGCAAAAATACAGATTTCCCTAACTCCGTGCAAGTTTTTCGGAATAAAATTTTTGAATATCTTCGGCGATATGCGGTTTTTATTCTGCTTTATGCAGTTTACCCTACCTTTCTCGTTATCATCTTAAAAACGCATTTAATAATTGATAAACAAGATAATAAACACATTTTACCCATTTCTACAAAAGAACCCAACCGGCAAAAATCTGCAAAATTCGATGAATATATGCAGATAGTGCTTTTTGTAAAGTAAATGTAGCTTTTTATACAACTACGCATTAATTTCGCACAATTTTCCTCTTTTGTTTTTTCTACGATTACGGCATTCCTATTTTCTTAAACCTCAGACCGAAAAACGATATACCCACCGGCTTCTCACACGCCTTATTTATATGTCTCCGCGAGCCAAACCGAAAGTTTTTTCCCGCGAGTCAAAAACCATGCTATGCATGGCAAAAAACATGCTGCGCAGGGCGAAAAAACTCCGGGCCATGAAATTTAAATTAGATGGCCCGGAATTTAAATTCCGGGCCTTGGAGTTTTTCACTACAACGCATCTCGTAAAAACGAAATGCGTTGCAATTTTTTCGACATCAATCTATGCCGCCGTGCAAACGAATTTCTGCGACACAATAACGCCACAATAGTCTATTTATGAGCAGAATGTTTGGCTGAAAAAGTAAAAAATACTAAATTCGCCTTGTAAAACCTGAAAACAAGACTTTCATGAATCTTTCCCGTAGGATATTGACAGCTCTGTTGACGCTTTGTTTCGCAGCATTGGCATCTCTGAACAGTTTTGCCCAAAGGCCCGATGTGCCATTGACCATAAACTGCGGACCATTCAAAGCCGGACATGTGCAAGGTATCGCCGTGGACGTGAAAAACCGCGTGGTATACTGCTCGTTTACCACCATGCTCGCAAAATATGACTTTCAAGGCAAACTGCTCGGCACAGTAACCGGACTGCTCGGGCATCTCGGTTGCCTGGACTTCAATGAAACCGACGGAAAAGTCTATGGCTCGCTCGAATACAAGGACGACGCAATAGGCAAAGGCATTCTGAAAATGGAGGGAAGCACACGCAAGTTGCAAAACAACTTCTACATTGCAATTTTCGACGGCTCAAAAATCACTCGCATAGGAATGGACGGCGAAAAGGACGGAGTGATGAAAGCCGTTTCGCTGCCCACGGTGCTCGACGACTATTCTGCAAAAGTGGAAGTGGGAGGCAAGACATTTGACCACCGCTTTGGTTGCAGCGGCATCGACGGCGTTTCGTTCGGACCACGCATGGGCAAAACATCTGGAGCGCAATTCCTCACTGTGGCATACGGTGTGTATGGCGACAAGGAGCGCGCTGATAACGACTATCAGGTGATTCTGCAATACGATATAGCCAAATGGGGAAAATATGCGCAGCCTCTTTCGCAAGACAACCCTTCGTTCAAAGGCCCTGCCAAACCTGCGGCGCGCTATTTCGTACATACGGGCAGCACCGACTGGGGCGTGCAGAATCTTGAGTACGACAAATCGTCGGGCATCTGGTATATGGCAGTCTATCGCGGCAAGAAACCGAATTTCCCCAATTATAATATGTATGCCTTCAATTCCACGGCAAAACCTGTGAAGGAAAAACTCGACGGCGTGCCCTATCACGGCAAAGCCATGGTGATTCCGCTTGCCGAGGGGGGACTTCGCGACAACAATACGGGAATATCGGGCTGGAACTTCGCATATGGTAGCACCGGAATGCACGCCTTGGGCAACGGATACTTCTATTTTTCCGAAAACTATGCCACCAAAGACGGACAAAGCACCACCTTGCGCCTATACCGACGCACCTCAAGCCCACAAGGTTTCGAAAAAGCAGAATAATATCAAACTTCCATAAAAACATATCAATAACATGAAATCCAAAATCAAAAAAAATCTGAAGAAGAACATACTTCCCAACGAAAGCGACAAGATTTCGCGCCGCGACTTCCTGAGTCTTTCGGCTATGGGGCTTGCTTCGCTCACCATTCTCCCAAGTTGGAAAATCGACGGCGTGAAAGTTGCGCCCAGCGACCGAGTAGTTCTCGGTTTTGTGGGACTCGGTCAGCAGGGTTGCAGTGATTTCAGCAGCTTTTCCTCATGTCCGGGCGTTCAGGTGGCAGCTTGTTGCGATGTCGACTCGATAAAGCGCGAGCGTTTCCGTCGCCGTGTTACCGCCTGGCAGAAGAGTAAAAACATGGCGGAACGTTGCGACACCTACGAGTTTTATGAGGAAATGATAAACCGCACTGATATCGACGCCATCGAGATTGCTACGCCCGACCACTGGCATGCTTTGATTGCCATCGATGCTTGCGACGCCGGGAAGCACGTATATTGCCAAAAACCTCTGGCCTACACAATCACCGAAGGGCTTGCCGTGCAAACTGCAGCGCATGCCAACAATGTGGTGTTTCAGATGGGAAGCCAGCAACGCTCAAGCGAGGAATTCCAAACGGCTATAAGACTCGTGCAGGAGCGTGCTATCGGGCACATCGACAAGGTTTATGTGCGCGTTGGCGATCCCCCCACGCCTTTCAACCTTCCCGAGATGCCCGTGCCGGCCAACTTGAATTTCAATCTCTGGCTTGGTCCGCTCAACGACCCGAAGATTCATTACCATTCCGACATTTGTCCGGTTGTGAAGCTTGATCCCGAGCAAAACGAGCAACTTTGGGGCGCTTGGCGCTGGTATCAGGAAACCGGCAACGGATATCCTGCCGACTGGGGCGCTCACATGTACGACATAGTGCAGGCTGCGCTTGGCATGGACGGTCTTGGTCCTGTGGAGTTCATACCTCAGGGATACAAGGGCGCAAAATATGCCACCATGAAGTATGCCAATGGAATCGTGATGACGGAACAGCCGTTCCGCGAGGACAATCAGGGCGCGCAGGGCATTAAATTTATCGGCGACAAAGGCTGGATAAAAGTTGCGCGCGGATATTTGGAATGCTCCGACCCGTCGCTTATCAAGAAGAAGGAAGAAAAGGTGGAGAAAGGCCAATACGAGGTGAGTTCGCCCCACATGCAGAATTTCATCGACGCCATTCGCGAACACAAGAACCCGATTGCGCCCGTTGACTACGGAGCAAGCACCAACACGCTCTGTTGTTTGTTCAACATTGCGCGCGAACTCAACCGCCCAGTGCGTTGGAATCCGTCGCTCCTCAGTTTCGAGGGCGACAAGGAGGCCGCTGCACATCGCCTTTACTGGTATGAATATCGCCGCCCCTACAAACTGCGCTATTGCGACAAACGTTTCAACATTTAAGCGTAATTTCATAGCAAAAACAACAAATCCCGAGGCTTTTGGCTTCGGGATTTTTGCTTTGTCGCAAGCCCTAAAAATCAAGAGGTTGCAAAGGGGCAAAACGAGGTCTGATGTAATTTAAATTAGATGCGTCGGAATTTAAATTACATGGCCCGGAGTTTTTACGAGATGCCGTGTAGTTTTTTGGGGGTCAGAAAACGGAATTGAAAATGCGGTCAACGTATTCTTCCACGTCCATTGTTTCTACAATATAAAAGTGCTCGTATTGCGGGTGAAGCACCACGAGAAACGTGCGCGCTATGTCGATGCCGTAGTTTCGGGCAAGAATGCGCTTGTAAACCGCCTGCTGCAACGAATAATGCACAAACGAGCAGTCGGGAAGCGCGGAAAACGCCCCGAATCCGTAGCGGTTCCAACATTTCAGGTTGGCAACGCCGTTGATTCCCCTACCCGCCTCGGCATCTACCACCTTGGTTGAACGTTTCCAGTCGAACATCAAAAGTTGTCCGTTTTTCTCGGCAATCAAATCGGGCGAACCCGCAATGCGCGCCTCGGTGTCGAAAATTGGCCACTCTGTGCGATAGGGATTCACGTTGGCGCGCGAAATGAAATCGTTGAAAAATTTCAGTTCCTTGCCTATGTCCACATATTTGTCGCATTTCAAAGTAGGCAAGTCAAAGCGCAGATACAGCGTGGAGTTAGTTTTCTGTCCGAGAAAGTATTTCTCGATTTGGGCATGCATATGCGTACCCGTTTCGGCGGCTTCGCGCGAGGCGCAAGCCCATTTGTCGAGAAACACATTGGGCGAACAATCCTCCTCGCGCGCTTTCTTTTCAGCCATTCCCAAAGCATCGAAAGCCGGGAATAGTTCGGAAATCACCGTTGTTACCGACTTGAGTTTATCGCAACCCTTGTAGAGATAAGTATGAGTGTCGGGAATGAAAGCAATATCGCCGTCGCGCTCATGACGGTGCTCGGCATTGTATTTCAAAATATTGTCGGGCGCATAGGCAGCCGTCTCGTCGGGCGTGGTAAGGCTTATGATTTCCCTTTCCTCAGATGTGAGAGGCGCATTGTCGGCATACCGTTCAATTTCAGGCAAAGCAAATCCCGCACGCATCAGATAATCTTCCCTCGCCCCGCTCTTGGCGGCATACTCAGCACTCACCCTGGAACATTTGCGAACGGGAGCCGGTTTGCCGGCAACGCCTGCAGTTCCACCCACAAGCGGCAAAACTTTGAGCGCATTTATTATGGAAACGATATAGCGGCAGCAAACTTCCACGCTTTCCGCAACTTGTTTTTCCGCCAAGCGCACCACAATCCAACCATTTGCGCACATAAGATGATCGCGGTGGGAGTCGGTGCTGTCTTCAAGGTAATGGCGCGGCGTGAAATCGGGCAAAGAATACGGTTCGTCAATTTCCACATCAACGGCAACGCAGCTATTTCCTCCGCTTCTTATTATAATTGATGCGGGATACGTATATCCGCCGTCGGCGAACTTGAAACAAGCATCGGTAAATACGTTGAAATCATCATTCGAAAGCACCTTTTCCAACTCCCGTGCGAGCCTATCCGCAACAGGTGAGGAAACGCGGCACGAATGTCGGAAAGGATAAACCGGAGTTCCCGTGCCCGGAACAAGAAAATAGGGATAAACGGCATCGGAATGGGAACTCGCGAGCGAATATGTGGTTTTAGTCATTTATAATCTGTTGGTTTGCCGGGAATTCCTGACATCGCCTCCCCCACATCAATCATTGCAGGAACAGCGTGCCGCATCTTTCAAAAAACATAGAATCCCGGCATAAAATATTACGGTATAATCTATTCGGCGTGCAAAGTTAACATTATTATCCCCAATACCCCGCCCCGCATAAGGGAGATTGTCTTTCCGCCGCCGCATACAGTAAAATCTCCAAGGCATAAGTTTTGCCTCAAAAGGTTGAGAGTTTTGAAGATAATTGCTAATTTTGCACCGCTTTACGATATATTTCGGGCCAGACTGGATTTGACAGCGGGTAGAAAGGGTATGTAAGCATGCAGTGAGTCGTGAGTTCTCACTTTAATCTGAGCTTTCAAGAATTTAAATGGCGAAAATAACAACTACGCTCTCGCTGCCTGATTGAAGATCAGTAGATCGGCTTTATCCCGAGGCAAAGCTTTGGGACGAGACATCACTCCGAAACCGTTGTTCCGAGGTTCGCGGGAAAAGTGGTGCACGTAATTCGGGAATAGTCGGAGAAAAGTTGTGTGGCTCCGGTGAAAATTCAATCCGCAACTAAGGTTTTTGACAATGCGTCTGTTTGCCGCGCGTCAAGGCTCGAAAACTTTTGGCAGACTAAGCATGTAGAAAGCATAGTCGTTCCTCGTTTGGACGAGAGTTCGATTCTCTCCTGGTCCACAAAGCACCTCGTCAAAACAAGACGGGTTTCATTACGGAAAATAATTGTTTATATGAAAGAGATACAGCTTAAATACGGTTGCAATCCCAACCAAAAACCATCGCGAATCTATATCGAGAACGGCGAACTGCCTGTAGAAGTGTTGAACGGGCGTCCGGGTTACATCAACTTCCTTGATGCGCTCAACGGCTGGCAACTTGTGAAAGAACTCAAGGCAGCTACGGGCATTCCGGCGGCTACTTCGTTCAAACATGTCTCACCTGCCGGCGCCGCAATAGGACTTCCTTTGAGCGACACCTTGAAGAAAATTTATTTCGTCGACGATGTAAAGATTCCTTTGTCGCCGATAGCGTGTGCATATGCGAGGGCGCGCGGCGCAGACCGCATGTCGTCCTACGGAGACTTCATCTCGTTGAGCGACATATGCGACGAAGCTACGGCAACGCTCATTAAAAGAGAAGTCAGCGACGGTGTAATTGCTCCGGGATACACACCCGAGGCGCTCGAAATACTGAAAGCGAAACGCAAAGGTACGTACAACGTAATAAAGATAGACCCCGATTATGTGCCCGAACCTATTGAGCACAAACAGGTATTCGGTGTAACTTTCGAGCAACACCGCAACGAAATAAATCTTGCCGACGACAGTTTGTTTGCAAACATTCCCACGAAAAACAAAGAGTTTACTCCCGAGGCAAAACGCGACTTGATTATCGCCCTAATCACTCTGAAATATACTCAAAGCAATTCCGTATGCTATGTAAAGGACGGAATGGCGATTGGAATAGGTGCAGGACAGCAGAGCCGTATACATTGCACACGTTTGGCGGGCAGCAAAGCCGACAAATGGTGGCTTCGTCAGAGCCCCAAGGTCATGAATCTCCCGTTTGTAGAAGGTATTCGCCGCGCCGACCGCGACAATGCTATCGATCTCTATACCGGTGAGGACGCCGACGATGTTTTGGCCGACGGAGCTTGGCAGAATATTTTCTCCACCCGTCCCGAGCCGTTCACAATGGAGGAGAAAAAGGAATGGCTTGCGAAGAACACGGGCGTAGCTTTGGGAAGCGACGCATTCTTCCCGTTTGGCGACAACATTGAACGCGCGCACAAAAGCGGCGTAGCGTTTGTTGCACAAGCTGGAGGCAGTGTGAGAGACGACAACGTTATCGAAACTTGCGACAAATACGGAATTGCGATGGCGTTTACGGGCATTCGTTTGTTTCATCATTGATACAGTATGCGCAAGGCGAGCCGTCAGGAAGTTCAGAAGGCTATCCACGAAGGAATTGTCTTTCATAAATCAAAAGGGCAAGGTTTCGAGGACGACAAGGTGCGCACCAAAGCCAAGAAGAAGGCTTACCGCACGGGCTCTCACGGTTCTGCATCGGCTATGATGAAAGCCGGAATACGCAAACACAGAGCTGAAAAATCCAAGCGCAGATAAAGTTTGCGCACAAAGCATTATACTGTAAACACCGCGTCATGTTTTTGATGCGGTGTTTCTTTTTTGGCTGAAAGCGCGGCACGTTTTTCACCCCTCTTTTCACACTGGAATTATTACAAGGCATCTCGCAAAAACTCCGGGCCACCAAATTTAAATTAGATGCGTCGGAATTTAAATTAGATGCCTTGGAATTTTCACGAGATGCCGTGTAGTTTTTTCGGCCTACTATAACGGCTGCCGAATATGGCTTTTCACCGCAAAATTGCTATATTTGCGCCTAACAAAAACACTTGAAAATGAACAGAATTCTCACAGGCGCACTCGTTGTTGCGCTTTCGTTCAACGCTTTCGGCATTTCAACCGCACAGAAACTGAAAAGCGGCATCTTTGATTTGGGTAATTACACTCTGCGCGACGGAGGCGAAATAAAAAGGTCGGTTAACGAAAGTTTTCAGGGGCTTGCCATTTACAAGGAATATATGGTTGGTCTTTACAACGGCGGCACTGCGTCGGTTTACAAACTGCACCCGGACGGAACTTTCACGCGGCTGAACACATTTGAACTGGGAAGCAAATCACGATTCAACCACTCAAACGTTGCAAACTTCGGTGTGGAACGTTATCAAAAGGGCGACATTCTGCCGCTGCTCTATGTTTCGCAAACCAAGACCGACAAGGAGAAAAACATAACCGATGCCTGCTTCGTAGAACGCATTCTGCCCGAGGGCAAAGCCGAACTTGTACAAACCATAACGCTCGGAAATCATGACAAATACTATGGTTGGGCTGTGCAATGGGCTGTGGACAAGAAGAAAAAGCGCCTCATCGGATTCGGAAACACTATCGACAACACCAATCCCGACAACCGGTTCAGAATAATGGTATTCCGTTTGCCCAAACTACGGGACGGGGCAAACGTTGTATTGCAGGAAAAAGACATCATCGAGAACTATTTGATTCAAGACCACGACCCGTCGTTCCCAAATGTGCAAATCGGGCAAGGCGGAGTGGTTGTAGGAAATTCCTTGATAATGCCCACCGGCGTAGGAAGCGACAAATTTCCGAGCATGATATATTCCTGGAATCTCAAGACCCACAAAATGACAAACGCAATCAATATGCAGAGCGAAGTGCCCTATGAATTTGAAGACTGCGACTTTTTTCAGGACAATCTTTACATACAATGCAACAACGGCAACGCAGGGCGCATGAAAATAATGAGCTGGAAATAAAAAGAAACGGGGAAAAGAATTCCCCGTTTTTCTTTTCATTCAATTAAAGCCTTAAATAATTTGTTTCAACGTATTTGCGCGCTCGGCAAAATGCGGCTGAATTGTTCCAACATACGTTTCCGCGATTTCTCGGAGGGAATAGAAAAAGTGCGCACGCGGTTATAATACAAGCACATAGCGTCCCAATCTTTCGACGGCTCTTCCCCGATGTCGTACAACAAATTGAGGCGGCGCTGCATCTCATTTCGGCAATCCTCGGTGAGTATGTCTTTTATCCCTATCGAGCCTTTGAATTCATAGAAAGGGACATAGAAAATATAACCGTCGACAAAGTTTTCCCAAGTAGCGCCGTCGTTCCAATACCATGCCTTGGTTTTTCCAAAAGGAGTGCCTTTAATGTCAAAAGCAACGGGTTTGTTTCCCGTGAGATAGAACGCCGCGTCCCAAAGACCGCCATTTATAAGGCCGATACCCGCAGATGAGTCAAAACCGTACTCACCTGGTGAAAACGGCATATAGTAATTGAGAAAAACTATCCTCACATTGTTTTCCCCAAGTCTCTTCTTGATGCGCCAAGCTGCCCTCTTGCCGTTCCGGGAACAGATTGCGTGGGGTTGATTTACTATGTAGAGAGCTTTTCTGCGCCCGGAGATTGTATTCTGCCGCTTGTATTGTTTCAGAAAATTGTTTGCCATTTCCCGATCACGTATCGAAAACCGTTCGCCACTGTGATAATACGTATTTTTGCGCAGCCATTTCCCGTATTTACGGGGCGAAGTCCATTTTTCCCAGTCAAACGCAATGTCGGTAAGCCCCAAAGAAATTCTTTTGTCCTTTGGAATTTTTCGGTTGATGCGGTACAGACCGTCGAGAAGCATACTTCGGTTGGTCTTTTCCCAAAGAAATCCATAATCCTCGTTGCGCAAATGCTCCCGCAGCGCTTTTTGAAATTCCTCCTCGCTTTCCCAATCCGATTTTATCAGACGGTTTGCCGATTCCGTCCAATTTGCGCACCCCACCTCGGTATATACAAATCCTATTTCCTCAAAACGTTTGTCCGCCAACAGCCGCAGGATTAATTCGTATTGAGTAATGTCGCGGTGGTCGCGTTCTCCGAGGATTACCACGTCGGCTTTTTCAAACTGCCTGAAGATATATTCCACCGGGTCCTCACCTTGTATTTCCAGGCAACGCTTGTATTCCAAAACAGACGGCTGAGCGTTTGTCCAGCAACAGATGAACAAAAAAACAGTCAATACAATGATTTTCGGTTTTACGTTCATTGTATTGACCATATGCTTTATGATTTTTACGATATACGCTGCGCGTTCAGCGCTGTACGTTGCAAGTTCAACGCTGTCCGTACATATGCTCGTAATATTTCTGATAATCGCCCGAAGTTACCTCGTTAACCCATTTGCGGTGCTCAAGATTCCAAATCACGGTCTTCTCGATTCCCACGGCAAAGGTAGTTTCGGGATACCAACCGAGATCGTTTTTAATCTTCTCGGGGTCGATTGCATAGCGCAGGTCGTGTCCCAAACGGTCTGTAACAAACGTTATAAGTTCGTGGTTAATCCATGAAATGTCGTCGCTTTTCGCAAGAAGTGTGCGGTATTCCGGGTGTTCTTCCATGGTCTTGCGAATTATGTCGATTATAAGTCGTACGATTTCTATGTTCTTTTGCTCGTTATGCCCTCCCACATTGTAGATACTTCCGGCGGGGGCGTTCGAAATCACAAGGTCAATGGCTTTGCAATGGTCGTCAACGTAGAGCCAGTCTCTCACGTTTTCGCCTTTGCCATACACCGGAATTTTCTTGCCTTGGAGAATGTTGTTGATCACGAGCGGTATGAGTTTTTCGGGAAACTGATACGGGCCATAGTTGTTTGAGCAGCGCGTGATGCTTATAGGCAAATGGAAAGTGTCGCGGTAGGCGCACACAATGAAATCGGCACTTGCTTTTGAGGCACTGTATGGGCTGTGGGGCGAAAGCGGTGTGGTTTCGGTGAAATAGCCTTCTGCGCCGAGCGCGCCGTAAACTTCGTCGGTTGAAACTTGATGAAAACGCACTCCTTCGCGCCATGTGGGATAGCCCTGCGCATCTTTGCCGGTGAGCCAGGCTTTGCGTGCGCAGTCCATGAGGTTTTGCGTGCCGAGAATATTGGTGTTGAGGAAAAGTTGCGGGTTTTCAATGCTGCGGTCCACATGACTTTCGGCTGCAAAGTTGACAACAACGTCGAAATTGTGCTCAGCAAACAGTTTGTCCACGAGAACGCGGTCGCAAATGTCGCCGCGAACAAAGAAACAACGTTCGTTGTCGATATCATCTTTGATTGTGCCGAGATTGCCTGCGTATGTCAGAGCATCGAGAACCACGATTTTAATATCCTCATGCTTGCGAAGCATATATTTAATGAAATTCGCGCCGATAAAACCGGCTGCGCCCGTAACGAGATAGGTTTTCATTCCGTTCTTTTTTGTTTTTGATTTTTGTATGTCTGCAAATATACTGAAAACCCATGACTTTTGCGGCTCTACATTGCAAAATTCGCAAAACATAAGCCATGAGTTTTTCCCTATATCATATATTGCAAAAACTACAAGGCATCTCGCAAAAATTAGGTCTGACCTAATTTAAATTCCGACGCATCTAATTTAAATTAGATGCGTCGGAATTTTCGCCCCTCGCAACATCGTGAAAATCAGATGCTCTACAAAACCCAAAATCAAGCATTGCGCACCCCGCCCCACACTATGCCAAGGAGCGGAATACAATGGTGCAATAATAAAAACAAAATGTTTGTGCAATTAGCGAAATTACATATCTTTGCAGTATGGGAACGCTCTATGTAGTGCCCACACCAGTGGGCAATCTCGAAGACATCACACAGCGTGCGCTCAATGTACTAAAAAGCGTGGACGTTGTGCTCGCTGAGGATACCCGTACCTCCGGCACTCTTCTCAAGCACTACGGAATCAGCGCCAAGATGTGCGCCCATCATAAGTTCAACGAACACCAAACGGCCAATGCCTTTGCATCGAGAATGGCTGCAGGCGAAAACATGGCGCTTGTATCCGACGCGGGCACGCCCGCAATGAGCGACCCGGGCTATATGCTCGTAAAGGCATGCGCCGAGAAAGACGTGGAAGTGGTATGCCTGCCCGGCCCCACGGCATTTGTGCCCGCCCTTGTCGACAGCGGTTTGCCCTGCGAGCGGTTCACGTTCGAAGGATTCCTGCCGCAGAAAAAAGGCAGAGCCACACGCATTGCCGCGCTTGCCGAAGAGGAACGCACAATGGTGTTTTACGAATCGCCCTACCGCGTGGAGAAAACCCTTGCTCAGTTTGCGGAAACTTTCGGAGCAGACAGACGGGCATCGGTATCGCGCGAAATATCGAAACTTCACGAGGAAACTGTGCGCGGAACGCTTGAAGAACTCACGCAATACTTTGCAGAAAACGAACCAAGGGGCGAATTTGTAATAGTAGTGGAAGGACTTAACCGGAAAAACAAGAATAACGAAACCATAAAATAGATTTCTGATGAAAAAAATCGTGATTTCAATGCTCGCTGCGATAGTTTTGGCAGCGTGCGGCAACAGCAACAAACAACAAGAGAAAGATCTTGCTTCGCAAAGCACCATCGATTCGCTTACAGACGTTGTGAATCAGAAAAACAATGAGCTGAACGATATCATGAGCACATTCAACGATATCCAGGAGGGTTTCCGCGAAATCAACGAGGCAGAAGGACGTGTGAACATCTCGCGCAACAGCGGCGAAGCCAATGCTAAAAACGATATAATGGAAAACATATCGTTTATCAAGCGCACCATGCAACTCAATAAGGAACGTATTGCAAAACTTAAGGAACAACTTAAGGAAAGCAGCTTCAATACGTCGAAATTGCAGGCAACTATCGAAAACCTCAACAAAGAACTGGAATCCAAAAACAGCCAAATTGAAAAACTTCAGGCAGAACTCGATTCCAAAAACGCACACATCGCCACGCAGGACAAACAAATTTCGGAACTCAACACCAATGTAAATTCCCTCACCGCAGAAAACGAGTCGAAAGCCCGTGCCGTGGAACGCCAGGACAAACAACTCAACACCGCCTGGTACGTGTTTGGAACCAAAAAGGAACTTCATGAGCAGCACATACTCGAAGGTTCAAACAAGGTGCTTAAAGGAAACAATTTCAACAAAGACTATTTTACCAAGATCGACATTCGCGTTGACAAGGTGATAAAACTTTATTCCAAGAGTGCGAAACTGCTCACCAATCACCCGGCAGGTTCCTACTCCCTCGACAAAGATGCAAACGGAATGTACACCCTGCGCATCACAAATCCCACTACATTCTGGAGCGTAAGCAAATATCTTGTAGTGGTAGTGAAATAATTCAAACATTTAATGACTGACATTTTAATAATACTTGTTCTCATTTTTTTCAACGGGTTTTTCTCGTTGGCTGAAGTGGCTCTCATTTCCGCGAGAAAGAACCGTATCGAAGCGATGGCCAAGGAAGGGAGTCGCTCGGCGGCTTCTGCCTTGAAATTAATGAACGATCCCGATTGTTTCCTCTCAACTGCGCAGGTTGGAATCACTATTGTGGCGATTCTCACCGGTTTGTTTTCAGGCGAGACCTTTGCTGAAAAATTCGGGGAGCAACTTCTTTCTCTCGGCATGGACGAGAATTATGCACAACCTGTGGCACAAATCATAATTCTTGTGGTTGTAACCTATATGTCGTGCGAGTTGGGCGAATTGTTCCCGAAGAAATTAGGAATCGACCGCGCCGAAAGCATGGCAAAACTCACCGCGCCGTTAATGACATTCTTTTCAAAAATAATGATGCCCGTTGTGTGGCTGCTTTCAAAGAACACCGAACTGATTGCACGCGGTTTCAATCTTAATCCAGAGAACCACAACGTAACCGAAGAGGAGATAAAGTCGATG
Organism: bacterium; assembly: GCA_963660485.1. Lineage (GTDB taxonomy): Bacteria > Bacteroidota > Bacteroidia > Bacteroidales > Bacteroidaceae > UBA6398. The sequence goes on along the minus strand of CAVKYH010000004.1, from coordinate 131,380 downwards.
ATACAGGAAGGCACCGATTCGGGAGAGGTTCAAGAAGTGGAGCAAGACATTATGGAACGCGCGCTTGCCCTTGGCGACCAAACGGTGGAGCAAGTGATGACCCACAGAAGCGACATCGTTTTTCTGGAAGCCTCTATGAAATCAAGCGAGGTGCAGAAAATCATTACCGAGGACACATATGCGGCATACCCTGTGATAGGCGACGACCCCGACGAGGTAATTGGTGTGGTTACGCTCAAAGGCCTGGTGTCGCGTCTTTGGCAGAAAGATTTCTCGCTACGCAAGATTTTGCACAAGCCGCTCTATTTTCCCGAAAACATGACGGTTTACAAAGCTCTTGAGGAACTTAAACGCAACAAGTTCAATCGCGCTTTGGTTGTTGACGAATTTGGCAGCGTGCAAGGCATTATTGTTTTGCGCGACATCATGGAAGGTTTGGTTGGGCAGATACCTGATGAAAATGAGACGCTCGATATTATAGAAAATGCCGATCATAATTCGTGGTCGGTGAGCGGTCAGTGTCAATTCTACGATTTCCTTGCATTTTTTGACGAAGAAGATCTCTACACTCCCGATTACAATACGGTTGGCGGGCTTATTCTTGATGTTTTGGAGCGTATTCCCGTGGCTGGCGAGCGACTTGAATGGAAATCTTTCGAGTTTCGCATCGTCAAGATGGACGGAACGCGCATCGACACCCTGCTTGTGCGCCACAACCCTCTACCCCAAACCGACAGCAAGGGAGACGGAGAGAAAGCCAACCATTGATTTTCAAACAGTTCCATTCATCGAAAAACTGTAACGCAATGCCGTAAAAACGATATCGGTTATCGCAAAAATAATGTCAGACATTGTTTAAATAATGTCTGACATCGTTTAAAAGATATCAGACATCAGAAAAACGGCTATCGAGACCGAAATTTTAAAGACTGAAACAAGATATGAAAAGAGAAATAAATGTATTCGAACATTCGGCAGAAATTTTCGCAGCTCTCAAAACGGGCGTATTGCTAACCACCATGGCAAACGGGAAACTCAATGCCATGACTATTTCGTGGGGAACTCTCGGAATAGAATGGGGCAAGCCCATTTTCACAGCCTTTGTGCGCGAACACAGATACAGCCGCGAATTGCTCGAAAAGAACGGAGAATTTACCATCAGTATACCTGCGGGCGATTACGACCATGATATTTTGAAAGTATGCGGCAACGAGAGCGGACGAGATACCGACAAAATCAAACTCCTTGGGCTTACTCCCGAAAAGCCATTGGTTACATCTGTACCGGGGTTCAAGGAATTGCCCATCACATTGGAGTGCCGAGTGGTATACAAGCAATTACAGACTGCCGAAAGCATTGTTGACGAAACCAGCAAGAAGTTTTATCCGCAAGAAGTCGATTCGTTTTTCCACGGCTCCAACAAAGATTACCACGTGGCCTATTACGGCGAAATCGTTGCGGCTTACATTAACGAATAAAACCGTTGCAGGGGGAAATACCTCTGTCTTAGTCAACCGTAGTTGAGATACAAAACACAAGGCGTGCGATATTGCAAATGCAATGTCGCACGCCTTATATATATAATGCCTCGCCTTGTCTACGAAAAGGCGTTTCCTCGGCTTAAAATCTGAAATCGAGTTGCACGTCAGCCACAGAATAGTTTTGCTTGGCGAGACTGCGGTCGTTCACTAAGGCATATTCAGCATTAAGCTGTATGTTCTTTGAAAAACAATAGTTGAATCCCGCCTCATACTGCGTCTTGGCGTTTCCCCATTCGGCAGAGGGACGATAAAGGTCGTAACGCGCTTTGGCATATAGCTTCTGCTTCACCACAGGTGCTATCACGAGGGCATAATATCCGTCGGCCTTGTTTCCGTTTGCGAGATTCACTGTAATATCTTTGGCATCGGTATCCTTTTGATAGGTTTTCGTAAACCCGAAACCCGTAGAATGTATGTACTCCGTGCGTATTGTGTAGTCCTCAAACTTATATTCCGCAGAAAAAGCATAGCGTCTCTGTTGAAGTCTACGGGTTCTCGTTGCAGTATTGTCAGGCTCATTTGCATCTACATTGCCTTTGCGGGCATACGAGCCGGTCCAGCCGAACGCTCCTATGCGCATTCCTTTCACCGGCATCACCCATATTCCGCCTATGATGTCTTTTTGTTGGTCCACATCCTTGGTATTGATTCCCTGACCATTGTAAACGCCCACCTGATAGTGCAGAAGGTTTCTTCCCGATGCGTTTTTAAGGAAATCTCCCTGCAACTGCACGCCAATATCCCTGCCGTTGCTTGCATGAGAGCCGTTGCGGTCGCTGAAACCTGCGAGTTTCGTTACGTTTTGTGCGTAGCTCATGAATCCCTGGTCGATTGGATTCATGGGGTTCTCAAATGTAAACGGGCGCTTGAACTGTCCCGCCTTCACACGAAAGTAATCGTATTTTTGCCACTCTGCAAAAAGGTCAACCATTCGCGGGCTGCTTCCAAGATTGCTTGTATTGCCGTTGAATTGAAGCTGTGCTTTCCAATAAAAGTCGTTTGCAATACGTCCGTCGAGGGCAAGGCGGAGCATGCGGACGTTAAACGAGTTTTCTTCGGCGTTTTTCTGAAAACTTGCCTGGTATTGCGTGAGCGCATAACCGCTCAACTTCATGTTTCCAAGCCATGAAGGCAATTGCACTTGCGCACCCGAGGCTATGAATGTGCCTGCAAGGAGTGCCGTAGCTATGATTTTTCTCATTTCTGTTAGGTCTTGAATCTATATATATGAGTATGCTTTGTCCCATAATGCTAAAAGGACATTGCAAAATTACGCAAAAATTCCACAAACCGGCACTTTGTTTTTGTCAAAAACAAGCCCGAAAAAAACACATCGCATCTCGTAAAAACTCCGGGCCATCTAATTTAAATTTGGTGGCCCGGAATTTAAATTAGGTCTGACCTCGTAAAACACGATATCCGTTCCCGTTTTCACGGCATATACAAACACTTTTTCAACCTCCCGCATCAAGGGAAGAAAAACGCACAACCGAGATTTCAGAACCCAAGATTTTACACAAAAACCCAAGGCTTTTTTCACTTGTTAACTTTGTGAAACCTTTATAATATGTATTGATTTGCCAGTTTGGCATATGCTTGCTACCTTTGCAGAAACAATGGCATAATGGCGCAACACAATTTGCTCGGAAAGCAAGGTGAGGAGGCTGCGGCGCGCTTTCTTATGTTTCGCGACTACTCCATATTGGAACGGAATTGGAGGGCGGGGCACCTGGAAGTGGATATCATCGCGCAAAAACGCGGACTGCTTGTGTTTGTAGAGGTCAAAACGCTCGCCAACGACAACATAATGAATCCGGAAGAGCGAGTAGATGCCGAGAAACGCGACAACCTTGTGCGGGCAGCAAAGGCTTACCTGCGCATTCACGACCTTGACCAGCAAGTGCGCTTCGACATAATAAGCGTAACGGGTGAAGCACCGCCATTCTCGGTGAAACATTTTGCAAACGCGTTTACCGCGCCGCCCAAATTCACGGGAACATGCCGCTAAAAGGATAAAATGATTCAGATACCCATAGCATATTAATATAAATATGAACAATCCTGCTACTTCGCTCTCGGCGAAAGACCTATTTGAGAGCCAAGACATAAAACTCTCCGCACGCTCGTTTTGGTTTCTCTTTCCTTTGAAATACACTACCGACTACAAACTTTCATACTACCACACACCGCTCACCACATCAACCAACGATTTGGCTTTCACACTCCCACTGCCGCAGAGCACGGAGATAATGGTGATTTCAAGCGATGAACAGACAGCCGGAAGAGGTCAGGGCGAAAACACATGGGAATCAGAATCAGGAAAAAACCTTACGTTCAGTTTTGTATGCCGCGCCGAATTTCTGAAACCCGCCGAACAGTTTGTCGTTTTGCAAGCAGCGTCGCTCGCTGTGCGACATATGTTGGCCAAGATATGCGACAACGTTACAATAAAATGGCCCAACGACATTTATATAGGCGACAAAAAAGCAAGCGGAACGCTTATACAATGTGATTTGGAGCAGGAAAACATCAGAAGAATCGTTATAGGTATCGGAGTAAACGTAAACCAGAAAAATTTCGTGGGCGATGCGCCAAACCCCGTCTCATTGCTCAACATCACCAACCAGGAACATAGCCGCGAAGACCTTTTGCACGCAATCGCCGAGCGTTTCATTGTGGAATATGAGGCTTTGCGCTACAACCGCGACTGCATAAGAGAGCGCTACGTGTCGCACCTTTACCGCAACACGGGATTTCATTCATACTGCGACAAACATGGCGAGTTCAAAGCCGAGTTTGTGAAAATCGAGAACAACGGGCATCTCGTTCTCCGCGACGAAAAAGGCACGCTTCGCGAATATGCTTTCAAAGAAGTGGAGTTCAAGTAAAACGAAAACCATAAACGATGTGGGGACAACTTTCAACAATCGGAAGTTGTCCCCACTCTTTTTCCCAGCATCGCAAACCTTTCAGACCACACGGGCAGTCTGTCAAATTTGTCAGTTTTCCGGAATTTTCATATCCGTCCGATTTTAGCCGGAAACCTTGCATTTTGCGCCGTATTGGCTCGACAGAAACATTCCAAGCCTTGCCGAAATTGCAAAAATGGCAGTTTTTCATACAATGGCAAGATATTTGGATAATATAAGGCATAAGCAGCAATGCTAATCAAACAATAAACATACAGATATGAACCTCGAAAAATTTACAATCAAAGCCCAAGAGGCAATACAAAACGCCGTCGACAACGCACAGCGCAACAGGCAGCAAGCTCTTGAACCGGTGCATCTTTTGGCGGGAGTGATTAAATCGGGAGAGAATGTAACAAATTACATTTTCAACAAACTCGGGGTGAAACCGGAGGCCGTCTCCCAAAGTGTGGAAGCCGAGATTGCCCATCTGCCCCGCGTTACGGGCGGCGAGCCTTACCTCAGCTCCGAAACCAACAATATATTGCTCAAAGCCGAAGATATTGCAAACAAAAACGGCGATGAGTTTATCGGGCTCGAAACTATTCTCGAAGCTATCGTGGAAAGTTCCGGCAGCGCCTCGCAGATTTTGAAAGACGCAGGAGTAAATTCTAAAAATCTCGCAGAAGCCGTAAAAGAACTGCGGGGCGGGAAAAAAGTAAACTCAAAGTCGAGCGAAGAAACCTATCAGTCTTTGTCGAAATACGCACGCAATCTCGTTGAAGCCGCACGTCAGGGAAAACTCGACCCGGTAATCGGACGCGACGACGAGATACGGCGAGTTTTGCAGATACTTTCACGACGCACCAAGAACAATCCTATTCTTATCGGCGAACCTGGTACGGGCAAAACGGCTATTGTGGAAGGACTTGCCCAACGTATTATGCGCGGCGACGTACCTGAAAATCTCAAGGACAAACAAGTTTTCTCCCTCGACATGGGCGCACTCGTTGCCGGGGCAAAGTATAAAGGCGAATTCGAAGAACGTTTGAAATCCGTGATAAACGAAGTAACCCACTCCGAAGGAAGGATAATTCTTTTCATAGATGAAATCCACACTCTCGTAGGCGCGGGAAAAAGCGAGGGAGCCATGGACGCCGCAAACATACTAAAACCGGCGCTTGCCCGAGGAGAACTGAGAAGCATCGGAGCTACTACGCTCGATGAGTATCAAAAATATTTCGAGAAGGACAAAGCGCTTGAACGCCGCTTTCAGACGGTGATGGTTGACGAACCAAGTGTGGAAGATTCCATTTCCATTTTGCGCGGCATCAAGGAAAAATACGAAAACCACCATCATGTAAAAATCCAGGACGATGCTGTGATTTCCGCCGTCAAACTTTCCGACCGCTACATCACAGACCGTTTTCTCCCCGACAAAGCTATTGACCTTATGGACGAAGCTGCGGCAAAACTTCGCATAGAGCGTGATTCCATGCCCGAAGATCTTGACGAACTTGTGCGTAAGCAGAAGCAACTCGAGATAGAACGTGAAGCCATCAAGCGGGAACATGACGACGCCAAGCTTTCACAGCTCAACAAGGAGATAGCCGAGATAAACGAGAAGGCTTCGGAATACCGTTCCAAATGGGATGCGGAAAAAGAGGTGATTTCAAAAATCCAGCGCAACAAATCTATGATAGAGCAGCTCAAATTCGAGGCCGACAAAGCCGAACGTGATGGCAACTACGGCAAAGTTGCGGAAATACGATACGGCAAAATAAAGGCTTTGAACGACGAGATAACGAAACTGCATGACGATTTGGAAAAACGCCAAGGCGGCTGCGCGATAATCAAAGAGGAAGTAACGCCCGATGATATCGCGGACGTAGTAAGCCGTTGGACAGGAATTCCCGTAAGCCGCATGCTCGAAAGCGAACGTGAGAAACTGTTGCGACTCGAAGAGGAACTGCACAAACGGGTTATAGGTCAAGACGAGGCGATAACGGCTGTAGCCGATGCGGTGCGCCGTTCTCGTGCAGGTTTGCAGGACCCTCGTCGCCCTATAGGTTCGTTCATATTTCTCGGCACTACGGGCGTGGGAAAAACCGAACTGGCAAAAGTGCTCGCAGAATACTTGTTCAACGACGAGAATATGATGACGCGCATCGACATGAGCGAATACCAGGAAAAATTCAGCGTGTCGCGTCTCGTAGGTGCGCCCCCGGGATACGTGGGATACGACGAAGGAGGCCAGCTCACCGAGGCCGTAAGGCGCAAACCTTATTCCGTGGTGCTGTTCGATGAAATCGAGAAAGCCCACCCCGACGTGTTCAACATTTTGTTGCAAGTGCTCGACGACGGAAGGCTTACCGACAACAAGGGAAGGGTTGTGAATTTCAAGAACACCATTATCATCATGACTTCAAACCTTGGCAGCCAATACATACAGAGCCGTTTCGATGCCTTGAAGGAACATAGCGGAGCGGAGTATGAGAAAGTTTTGGACGAGACCAAGAATCAGGTGATGGAGATGCTCAAAAAGACAATCCGCCCCGAGTTTCTCAACCGAATTGACGAGATAATAATGTTCCGCCCGTTGGAAAAGGCACAAATCAAACAGATTGTGAACTTGCAGATAGCCGGAATACAAAAACTGCTCGCATCGCAGGAAGTGCAACTTGAGGTTTCCGACAAAGCAGTAGAGCTTATCGCCGACGAAGGGTTTGACCCCGAATTCGGAGCACGCCCTGTGAAAAGGGCATTGCAGCGAATGCTGCTCAACGACTTGAGCAAAAAACTAATTTCGGGCCAAGTAGCCCGCACAAAACCCATTATTGTGGATTCCGAAAACGGCACTCTCGTATTCAGCAACAAGAGTTGAAAACATTAAATAGCTTCCAATCATTCAAGCCGAACGTCATTCAAAATGGCGTCCGGCTTATTTTTTTGCCCATTCCTCGATAAATCAATTCTTTAGCTATTATTCGAAGAAACAGTCGGCATATCGCTTTTCCGATGTCTGACATTGCTTTTTACGACGTCGGATATCGGGAAATACGAGGTCAGACCTAATTTAAATTCCGGGCCACCAAATTTAAATTAGATGCGTCGGAGTTTTTGCGACAACCGATGTAGTTTTTTCAGTCTCCGCAATCAATAAAAATCCAACGAAACCTTATCATAAAATCCACGGATTCGAACCGAAAAAAGCGGCATTTGCTTTGTGCGTTTTTTAACCAAGGCTTCACAACTATACATTTTGGCAACTTTGCATCAAATCATGGCAACGCGGCTACTATTCATTGTCATTAAATCGCTATCTTTGCATTTAGAACAATGTAAATCTATTCAATTCTAATGGATGTAATTAGCAAACTCGTTAAATGCGCCAAAGAAAATATCCAACGCATAGTATTGCCCGAAGGCACTGAAGAACGCACACTGCGCGCCGCAGACCGCGCATTAGCCGATGAACTGGCAAATATAATCCTTATCGGAAATCCGGAAGAGATTATGGCTCTCGCCGAAAAGTGGGGACTCAAAAATATATCAAAAGCTACAATCATCGACCCGCTCAACAATCCCAAATCAGAGGAATACGCCCTAATGCTTACCGAAATACGCAAAAAGAAAGGGCTTACAATTGAACGCGCAAGGGAGCTGGTGAAAGATCCGCTCTATCTTGGCTGCATGATAATCAAGACCGGAGGTGCCGACGGCCAACTCGCCGGCGCGAGAAACACCACCGGAAACGTGTTGCGCCCCGCCCTGCAAATCATAAAGACTGCGCCGGGAATCAACTGCGTTTCGGGAGCAATGCTGCTCGTTACAAAAGCCACGGAATACGGCGACAACGGCCTTTTGGTCATGGGTGATGTAGCCGTTTTGCCTATACCCGACGCCACGCAACTGGCACAAATCGCCGTTTGCACCGCCCACACCGCACAACATGTGGCAGGAATCCCCCACCCCAAGGTTGCAATGCTCAGTTTCTCAACCAAAGGCTCGGCACAACACGATGCCGTAGAAAAAGTGATAGAGGCCACAAAACTTGCACGCCAGCTCGACCCACACATAGAGATTGACGGCGAACTGCAAGCCGATGCCGCGCTCGTGCCGTCGGTTGGCGAACACAAGGCGCCCAATTCAAAAGTGGCAGGACACGCCGATGTGCTCGTGGTACCCAATCTCGAGGTGGGCAACATCGCTTACAAACTCGTGCAGCGCCTTGGCGGAGCAGAAGCTATCGGACCTATTCTCCAAGGCATCGCACGCCCGGTGAACGATTTGAGCCGCGGTTGCTCCGTTGACGATGTTTACAACATGATTGCGGTAACTGCCAACCAGGCCATCGCAGCAAAAAAACAAAACACCGAACAAGGGGCAAACGATGTGCCTACTGCTTAACATTGCATACAATTTTATCTTACTATAAATGAAAATCCTCGTAATCAACTGCGGAAGTTCTTCAATCAAGTACAAACTCTACGACATGAGCAACCGCACCGTTCTCGCAGCAGGCGGAATGGAAAAAATTGGACTCGAAGCTTCGTTTCTCAAACTCAAAGCTGCCGACGGCTACAGCAAGACAATTAAAGTGAATGTGCCTAACCATGAAATGGGCATCAACTTTATTCTGAAACAACTCACAGATGCGGAGCACGGAGCCATTAAGTCGCTCAACGAAATCGATGCTGTGGGACACCGTATAGTGCACGGGGGAAAATTCACCCATAGCGTGGTGGTTACTCCCGAAATTCTTGAAGAATGGAAGCAGTATAGCGAGCTCGCGCCGCTTCACAATCCGGCCCATTTGCTTGGCTATGAAGCTATAATGAAAGAACTGCCGAACGTGAAGCAGGTTTTTGTGTTCGACACGGCTTTCCATCAAACCATGCCCGACTATGCTTACACCTATGCCTTGCCTTATGAAATTTGCGAGACTTACAAACTGCGCCGCTATGGTTTCCACGGCACATCGGTGAGATATGTTTCGGCTAAGGCTTGCGAGTTTTTGAATTGGAACATCAACGAGAAAAAGCTCATCATTTGCCATATCGGCAACGGCGCATCTGTTACGGCCGTTGACTGCGGAAAGGTGGTCGACACCTCAATGGGGCTCACTCCTCTCGCAGGTCTTGTGATGGGCACGCGCAGCGGTGATGTTGATCCCATGGCTGTGCTGTTCCTTATGGAGCATATGAATCTCGATATCAAGCAAGTTTCCGAACTCATCAACAAGAAATCGGGCGTGCTTGGCATTTCGGGCGTTTCAAGCGACATGCGCGAAGTTGACGATGCGATACATTCGGGCAACCGCCGCGCCTTGCTCGCACGCAATACGTATTGCTACAACATTCGCAAGTATATCGGTTCTTACACATTTGCCATGGGCGGTGTAGATGCCATAATATTTACAGCCGGCGTGGGCGAGCATCAGCATTCGGTGCGCCGCGACACGCTCAAGGGGCTTGAAAACCTTGGCATTGTGCTCGACAAGGAAAAGAACGACGTGAATTTTGGCGATGACCAGGTGATTTCTTCTGCCGACAGCAAGGTTACTGTTGCTGTGATAGGCACTGACGAAGAATTGCTCATCGCTGCCGACACCGAAAAATTGGCAAAGGAATAAACAAACGCATTGTTTGTTGAAATATAGAGCACGCCCGGCAACCGCAAACAGGTTTTGCCGGGCGTGTTATTGTTGTATTTTCCCCCGCATTTCGTGCCGGAAAAACTACATCGGTTGTCGCAAAAACTCCGACGCATCTAATTTAAATTTGGTGGCCCGGAATTTAAATTAGATGCCTTGGAATTTTTACAAGATGCGCATGCCGAAAAAACAATAAGGTTTCTTGTAAAAACGATAACTGTTACCTGTTTTTTCACCCACAATTATGCCTGCAACAGAGAGCTATGCAGCATGACAAAAACCGGGCACAGCTCACACTGCAAACTTCTGAAAAACAAACGTGTGGCACGAAGCACATCGCGCCACACGTTCTAATTATAAAAAAATCAATCTATGAAAAACCTTAATCAGTCGGCCAAAATTCCGATTTCGGCAGCCGTTGCAAAATCCTGTCCGTCGCACGACGAGAGAGCGGTGAAGCGCACGTAACGAGCCTTGACTGGCTGTTTGAAAAGCACTTTCTTCTCTTTGGCATTGTCTTCGAATTCGCCTTGTGCCACCGGTTCGCTCCAAGTTTTGCCATCGCTGCTCACTTGCACCTTGTAACCTTTGATACGACCGTTGCGGCTATCCTGGCGCGGCAGATAAGTGATACCTTTTACAAGCTTCGTTGTGCCGGCATCAAAGTCAGCCCAATGGGGATACTTTGCCACGGTTACACTATACATTGTGTGCCAATATGTTTCGGGATCGTTGTCTGTGAGATGAGAAATATCGCCCTCGCCGGCCTCTACACTGCTTGCGAAAACCACTTCGGTTGGAATTCTGTCGATTTTCGCAAAATTTGCAACCGATTTCAATTTCGGCGCCTGCGCACTCCACGCCTCTATCTTGCCGCCTTGCATAAACGCGAAAGGCTTGGAGTATTTCTGCGCACGCTTGCCGTTGACCGAGAAATAGACTACGGAAGTTGTATCTTGGGCATTAATCGAAACCTCTCCGCTCTTGAAACGCACGATAAGCAAAGGCGTTTCGCCCGTAGCGCTTACGGCAGCTTTTGCATCGATATCGCCGTAAGCCGGACGGATTATAAAACCGAAAGAATGAGGGGTAGCCCTAACGATATCCGCATCTAAGGGTCCACCTTGTCCGCAACTGTTTCCTCCGATACCGGTTACCGCATAATCGAGATGCAGATATGTGTCGCCCGCCTCGGGTAATTGATACGGGTGGGCCGCAGTGTCGAGCGCCTGCTCGGAATATGCGAGCGCCGAAGTGCTCATCATATTTTTTGCAATAAACACAGCGCCGTTCCCCGAAGCGTCGGTGAGCGCACACCAACGCACCTCCTCGTTGTTGCTCATGCTTTGAGGTTTTCCGAATGGCAGGAACTGTTCTTCCACCGTGGACTCATATCGTCCTAAGAACTGACCTGTTTTGCGGTCGTTATAGTTATTGATCGGACCACGTCCGTAATAAGTATATCTGTTAAGGTTTTGCGGAACGCGCATAAGGTATCCCAATCGCGGCAAAACAGCCGAAGTTTTGTTGGAACTTATAGACGATTCGAGTTCCACGCTTCCGTCGGGATATATAGTCCATACTTGGCTCGCCGTAAACTTGAAATCTTCTTCGCCAAAGGCTTTTCCATTCTCCGGAACCACTTTTATTTTTCCCGAAGTTCCGCCCTGTCGTTTATAAGCCTGCGGCGCTTGCGCCTCGACATCGTAGGAAATCACCACGCTGCCGTCTTTGCGCGTATAAAGAGTATGCCCGGTGGCGCGGTGTTTGAGATTGTTCAAACCATTGGCATACCAGGAATGATCAACCCAGTTGTCGTTGTCCAAAGGTGCGCGGAACGCATCTATCTTAGGGCCTTCGTTGGGAACGATAACGCTTTTGCCATTGTATTTAAGCGTTGAAAGTGTGCCGCGCGCGTTATCGAATTCAGCAGTAAAGGTATTGCCGCTCACGGTAACAGTATTCGCGCTTTCGCTAACCTTTGGCGCAGCACCGGCAGCCGCTTTCGCAATGCTTTCGCGGTTTGTCGCAGCCTTTACAAGCAGTTGCTCTTCGGCTTGTACATAACCTTTTTTCGCCCATGGCATATCTTTTTGCAAACGGAACGAGAAGTTAAGGAAATACTCTTTGTCGGATTTTAAAATGGAATGGTCGAAACGCACCGGGACTACCAGTTTTTCTCTCGCTCCTATCGACTTGATGTTTTGCAAAGCCCCGTTAACCACAGGCTTTCCGTCTTCAAGCAGAGACCATTCGATATCGTAGACCGCAGGTTCGAAATAGTTTTTATTGAACAGCACAACGCGTCCGTTTCCTGTCTTCAAATCGCTATAAGGTTTGACCGAAATATTTTGGAAAACCTTTTTCGCCTCATAATATTGCGGTTTGGGCGTAAGATCTGAGAAAACAGTTCCGTCAAGACAGAAAGTGCCGTCGTTGGGATAGTCTCCGAAATCACCGCCATAGGCTATGTAGCGCGTGCCTTGGGAAGTATAATTGTAGAGTCCGTGATCAACCCACTCCCATATGGCTCCGCCGCAAAAGAAATTGGTGGATTCTATCGCTTCCCAATAATCAATAAGATTTCCTGTGGCGTTACCCATTGAATGCCCGTATTCGGAAATATGATAAGGGTATTTGATTTTAGCATTTCCCTTGACAGCTTGCCTAACCCAGGCTATAGACGGATACTGATTGGAACCCATGTCCACAATATCGTTGTTGCGCTCATATTGTACCGGACGGGAAGAATCAAACTGCTTTATGGCTTCGTAGCCAGCCTTGAAATTGTCGCCAGGACCGGCTTCGTTGCCCAGAGACCAAATCACGATTGAAGGATGATTGACCTCGGCACGAACCATAGCCATTTCGCGCGCCACATGTGCCGCCTTGAATTCCGCGACATGCGACAACGAAGCTTTTCCGTAGTAATACAGATGAGATTCAATGTTACATTCGTCTTCGAGATACAGACCAAATTTGTCGCATAGGTAATACCAGTAAGGATCATCTGGGTAATGCGAATTTCTAACGTGGTTAATGTTTGCACGTTTCATGAGCATCACTTCTTTTTCCATTTGTTGGCGCGTTACGGCATGGCCTCTTTCGGGATTTGTCTCGTGCCGGTTTACACCTTTGAGCTTTACTGTTTTTCCGTTGACGTAGAAATATCGCCCGGCCTTGTTGAATTCGTCGAATCTTGCGGGAGTGTCGCGAATTTCCACCTTACGAAAACCGGTGTAGGTAGAGATTGTTTCCACCGTTTTGCCTTTCTTGTCTTTCAGAGTGCCCACAAGAACATAACGCCAAGGGGCTTCAGCCGACCATTTCCTTACATTCGGAACGGTGATTTGCGTTTGAATTTCCGCCGTTCCCTGACTTGTAATGTTCGAAACGGCTTCTGTTATCGTTGCCACCGGCTTTTCTTCGGTTTTGTCGCCGTATAGTTCTACTGGATACAGGGCATATTCCATGGAATATGCCTTGATGTTTTTCCCAGAAAGGTTGTTGAGCGTTGCTTTCACGTTAAGCGCGCCATTTATATAGTGGCTGTCGAGATCGGGAACGGCTACAATATCGCGCACATGCACTTCGGGTTTCGCCGTGAGGTAAACCGAGCGTATTATACCTGCCATTCTGAACATATCCTGCGTTTCGAGGAAAGAGCCGTCGCTACTGCGGTAAACTTCAACAGCCACACGGTTTTCTCCAGCGGTCAAATATGGCGTGATGTCGAATTGTGCCAAGCAGCGCGAGTTTTTTGAAAAACCTACATACCGTCCATTTATCCAGAGGTAGAAGAACGAATCAACGCCATCGAAGTTTATCATCACACGGCGCTTTTTCCAGTTGGCCGGAACGGTAAACGTGCGAACGTATTGCCCTACTTCGTTGCGATACTTGTATGTTGTCCAAGTTTTAGGCGGTTCTCTCATCACGCCTTTGCGCCAATCGTCCACCGCCACCTGATGATAAAACACCGCGCCTTGATTTACGTAGACCGGGATACCGTATTTATGCGTTCCATCCTTTTGTATTCCTGCCACATTCCAAGCCGAAGGCACTTCAAGTCTGTCCCAATCGTTCACAGGATAGTCGTTTTTTTCAAAGCCTTTGGTTCGTTCTTCGGGCGATGCCGACCAATGGAAACTCCATTCGCCATTGAGCGAACGGAAATAGTCGCTTTTTTCGGGCAATACGCCTTTGGCTGCCTCTGTGTCTTGAAACGAGAAAAACCAGGCGTGGGGCAATTCCTTGTTGAGCGAGAGTTTTTCGGGCGATTGCCATTCCGTGCCGTTTGGAGCGGTTTCGTTGCCAAAAAGATAGCCGTCGAGGTGTTGCGCAGATATAGTTGTGCAGCCCGACATCAGACCAAACATCAACGCGATAAGTTTCTTGTTCATGATTTTCGTTTATTGTAAAAACAGGTATGCGATAAATTTCCGACAAATTTAACTACAAAAATGCGGCAAGCCAAATTTTCGCGGCTTTTAAGTAGTTGAGAAATACACAAAAGCATGCACAACTCCCGAATTAAGGTAGAAGAAACGCAACAACAGCTTTTGGAGCGGAAAATGGCGCAGGATTATACATTTTTTATTTTTTGCGAACTATTAATATCCGATATCGTGAAAAAAACAAATAAAAATTGTAATTTTGGGTTTCAAATCGAACTTTGCCAATTTGAGATAGTAACATAATAAATTCTTAGTATGTTAACACAAATACTTAACGGACGAATACTAACCCCTCAAGGCTGGATAAGGGGCGGCTCGGTGATTATTGACGGTAATAGAATTATCGAAGTATCAAATAATGAACTCCACATAGAGAGTGCGCGTTTTTTCGATGCCAAAGGTTGTTATATTGTTCCGGGAGGAATTGATATCCATGTGCACGGAGGAGGCGGACGAGACTTCATGGAAGGTAGCGAAGATGCGTTCCGCAAGGCCATCAACACCCACATGTTCTACGGCACAACCTCTATTCTTCCCACACTCTCGTCTTCAACGATGCCGATGATACGAGCTGCCGTTGCCACAACCGAAAAACTTATGTCGCAACCCGACAGTCCGGTATTGGGGCTGCATCTCGAAGGCCCGTACTTCAACAAAGAAATGGCCGGCGGGCAATTGCCCGAAAACATCAAGAACCCTACGGCTACCGACTACCGTCCGCTGCTCGATTCCACGAGTTGCATAAAAAGATGGGACGAGGCGCCGGAATTGCCGGGTACGATAGAGTTTGGACGTACTTGCGTGGAGCACGGAGTGCTTCCGTGTGTGGCGCACACCCAAGCCAACTACCACGATGTGAGAGCCGCCTACGAAGTGGGCTTCACGCATGCCACGCATTTCTATAACGCCATGCCGGGTTTTCATAAGAACCACGAATACAAATACGAGGGCACGGTGGAGAGCGTATACCTCATCGACGACATGACTGCCGAGGTGATTGCCGACGGAAAGCATGTGCCTATCACGATTCTCAACCTTGTTTACAAGATAAAGGGGCCCGACCGCACGGCTCTCATCACCGATGCACTGGCATGCGCAGCGAGCGATTCGCAAACGGCTTTCGACCCGCGCGTGATAATCGAAGACGGAGTTTGCAAGCTTGCCGACCACTCCGCATTGGCCGGAAGTATCGCAACCATGGACCGCCTGATTCGCACAATGGTTCAGAAGGTGGAAATTCCGCTTGGAGATGCCTGCCGAATGGCTTCGGAAACACCGGCAAGAATTATCGGAGTGGACAAACGCAAGGGAACACTCGAGAAAGGCAAGGACGCCGACATCATGATGTTTGACCAGGATTTGAACCTCAAGTGCGTGATAGCAATGGGGCGTGTGGTACGCAACGAATTGAACGTTTATTAAAACACGCCGCCAGCAGTTAGCACAAGTATAATAACCAGAAGCCGCAGATTGGGAAACACACCCGGTTTGCGGCTCTTTTTTTGAGCGGCAAAAACTCTGAAAAAAACGATGTCGCATCTCGTAAAAACTATGTCAGACATAATTTAAATTCCAAGGCATCTAATTTAAATTAGATGCCTTGGAGTTTTTGCGAAATTTCGAGTAAAATAAACATCTGACGCACAGACGTTTGCAAAATAGCATTTCGGCGCAGAATCAGAGCAACGGAGAAACGATTCTAACGAAGCTCTCGGCTACCTTTTGAAGCCTTGCGCGCTTCTTCCACGTTGTGGTTTCAATCAGTCGGCACGACTTCATATCGTTCTCAAAGCACGCCTTCAGTTTACGGGTAAGCGATTCGTTGTAAATAAAGGCATTAACCTCGAAATCGTCTTCAAAACTGCGGAAATCGGTATTGGTAGAGCCGACAGTCGACAAAATATCGTCGGAAACAAAATATTTGGCATGCAAAAAGCCCGCCCCATAAGCGTAGACCTTTGCCCCGGCTTTCATAACGTCGCTGTAATACGATTCGTTGGCAGTCTTTATCCAGAAATGCTCCGCATTTTCCGGCACCATTATTCTAACGTCGATTCCCGCGCTTGCCGCCATTTGCAAAGCGTTCAACACCTGCTCGGTGGGCATCAGATAAGGAGTGGTGAGGTAGAAATATTTTCGGGCATTCATTATAGCCCACACAAAGCCGTTCATTATATAAGGCTGCTCCGATGTAGGCGAAGCGGTAACAATCTGCATTGCGCCGCAATGGTTTTCGCTCCCCTCGATTTTGGGATACGCGCCTGTGTTGTCAAGCATTTCGGCTGTATTGTAAAACCAATCTGAAATAAAAGTCTGCTGCAATCCATAAACAACGTTTCCCGTGAGGCGCAGATGCATGTCCCTCCAACCGCCGTCCTTGTTGCCGTAGAGATAACGCATTGCAATGTTCATTCCGCCCACATAGCCCACCTTTCCGTCGATTACCGCAATTTTTCTGTGGTTGCGATAGTTCACACGGCGCGTGAAACGCGAAAACCTAACGGGCATAAAACTGCTCACAATAATTCCCGCTGCCACCATATCGTCGTAAAAACGGTTTTTAACCGACCAGCACCCCACATCGTCATACAAAAGCCTCACTACAACGCCGCGTTTCACCGCGTCGACAAGGAAATCGCGCACAATACGCCCCAGCGCATCGTCTTCGAATATGAAGTATTCAAGATTAATATGACTCCGTGCGTTCGAGATATCGCGCAGCAACGATATCATCTTATCCTGTCCGTCGCAGAATATCTTTACATCGCCAAAAGTAAAGGTGGGGGAAAAATTGCATTTGAGAAAATAATTGGCAAGCGGCATGTATTTCTCAGGAACTCTCACATTGTCGCGCGGAAGATACTCCGCCAAATCCTTGCGCTTCATCATATTGATTTCGCGCCTTAGAAGCCGCCGCTCCTTGCGGATATCCTGCCCAAAGAAATAAAACAACAGCAAACCTACAACCGGGAGCGCAATAAGCACAAGCGTCCACGCCATGGTTTTCACAGGCTGACGCTTTTCCAGAATAACCACCACAATTGTTGCAGCCACTACTAGAAAATAGAGGAGCGTTATGACTCGGAATATGACAAACGTAATCATGCGCGAGCTGCGTTTTCATTCTTTGCAAATATACTGAAAACCTGAAACACAACAAACTATAATGACACGCAACCTTATATCAACGCAAAACCACCCCACCCTACATTGTTTATAACCAATATCCGCAAAAAAACATGGTATCGCCACCACGCAATAGCCGATGCCGTAAAAGCGTGATGCCGATAGTTTCTCAACTACCGGCATCTCTAAAAATTGCTATGAAAGGAAGTGTAATTCTTAACGCTAATCACACCGCCAACAACGCTTTTTGCAGCGAAATTGCTTATCGCGGTGTAAAATACAATGCAAATATAACTATTTTTATAAATCGGAGAATAAAAAACTCTTAAAATATTTCATTTTTTTCGCACATCAAGAAAAAAGCGCCGGGAGTTTCACAACTGCCAGCGCCCAGAAAATGCTATAAAAGGTATTTGAAATGAATTATTGTAGTATATCTCGCAGTAAAAGGCTATATCGTTTCAAAGGTTTGCCTTGCTGTAAGCCAAGTGTCCCTCGGGAGAAGCAGCATGTCGGTGGAACTTTTTGCGAGAACCATGACACGCCGGAAAACTTACCGTCTTCTCATTCCTCCGCCGCGCGAGAAACCGCCTCCACCTGGTCCTCTGCCCGGACCGCCCATTCTCTGACCGCCATCCTGGCCTCCGTTATTGTTCTTGCCGCCAAAAATATTCAGGCGATAGATAAAGTTTACCATGAAATAGGAGTTGATACTGTTGTTCCACGAGTCGGAACGCATCTGCGCCGTTATCGAACGCGACACATTGCTCTGGTTATGGAGAATGTCGTAGAACTGCACCGAGAGAGTGGCTGCATTTCCTTTGAGGAAGCTTTGCGCCAATTGCGCGTTCCATATCAACTCGTTGGTATTCATTGAATTGTCGGAATAACCCCTTCTCGAATTCATACGAAGGTCTGTAGAAAGTTGCATGTTCCAGGAAAAAGTAACGTTAACCTCTCCGCCGTAGTTGAAATTCCATGTATCGAGATTTGCATTCGACTGCAGTTCGTTTCGCGCGTGTTGATAATTCACGCCACCCCTTAGACCGAATTCGAAAAGCCCTGTACGATAAGTAAGACGCATGTGCTCGCGAAGGTTAAGGTTTTTCGTTGTGTTTTTGCTGCTTGTAGTGTCGTTTCCGGTGCTTACATATCCCACGTTGTTTGAGTAGCTCACGCCGGTAAAGGTTCCTATCGTCCAGCTCTTGTCTTTGCCGAACGAGGTATTGAACATAAAATCGCCGTTAGCGTCCCAATTTCCGTTGATATTCTCCGGACGCGTGGTGCGAACGCCCGTAGTCTCGTCATAATGCATTGCATTGCTTATGCTGTTTGACGTCTGGTTGAAAGTAAGGCGTGTCATCCAACCTGTCTGCGACTTCGGAAGATAGTTATTGTAGAACATTTCAAAATAGTTGTTCCACGATGGTTTCAAACCGGGATTTCCTTTTGATATGTAGAGAGGATTTGAATCGTCGGTTACATCTAAGAGGTCTGTCATCGAAGGCTGTGAAGACGAGCCGCGATACCGTATGTCGAGTTGCGAAGTCTGCGAAATTTTGTAGCGCATTCTGATGTTCGGGGATACGTTGAAAACGTTGCGCGTTACCACGGTGTCGAGTTTATCCTTTTGATATTCCAGTTTTGTGCGCTGCGGATTGAAATCTACTGCGGCATGGAAATTAAGATTCTTCGAGTTGTAGCGCACTCCGACAGACATCTTGTGCGTATAGTTCTTATATGTTGCGTATTGGCTGTTTCTTGTGTTGAGCGTCATGCGCAAAGAATCGGCGCTTGTAGGCAGTTTGCCTATTGCAGGTGAGTACATGTCTCTCCAGCCCGAGAGCGAATCGAGTTGATATAGCGAACGGTCGGAATTGGAATAGGAGTAAGAGTATTCATAGCTTGCCTGGGCAAAAAGATTCTTCACAATAGGCTCGCTATAACTCAATCGGCCGCTTAATCCCCAGTTTTCCGACGGATTATAGTTGTATTGATTTGTAAAAGTATTCCTGTTGGCTGCCTCGGTTTGGAAATAGTTTATATCCGAGCGGGAGAAACTCACACTCTTCGATTTGCCCCAGTTACCGTTTGAGCTAATGGAGATGTTTCGTCCCTTGCTGTTGAGTTTCCTTACTATCATAGCCCAATAGTCTGCCGAGTTGCTTGTGCTGTTTCCCATTGTGATGCGATGGTTGGTGTTTACCGCGATATCGCGAAGCGAGGAAATGCTGTCGCTGAACAGAGATTCGAGCGGATCGGTTATACCTGCTATTGCGTAGGGGTCGCTATTGAAAGTTGCTGTGCGGCTTTGGCTCCAGTTTGACGATTCGCTGTGGGAATAGTTGGGAGCGAACATTACCGTTGTCATACTGTCGGGATTCCATTTCAGCCACAGGCGAGAATTGAAGTTTGTACTGTGGGAATAGTTCTGACTTTTTGAGTTTGAGAACGAAGAAGAATTGCCTGAGTTGAGGAATGTTTCGGAACTTGTGCGGTTTTGTCTATCGCTTGCGCTATGACTCCAGCGCATGTTGCCGTTGAGTTCGAGGCGTCCGGCTTCGTTTTCTTTCTTGCCGTTGTCCCAGCCGGCATCGAAGCCAGCGCTTTTGTTGGCCGTAAGCCCGCTGCCGCCGCCACGTCCCGGGCCGAAATGCCGGTCGCCGGCATTGTTTGCATTGCCGAACACTGTTTCGTGGTCATTGTCGGTATAGCGGTTCACGAATATGTCGGCGTTGTAGCGGTCCTTGCTTCCGTAGCCGCCCTGTATGTTGCTCACCCAACTTTCCTTGAGTTCTTTTTTCAGCCCTACGTCGAGCACGGTTTCTTCGTTGCCGTCGTCGATTCCGGTCTGCTTGGTGTAGTCGCTCTTCTTGTCATAGGCTTTTATACTTGAGACAAGTTCCGTAGGAAGGTTCTTCATGGCAATCTTTGTATCGCCTTTAAAGAAATCCTTGCCGTTCATAAGAATTTGCTTCACAGTTTTGCCGTTGATTTTAATGGTACCGTCGTCGCTCACCTCCGCACCCGGGAGTTGCTCCACGAGATTTTCGAGTGTCGACCCCACGGGAACGCGATAGGCCGATGCGTTGTACTGAAAAGTATCGGCTTTCATTTCCACCTTTGCAGCCTTAGCCGTAACCACAGTTCCTTTCAGCGCCACTTCGTTAGTGCCGAGAGCAATTGCGCCGAGCTTTACTTCGGGATTGTTCTTGCTTACCACAGCGTTGCGATACACTGCATTATAGCCCACGAACGAGATTTTCACGAGATAACTGCCTGCTTTCTTCACACTGAGCGAGAACGTACCGTTTTTTGAGGAGTTCACACCGTTTACAAACGATGAATCCTTATTGAGAAGCTGTACTGTGGCAAGTTCAATGGCTGCTCCGTCTGATTTCTCGGTTACTTTTCCCGAAATGGTGTACTGCGCATTGGCTGTAATGGCACAAAGGCAAACCAGCAACGGCAAAATCAAAAATCTTTTCATGTTCCTGTTAGTTTTCTATGATAAAATTGCGGCCTAACGGCATTGTAGAACCGACGTTTCTAATTCGTTGATATTTTGACGTGAAAAATACTTCAAGGTTTAACCGCCCATTTCCATTTATCGACATATTATAATATAATATCTACTGTTTACATTTTTTTACCGACGGATTTCCGGCAACGTCCCCACAGCTTCTGATATCCCCTATCGTTCACAAAAAACATAGTTCCGCATCTCGTTTTACGGCCTCCGCATCTCGTAAAAACTCCAAGGCATCTAATTTAAATTCCGGGCCATGTAATTTAAATTTGGTGGCCCGGAGTTTTCACGACAACGCATGTAGGTTTTCTGTGCTCAAAACGAGGGTCAAAACATCTCGGAACTTGCACCCCAACCCTCCGTATTCAACAAAAGAATCCCGGCACATATTTGTGCCGGGATACCTTATATTTTAGCGGCTAAGCAGAGGGTTTACCACTGGTCCTCTTCTTCCACGCCGTTGTACACATTCTTCGGAACCCATTCCATATAGTCGAGCAAGAAGCAGGCAAACGGGTTGGTCAATACCGACTTGATGCGCAAATATACGGTGTCGTCTGGTTTCATATTACCAGTCCATACAATCTTGCGCACACGCAAGTTTGCACGATATGTGGTGGAGTTTCGCATAGACTCGGTTACCGGTGCGCCATTGCGGGATATACCGTCGTGGCGTGGCGGTTTCATGTAACTATGGTTGAGCATGTTCTTGTCGATCTGGCGAGTGATTTCTTCGTCCTCGTTATCTTCTTCCCAACCAATGCTAGGATTCGAAAGCGAAAGGCGCAAGTCGACCGGCAAACCAATTGCCTGGAGATTGTTTGGGTCTTTACCTATATAGAACTGCGCCATACCGAAGCCTGAGTTGCACGGCGCGCAAATGCGGAACTGCCATGTACCTTCTATAGGCACTGGCGGGAGTCTTACAGTAAGATCATACTGCCCGCGAATGTTAAACTCGTCTGCCTGATAGTTACACATACTCGAACCACCATAGTAAGGGAGGTAAACAATCCAACTTTCGTCGGAAACCTTCATACGTTCGAAATAATCATTAGGTATGGCGTGCTGGTTGGCGTCTTTCACGCGGCGCAGACCATTGGTGATAAGTTCGGAGAAAAGAGACGAGAAATCCCAGCGAAGGCGATCGTTGAGTACAACGTTTGGCACATCGTCGTCGTAAAGGAGTATTTCGTCAATGGGATAGTAGAAACCGTTGAGAGCATTGTTTGCAACCTTGCCGTTGTCAGGCTGAATTTTCACGCCAAGGCGATCAACCGTAACTTCATCGTATGTATCGCGGTCGTAAGTGCAATGGCGGTTGATTCGCTTGCCGTCGGTTTGGCGTCCCTCGGTTATCTTCATCAAACGACGGTATCCGCCCATCGTTTCATAGTATTCGTGGCAATCGATGGTGAGACTGTTCGGGTTGTTATACGCGTAACCCATTTCAAGATGGTGAATCACCATTTTTTCCCAACTCATACGCGCCGGAACAAGGTGGTATGCCACAAATTGATGTACGGCATTGTTAGGATCTTTAAGGTCTTCGGCCGTAGCATGTGGGTATGCCTTTTGGCATTGCTCCTTTATGACCGAGAGAATGCTCTGCCAATTTACGAACACATCGCTTTTGTATTCGGGCGCACTCACTCCCCATGCAGCCTGGAACACACTGTCGGTTTCCACAAAGGCTGTATAGCCATAATATCTATGTGTAGGATTCGCCAGAGTGGCGTTTTTGTTGAGATTATATCCGTATTCGGCGTGATTTACTTCGTAGTCTTCATCGCGAACCGTGTTCATAGAGTCGGCAAAGCCCGTCTCTTCGAGCAGACGGCTGAATATTCTCATATTAGTTGCCGCCTTGATAAGATCGGGAAGCTTGTCGTTCGACGGCTGCAATACCCTGTCAACACCATGAATGTATCCGTTGCTACACTCTACGTCGGGATTCTCGATTACCGACTTTTCGTTGACAAGAATCACGGTTTTGGAATTGATGGTATCAAACGAAATCATAATGTAACGGTCGTCCATACTCATCGTTTCCAATGCGCCGATAATGAATTCGGTTGTCTTGAGAGCGCTGGAGTTTTGGTGATCGATAATGGCGTTTCTCACGATATATTCAGCCATTTCGTAGGTAATGCTGTCAAGATTGTAGTCTTTTTGCTCATACACAGAGTCGATAAAAGTCTGTATGGCTTTATCGCTCGGCGCAAACACCGTATAGTTTCCTCGGGCAGCAAGCAAAGCAGATATGCGCGAATCGGTTTTGCGTCCGGTCTTTACACGCTGCGAGAGTTTGTGGAACATTCCG
Organism: bacterium; assembly: GCA_963660485.1. Classification (GTDB taxonomy): domain Bacteria; phylum Bacteroidota; class Bacteroidia; order Bacteroidales; family Bacteroidaceae; genus UBA6398. Next base: position 107,839 of record CAVKYH010000004.1, on the reverse strand, counting down.
TAACCTTCGGTGCTTTCAAGATACGAGGAAATAGTCTCGCCTTGAAAAACATAAAGATTAGAGGAATCGATGCTGTCGGAACAACTCCAAAGACCCATTACGGCAATCAAGGAAGTTATGCCCCAAAATAGCCTCTTTCTTAATAGTTTTGTACACTTCATACTCTATGTGGATTAGGGTGTTAATATATTGCTTGTTCAATTTATTTTGATGTCAACGGCATGTCCGTATTTTTCTTTATCGATTTTCAGCGTGAGCGTTGATTTTTTTATGGAAACCGGTATGTTTTTGCCGTCAACTGTTGCAGTTGCACTTCTTGCCCATGCCGGAACCGGAATACTTATTGTCTCGGCTCCGCTGGCGTATAATATATAATGCGTCTTGCTTCCGTTTACTTGCCCGAACGTTATGTTGTCCAACTTGTCGGCAGCAAATTTGTATCTTTTGCCGTCTGCAATGATTTCGTTGCACTGCTGTCCGTAGAATGCGCAAAGTGTTTTGTCCTTTATATTGAAACCCATCGACAGACGTCCCGTGTAGGTAATGTCGTGTCCGTTGATTTTCGCATTCTTCAGTGTTATTGTGTCCGAAGGCAAGGGATTGTTTTTAAGAATCTCGGCATCGCGTGCATCATCTCTCGAGAAATTTCCGTCCCAAGTCTCTACGTGCGTACGATAATGGTTTACAATCATCGTAGTTCCGTTGGGGAATGCAGAAACAAAGTAATCGGTGGTACGCGAAAGGTAAGCGGGATTATCGTTTACGTTCTTGTAAGTTCCTGTTGCGGGATAAGCGCCAAGAGAATTGAGAACTTCAAACATATTCCGCGTTTCATATCCCAGACTCCGGCTTTGGTCATCACGCAACCGGCAACCGATGAAACAAGCTTTGCCATTGCCAGGATAATTCTTCACCGTGCCGATAACTTCTCCGTTGCAGGTTGCCACAACTTCGCTGTTTTTTGCCTCAACCGGGTAAATATGGTCAACAATATAGTCGGTGAGGATATCTTGCGGCTCTACGTTTTCAAGAAGTCCCTGGAATTCTATTTTCTTTCCGCTTGCCATTTCGCCGCAATCGACATGGAATTTATAACTTGCCCCGAAAATTTCCTGCCATTGCGCGCTGCATGATTCTCCACCCTTGTTGAGCATCGGAGGTGTGCCAAGCCACAGAACTTTACCGCCGGCGTTGAGAAATTTCTTTATAAAGTCGAGTTCTTCTTTCTCGGGAAACGGCTCAAAAAGTATGACAAGCGTACCATATTCCTTATCCGCTACTTTTAACTTGCCTTGTGGTGTTACGCTGCCCATTTTCAAAAGCATGTCGTTCGTCAGATAATTTGCGTAACCGTATTGTGTGAGCCAACTTCCGAAGCGTGGGTCAACTGCAACGAGATTCATTGGATACAACATAAGCACATCAATGTCGCGATGCACGTTGTCGGTTATCAGACGAATGTTCTCGGGTGGTTCACAACCATACGCATAATTAATTGCCATGCGTCTTTCATTGCTTGCATTGGGCATTCCCCATGCGGCAGCATATGCATTTGGAATTTTGTTCACTACTCCGATAGATGCAGCCATTGCTGCGCCATAATAATTGCGGTCGAGCCAGCCGCATTCGCAGAAATCATTTCCTGTGGGCTGAAGATATTCGCCCCATTTGAAATAATCGTAACATGCAGCCGCAGCTTGATGCACCGTGTTGCCCCAAAGATAATTCGGGGTGTACTCGTAATTTGCGTAATAAGTATTGGGGCCGTCCGGAGTTATCCATTTGTCAATCGTAGGTGATTCGGCCCACGAAGAATGTGCGCCAGTGCGGAAAATGCGATTGAACAATTTTTCACCGTATTGCTTTGCCTCAACAAAAAGGTCGACCACGTGATTATTGAGAAGCCTGTAATAATTGTCGCGCATGAGATATGTGCGCTGTACGTCCTCGGGATTTTCACCAAGCACGTACTCCCTATTAATTATTGCGTCTGCGTTTGGACTATATATCGGCGGCTGGTTCACAAAATAGAGCATGTAGCGTTCATCAAAGGGCATACCCGTTTTTTTAGTGAACTCGCGCCCGAGACTTTCGGTATAGAATCTTTGATTGAACTGCCCGTCTTCGTGGTGTGAGAAATAAATCCAGTCTTGCTGTATGTGCATTTCATCACAATAGAGCGATTGCAGGTTTACTCCCGCGTCGTGATATTTTTTGAGGAGATTTTCCAGGAACGGAAGGGCATCATCGGCAAAATAGTCTATTTCCTGCGTCTCATATTCGAGCAGCACGAGCACATTGTCGTATCCCGGGCAAACGTTGTCGCCTTCACTGAAAATTCTAAGGCGTTTCTGCGGAATTGTACCGTAGTCATGCCCCACGGAGTCGATTACTTCCCATTTTACATTGCTTAGTTTCACAATGTCGTCGGGATTTACGGCTATTTTTGTGCGGCTTAGTTCGCTTCCCTTGAAAGCGTATGCTTTTACCGAGCGTAATTTTACCGGTGTTTCGCCTTTATTGTTAGTCCACACGAGTTGCTGCCACATTTGCAAACTGAACTTTCCGGATTTTGCACTACGCGCGCCCACTTTGTAGGCTATCCATTTACCCGTATTGCCGGTTTGGTTGCGATAAGCCTGTCCGAGTTCAAGCGGACTGAGGAGACTTAATTGTAATCCGGCGTTGGCGTTTTTTCCCATATAGTCGCTAATCTTCGCAATGCAATTAACGTATTCGTCCATATCGGGAGTGAGCTTGCGCTCTGTGTTTTTATCATCGCGATATTGGCGGAAGAATTCGTCAAAAGCCACTGTGATATAGCTGGAATGGTTGTTTTTGGCTTGTTCTGCGGCTTGCTTCAAACTAAGTTTGCTTTTGTTGAAGCCTATCGTATTATCTATTTCTTTTTCAGGGGAATCGGCAAGATCTCTAAGCTGTTGGTCGTTGGTCAGAATAAACACCTGCGCATGCAGAGTCTGCCCAGGAGTACCTGTAAGCAAACATATTGCGAACGAAACGATTATACGCGATAATTTCATTTCCCAGTGTCTTTATATTATTCGTTTTGCGTTTTCCTCGCCGCCTCGTTTTCAAGCTTGGCTTTGAGAAATCTTTTTACGCAAATATTAAACAAAACCGCTCTTTCGCCGCTTTTCACGCAGCGTTTGCTTCTATTCTAGCTTAGAATTATTGCAAAAGTATAAAAATCGTGATAATTGGAAAAATGTTTTACAGAGAAAAACCTATTTGCAACAAAAAAGAAACATCTTCTAAAATCAAGAAGATGTTTCCCGTTGTTTTGAGCCTCTTGTCGGATTCGAACCAACGACCCCGAGATTACAAATCACGTGCTCTGGCCAACTGAGCTAAAGAGGCGGGTGGGTAAGCTCACTGCATCGCGCCGCTACAACCAGCCTACCTTTGCTGCAATCACGCCCTGGAGGATTCAGAGGGAGCTAGCCGTGCAGCACTTACCCGTGTGCTGCTTTCTGCGAAATGCGGTGCAAAAGTAAGGGGTTTATTTCAAACAGCCAAATTTTCCCTGCTTTTTCTTTCGTAAAAATTCGCTTTTCTGTTTTTTTTTCGTCGCCTTGCCCAAAACACACCTTCTACAAGCCGTTTTTACTACATGCGATATTGCAAAAACAATGTCTGATATAATTTAAATAATGTCTGACATCGTTTGAATTATGTCTGACATCGTTTTTTGCATAAACCGAGAATGTTTTTTACGTACATTTTGCGGCATGAAATCATCGCCGGAAATATTGCCGTAAAGGGATTTTCTCACTACAAAAGGGTATTTTTTCCGCTTTTTTCATATTAAGGCAAAACACGAAAGGGAGAAAAACTTTAAAGTAGTATATTTGCATATATGAAAAAAGGAATGAGCAACATACCGCACAGCATGTTCGCTGTGGCAAAAGGCGATATAGAAGGAAGTTTTGCCTTGCGTGCCGAAAAAGCATTCGCTAATCTTGAAGCAGAAAACGGCAACCGCAGAAAAAACGGCGAGACACTTGTTTGGGCAAGGGTTTTCCTAAGCGACGTAATCAACCAATTACCACAAATTAAGCATGCATTAAACAATATTGCAGAGGGTTGTGCCGTTTCTATAGTAGAGCAGCCGCCGTTGGACGATACAAAAATCACGATAATGGCATGCTACCTGAAAGACTCCACTGTGGAGCGCGTGTCGCCCAATTGTTGGAACATCAATGTGGGCAACGACCGCTTTGTTTACCAATCGCTGAGATTCACAGACGAAGACGTGAAAGGCGTTGACGGCCACGACCAAACCGTAAAGGCATTTGAAATCCACAAGAAGTTGCTCGCGGAACGCGGAATGACCATAAAGGACAACACTCTGCGCACATGGTTTTTCTGCCGCGACATCGACCACACCTATGCAGGCGTTGTAAAGGGACGAAACGACTTCTTCGCGCAAAACGGACTGACAAGTTCCACCCATTTCATAGCCTCGACCGGAATAGGCGGCTACACCGAAAGCCCTAATGCCATTGTAGGCGTGGGATTCCTGTCGCGCGAAGGCGGCAATACCGATGTGAAATATCTGCAGGCGCTAGATTACCTCAACCCTACCACGCAATATGGCGTAGCCTTTGAAAGAGGCACGGCGTTTACTGCCGGAGATTGCAGGGTGAGCCTTATCTCGGGCACGGCAAGCATCGACAAACACGGCAAATGCATCTACCTCAACGACGCAGCAAAGCAAACCGAAAGATTGATTGAAAACACCGAAGCTCTGTTGAATGACGACGGAGCAACGGCAGACGATATAAAAATGATGATATTCTACCTGCGCGACGCAGCCGATAAATACAGCGTGATGAAGGTGGCAGAAAAACTGCTGCCCGATGTGCCGATGGTATTCACCCACGCCAAAGTGTGCAGACCGGGCTGGCTTGTGGAAGCAGAGAGTATTGCCGTAAAGAGAACTACCTGAGAAAAAATATCTTCAAACAAAATACATTAACAAAACATCATCATGAAAAAATTAAAGACAGCCATTGCAGCGTGCCTTTGTCTCGCCGCAATAACTGCATGGGGCGACAACGCCAAGAAGGAACGTTGGCTCGACCCAAGCGTGAATCGCGTGAACGTAGAACCATCACGCGCGAATTTCTTTGCCTTTGAAAACAGTCAACTGGCAAAAGGCGCCGACAAGGCTGCCTCAAACCTTTATCTGAGTGCCGAAGGAAAATGGAAATTCAATTTTGTGAAAGACCACAACAAACGTCCGCTCAATTTCCAGCAACCTGGATTCGACGATTCAAAATGGGTGGACTTTGAAGTGCCCGGACTTTTTGAAATCCACGGATACGGCGATGCCACTTACAAGAATATTGGCTACGCTTGGGCTACACAATTCGAGCCCAACCCACCCTATATCGAAGAAAAGAACAACTACACCGGTTCATACCGTCGCGAGTTTGAAATTCCCGCATCATGGAAAGGCAACGACATATATTTCCACGTCGGCAGCGCAACTTCAAATCTCGAAGTATGGGTAAACGGAAAATTCGTGGGATATAGCGAAGACAGCAAGACAGCTGCAGAATTCGATGTTACCAAATATCTCGTTCCCGGCAAGAAAAATCTTGTTGCCATGCAGATAATGCGTTGGTGCGACGGCTCATATCTTGAAGACCAGGACTTCTGGCGCCTCACTGGTATAGCCCGCGAAGTTTATTTCTACGCACGCCCTAAAAAACATATCGACGACGTTTTTCTCACTCCCGACCTCACAAACAATTATCGCGACGGAAAACTCAGCGTTGTGGTCAGCGCTCCGAAAGCAAAGGGCTGCAAAGTAAAAATTAAGCTCTGCGATGCACGCGGGAACGAAGTTACTGAAACCGAAGGCAAAGTAGGCACAGACGGCAAGCTTTCGATTTCGATGGAGATACAAGATCCGCTAAAATGGACGGCAGAAACGCCAAATCTCTACGATGTTTACGTAACTCTTGTAGACGGTAACAAAGAACTCGAGGTAATTCCGCAAAAAACAGGCTTCCGCAAAGTGGAAATCAAGAATTCTCAATTGCTCGTAAACGGAAAGCCTATTCTTATCAAGGGAGCAAACCGACACGAAATAGACCCCGACGGCGGCTATGTGGTTCCTGTTTCACGCATGATCCAAGATATTAAAATCATGAAGGAACATAATATTAACGCTGTCAGAACTTGTCATTATCCCGACGATCCCCGTTGGTACGAACTGTGCGACAAATACGGATTATATATCACAGCCGAAGCAAACATTGAGAGCCACGGAATGTATTATGGCGAGAAAACTTTGGCAAAGAACCTTTCGTATCAACAGGCACACATCGAACGCAACGATCATAACGTTAAAATCTACAAGAATCACCCGAGCATTATTGTTTGGAGCCTTGGAAACGAAGCAGGATACGGCATCAACTTCGAGAAAGCCTATGATTATGTGCGCGCATACGATCCTTCGCGCCCGATACACTATGAACGCGCAATTTGGGAGGACGGAAAGAGCGACATATACTGCCCCATGTATTATCCCTACAAGGATTGCGAGACATATTGCGAGAAAAACGATCCGCGTCCTCTTATCCAGTGTGAATATGCCCACGCAATGGGAAACTGCGGCGGTTTCTTCAAAAAATACTGGGACCTTATCCGCAAATATCCCAACTTCCAGGGCGGTTATATCTGGGATTTTGTTGACCAGGGGCTTCGTGGTTTCAACGAAGAAGGGAAACAAATCTTCACTTACGGCGGCGATTACGGACGTTATCCTGCATCCGACCACAACTTCAACTGCAACGGATTTATCCGCCCCGACCGCGAACCGAATCCGGAGGCTAACGAATACCGCTACTTCATGCAAAACATTTGGACAACGCCAGTGGACTTAAAGAAAGGCGTTGTGGAAATCTACAACGAGAATTTCTTCAAGGACATTTCGAATGTTCGTTTGGTTTGGGAGGTAGTTTGCGAAGGCAAGACCGTAGCAAATGGTTCCGAAGAGGCTTTGAATGTAAATCCGCAAGAGAGAAAACAAATTTCCCTCAAGGGATATTCGCTTCCAGAGTCCACAAAGGGCAAAGAAGTTATGCTCAACGTTGACTACAAACTCAAGAGCGTAGAACCGTTGCTCGATGCCGGCTATTCTGTAGCCCGTCAGCAATTGGAGATAAGCAGCTACAAATTCCCGACGCTTGACGAAATCATGCCGAAAGCCGAAGTTGCAGCATCGTCAAAGAAGAAACAGGCAGAAGAAAAGGTTGTGAAAGAAGAACAGCTCGCATGTCTTTCGCTCCAGGCTGCTCAAACCACGGTTACCTTCAACAAGAAAACCGGTTGGATTGACTATCTCGACATCAACGAAGCACCTGCGTTCAAGAAGGGCTATTCTCTGAAACCCGAGTTCTGGCGTGCACCGACCGACAACGACTACGGAGCTAATTTGCAGACTAAATTTGCCGCTTGGAAAGACCCGCAGATGAATCTCAAGAAGTTTGAGTGCAAGGAAGTGGGAGAAGCCAAGCAAGTGGTGGCAGAATATGAATTGCCCACGGTTTCCTCGAAACTTGTGATGACTTATACTTTGCGCACCGACGGACAGCTGGTAGTTAACGAGAAACTTACCACAGATCCCAGCGCTAAGGAGAAACCCATGATGTTCCGTTTTGGCATGCAGTTGGTTATGCCGCAGGAATTCTCGAAACTTCAATACTACGGACGCGGTCCGGGCGAAAACTATGCCGACCGTCATTGGGGCGACCGCATAGGTGTTTACAACCAAAACGTGGCTGATCAATATTGGGGCTATGTTCGTCCGCAGGAGAGCGGCAACCATACCGACATTCGCTGGTGGAAAGTACTCTCCAACAAAGGAACGGGACTTGAATTCTATTCAAATATTCCTATGGAGTGCTCGTCGCTAAACTATCTCACGGAAGATCTCGATGGAGGTCCCGACAAATATGCCCACCAATACCACAGCGGCGACCTCACACCGCGCAAATTCACCGTGGTAAAGATACAGGAGCGTCAGTTTGGCGTAGGCGGTATCGACAGTTGGGGACAATGGCCGGAGCCCGAGGTTCAAATGCCATATGCCGACCACGATTTCACATTCGTAATCAATCCTATTGCAGCGGCTAACTGATAAACCGAGCAATACAAGCACAAATATTTCGCCACGGAGCATTTGCTTCGTGGCGAAATTCGTTTTCATACAAAAACACACCAGTTTCGCCATACGCGCAACCGTTTTCGCGCTCTCCAAACCGGACGAAACAACAGCCTGATTTCACCCCGAGAAAACGGCATCAAATATCCCCAAAAACGAGGTCAGACCTAATTTAAATTCCGACGCATCTAATTTAAATTACATGGCCCGGAGTTTTTACGAGATGCCTTGTTGTTTTTGCGATATGTAAAGAGGGAATTTTCAGCACGCTTTTCGCCGCAGTTTTAAGCCATGTTTTTTAAGCAAAAAGCAGTCCTGCCACCGCAGTTACCGAAATAAAATGGTAATTTTGAAGTCTGCAAAGCATCACAACCCTTTGCGCTTTATTTATTATGGACGATATACTCACACTTCTTTCCAAAAATCTTCCGTTCACACCCAACGAGGAACAATACAAGGTTCTCGCTGTGCTGGTGCGCTTTGTAGAAACAACGGTGAGCCGTGCCGCGCTGATTCTGCGCGGATATGCCGGCACAGGAAAGACTTCGCTCGTGAGCGCATTGGTGAGGAGTTTGAAACAATACGGCATGGAGCCCGTTTTGCTCGCACCCACGGGGCGTGCCGCCAAGGTTTTCGCCAAATATTCGGGCGAGAAAGCCTACACCATACACAAGGTGATTTACCGGCAAAAGACTTTCGACGGCGAGGATACCAAGTTCACACTAAATTTCAACAAGCGAAAAAACGCGATATTCATTGTTGACGAAGCGTCAATGATTTCAAACGAAGGCGGAAACAGTCTCTTCGGCACGGGCTGCCTTTTAGACGATTTGGTGAAGTTTGTATACAGCGGCATCAACTGCAAACTTTTGCTCGTGGGCGACACCGCGCAGCTTCCGCCCGTGGGCGAGGCCGACAGCATGGCACTTTCGGCCGACTGTCTTACTACATACGGATTGCGCGCGGCGGAAGTGGAACTACGACAAGTGATGAGGCAGGGAAAAGATACGGGAGTGCTCACGAATGCAACGATGCTGCGCAACATGATATTGCAGGGCATGCCAACGGAATTCCCCATAATCCACCAGGAAGGCTATGATGATTTGCGCTACATCAACGGCGGCGAAATAATAGAGGAACTTGAAAGCTGCTACGACGATGTGGGCAGCGACGAGACCATAGTGGTTACGCGCTCCAACAAACGTGCGATAATCTACAACATGGGAATCAGGGCGCGTATCTATGAACGCGATGAGGAAATCACGGTGGGCGACCGCATAATGGTGGCAAAAAACAATTACCACTGGACAGAAAAAGCCGCCGCGCTTAACAGTTCGCGCGAGATGGCAGAAGTGGATTTCATTGCCAACGGCGACATTGCCGTGGTGGAACGCCTGTTCAACTTTCACGAGATGGGAGGATTCCGCTTTACCGATGCCACACTGAGTTTCCCCGACTACAACAACATGGAACTCGACGCGCGCCTGCTTATCGACACTCTCACGAGCGAGTCGCCCGCCCTGACCCACGAGGAATCGACGAGGCTTTACAATGCTGTGCTTGAAAAATACGCCAACTACCGCTCACGGCGAACCAAAATGAAGAAACTTCGCGAAGATCCCCATTACAATGCCATGCAGATAAAGTATGCCTACGCCGTAACCTGCCACAAAGCGCAGGGAGGGCAATGGAACCGCGTTTTTCTCGACCAAGGATTTACTCCGCCCGACATGCTTTCGGTCAACTACCTGCGCTGGCTCTACACCGCCTTTACACGCACCACCGGGAAGCTGTATCTTGTGAACTGGCCGCAGAATCAGCGCGCCGAAAAGGACGAATGGGACTTTTGATACCGCCGGAAAACCATCGGCATCAGACTTCTTTGAAATGACACCATGGTGTTTCTTCCCGATGCATCAGCGTCTTCAGAGAAACTCCGGCAAACGGAACAGTTTGTTGCTGTTGCTTCCTTTGATTAGAATAGTGTATCCGCTTATCGGATTGGTTTTTATTTCCTCAATCACATCGTCTACAGTATGGAACACGGGGAAAGCCGGACGCATCTCCTCAAAACATTCACCGATGAGCCATACTTTTTCAAAGCCTGCCCGCGTAAGGAAATCAAGCAATTTTTGATGTTCCTCCCCACTCTCCGCGCCCAACTCGCGCATCTCGCCAAGAATAACCATCTTGTTGGCTGCATGAAGGTCGGCAAAATTCTTCAAAGCCGCATGCATGCTCGTGGGATTGGCATTATAAGCATCTATAATCAGCGTGTTCTTCTCGGTTTGCTTGAGCTGCGACCTATTGTTCGACGGAGTATATTCCTCGAGAGCCGCACAGATATCAGCATCAGCCACTCCGAATTTCTTTCCCGCACTCACAGCCGCAAGCAAGTTGGCAATATTATAATCACCGATGAGTTTAGTTTTCACCTCATGCCATTCGCCGCCTTTTCCCTGCCATTTGAACGAAAGGAAAGGGCTACAGTCAGTGATTTCGCCGCATACGTTCAAACTCGCATCGGCTTTCGTTCCATAACGGAAGGCTTCTATCCCCTCGCTCACGCTGCAAAGAATTTCAGAATCATTGTTCAGAAAAATCATACCCTGTTTGCGGCGCAAATAATCGTAAAGCTCCGCCTTGGTATGCACCACGCCTTCGAAAGAACCGAATCCCTCGAGATGCGCACGCCCCACATTCGTAATTATTCCGTAGTCGGGGAGCACAATAGCCGTGAGCTGCGCGATTTCGCCCTTATGGTTCGCCCCGGTTTCTATCACCGCAATTTCATGCTCCTTGGTAAGGCGGAGCAAAGTCTTTGGCACACCGATATGATTGTTGAAGTTTCCCTCGGTATGAAGCACCCGGTATTTCTTAGCCAATACCGCCGACACAAGTTCCTTTGTAGTAGTCTTGCCGTTCGTTCCCGTGATTTGTATAACGGGAAGCGCAAGTTTTTCGCGGTGCATACGCGCCAAATCCTGCATAGTCTGCAGCGCGTCGTCAACCACAATATACCTTTCGTCGCCTTTGGCTGCAAATTCGCGCCTGTCGATTACGGCATAAGCGCACCCCTCGCCCAAAGCCTTTGAGGCATAAACGTTGCCATCGAAGTTCTCGCCGCGCAAAGCAAAGAAAATGGAATCTTTGGGGCATGCGCGACTGTCGGTGGTTATCGTAGGGTGGTCAAGATAAATCTTGTAAAGTTCTTCGAGTAGCATAGTTAGTATGAATGATTGTTATGGATTTACTGTTTAGACTTCTTGATCAAACGCAATGCTTCGGCAGTCATATAGCATTTGATATCAGAAAAAGGAATCGTGAAAACGGGAGTGCCAAGTGAATAAGGCGCAATCTCGTATGGCTGGAAAACGAAAGTCATTCCGTTGTGGGAAAGATACGGCGGCGTCTTGGGTATCGGAAAACTCTCCAAAGGATTATAGTTTGCCAGATTTTTCTCACGCTCATAGACAAGCAGGCTGCAAAGATTCTCGTCGCTCACCTCGTTCTCGCCAAGCGTTTCCTTGAGATAGGAACGCACCCCCTCGCGAAGCACATTGCGGAAACCTTTTGAGGTTGTATCCTTGAGCATATTCCAGCCAAACGCCACGCCGTCGCTTTTGCGCAACGTAATGCCCGAAATAGAAGTAACGCCATCGGTTTCGCCGGCACATTCATCAAGCGTAAATTTAAAACTAACATAGTTGCGGCGATTGCTCTCCATTCTGCATTCGGCATCATAGTATGCATTCGGCGAAAGAATAGCACTGTTTACATAGCTGTCAAACTTCGCATCGCCGAAATAGTCCACCACTTTTTGGGCGTCCATTGTGTCGACAGGAATACCATTTCCGAGGTTTCCCCTAACCCATGCCGCAATGTTTGCACTCAATTTGCTTGTAATGGGAGTGGGATAGTCGGCACGGATCTTTACCATTATTTTTCTGCCCTGCATCGAATCCACGCGGCTATACGTTGCCGAATCAATGCAAAGCGTATCTGGGCGGGAATATGAGCGTTTGTATTTGGAGAATTTGCACGACGACACTGCCAACAAGGCCGTTACTGCAATTATTGCCAAAGATAAAACGGAGGAAATGCGGTATATTTTCATAAAGCGGCTTTTTAGTCCATGGCATCGCGGTAGAAATCAAGCATTGCCTTGATTTCGTCTTTCGTAGCTGTACAGTCAAGTTCGATTTTTCCTATTCCGGAAAGAAGAGTAAAGTTTATTATTCCACCCACATTCTTTTTATCGTGGCACATAAACTCAAAGAGCCGGTCGTAATCCTTGCAAGTATAAGCCATAGCGCCGTAGTTTTCGCGAATATAGCCTATGGTTTGCTGCATTTGCATCGACGGGAAATTTTTCTTTGTTCTGCTCAAAAACAGTTCGCACACCAATCCCCACGCAACGGCATATCCGTGAAGCACCGGGCTACCTTGTGAGAGCGCAAAACTTTCAAGTGCATGCCCTGCGGTATGTCCTACGTTCAAAGCCTTACGTATTCCGTGTTCATGCGGGTCTTGCTCCACAATATTTGCCTTTATGTCTATACTGTCAGCCACCATATCGTGAAGTTCTGCGATATCGCTGTCATTAAAACTGAAATTCATCAACTGTGCCCAGGTTTTGTCGTTACTGATAAGCCCATGCTTTATCATTTCGGCGTATCCTGAGAGCAAGTTGTCGGTATCAAGCGAACGAAGAAACTCTGTGTCGACGATTACACGGCGCGGCGCATTAAACACACCTATTTCGTTTTTCAAACCATTGAAATTTATTGCCGTCTTTCCGCCCACCGATGCGTCAACCATTGAGAGCAGCGTTGTAGGAACGTTTATATAAGCAATTCCACGCTTGAAAGTGGACGCAGCAAAGCCGCCGAGATCCGAAACCATACCGCCGCCTACGTTCACAAGCAGAGAATGTCGCGATGCCCCGCCGTTGCTGAGTGCCGTCCATACGCTTGCCAAAGTTTCAAGAGTCTTGTTGGCGTCGGTTGCGCCTATTACTATTTGCACGGCATGCCTTAATTCCGCGCTGTCTTTCAATATCGGGGCGCACAATTCAGCCGTGGTAGCATCGTAAAGCACGAAAGTTTTGTCGGGCTTTATTTCGTTTATAACTCTGTCGATTTCTACTGCCGCCTGACGCGACATTATTACAGTTTTGTCTATCATATCACAAACTTTTTGAGACGCCAGCGAAGTTTCATTCTTCTCAGCAGGTTCAACGGCTTTTTTCGTATTTTTCCTTTGTATTTGTCAATAAAATCATCTACGGCATCAATCACCCTTGCCGAGTTTTTGCCGTCGCGATGAGCCTCGTGCCGGGCAGTATATTCGCGAATGTTTTTTAGAAGCTCGTCCGGGCGCGAAAGAGTATGCTCGATAGCCGGCACAATCTGCGAGACGTCGGTAACATCTACGAGATGTTTTCCCGGATTTGTATTGCGAAACGTTACGACGGGCTTGTCGAGAAGCATATACTCCACTATTATCGAAGAACTGTCGCACAACATCACATCGCTCTCGGCGAAAGCTTCAACGATGTCGAGTGTGCGGCAGAATTCCACGTTTTCGTGTCGCGCGGCTATCTGTCGGAAATCTTCCAGCAATTGTTCGTCGTGGATTTTAGGGTGCAAAGTGAGAATCCAATGCCAGGGTTTCTCTCCTGCGATACGGTCAATCGTTTCGCGCAAATCCCATGCAGAACTTATGCCCTTGGTAAATGTAGAAGCGTAAAGTATTGTTTTTTGCGCATGTTCCCGTTGCGTTTTTGCCTTATTGGAAAACAGCGGGTCTATCTTGCACCACCCCGTTTCGTAAACCTTGAAAAATTTCTTGCGTTGCTCTATTTGTTTGAACGGCAACGTGCTTGATGCGCCCTGGGTGCAATATATGTCGAACCAACCGCGTATATTGAAATGGTCGTCCCGCTTGTCCATGCGTTTGTTTATGGGATAGCCGTGAAAAACTTCCACTTTAACTCCCGGGAAGAAGTCGTATATATAATTTCCGGGGGCGAAAACGGCAATGGGATTGAATTGCTTTACTTCTTCAAAGGTTTTGAGGCGCACTTCTCCGTCAACAAGCATATCATCGCATTCGTCTTCCAAAAACCACGCCACCTTGTCTCCCCTACGCAGTATTTCCGTTTCCAAAGGTCGGAGTATCGGAAACGCGTAATTGAGCGAAGCAAAAAGCAGATAGTGTTTCACCATGCGGAGTGTTGTCTTTACGGCTACGGAGTTTGGTTTCTTTCGTGCCTTGAGGGTTATGTTTGCAAAGATACTAAATTAGTTTTTCAAGCCGGCGCTCGCAATGGTTATAATAAGGTTTATCGGCAAAGCGCTGTGCTTTTGCGTAGCGCCGACCGCAGATTTTGCAAAAACAAGCGTGCACAAACGGCGGTTGCCGTCTGTGCACGCATATTATATATATGCCGGTTTTCAGAAACCTCGGCTTCAGTCTTTGATCAGGCAGTGTCCGGTCATTTCTTCGGGCTGTTCCAGTCCCATGATATGCAGAATGCTCGGAGCTACGTCGGCAAGAATTCCGTCTTCCACCTTTGCGTTCTTGTTTTCGGTGATATAAATAAACGGCACGGGGTTCAACGAATGTTGCGTATTGGGTGTGCCGTCTTCGTTGATTGCATAATCGGCGTTGCCGTGGTCTGCGATGATGATTGTCTCGTATCCCGTTTCGTTTGCAGCGTTTACTACATCTTTCACACAGGCATCAACTGCCACCACAGCCTTTTCTATTGCGCTGTAAATGCCGGTATGTCCCACCATGTCGCCGTTTGCGAAATTCACCACGATGAAGTCGTATTCGTTTTTCTTGATAGAATCCACAAGCTTGTCCTTCACTTCGTAAGCACTCATCTCGGGTTTCAAATCATATGTGGCAACTTTCGGCGAAGGTACGAGGGTGCGTTCCTCACCATTGAAGGGTTCTTCGCGGCCGCCGTTGAAGAAGAACGTTACATGGGCATATTTCTCGGTCTCTGCGGTGTGGAGTTGTTTGAGTCCCTTGGCAGCGAGATATTCTCCGAGTGTATTCTGTACGTTCTCTTTGGGGAACAGCACATGCACGCCTTTGAAATCGGCATCATAGGGAGTCATGCAATAGTATTGCAGGTTTGGAATTGTGGTCATGCCTTCTTCGGGCATATCCTTCTGTGTAAGGATAGAAGTAATCTCGCGTGCGCGGTCGTTGCGGTAGTTAACAAACACCACTACATCGCCTTCTTTTATTCTTCCGTCCACATTGGCGTTAACCAACGGCTCCATGAATTCGTCGGTATCCTTATGTTCGGGCGTATCGCTGTCGTAGCAGTCCTGAATTGCTTCTACGAGATTGTCAACAGCCTTTCCTTTGCCATGAACAAGCTGATCGTACGCCACCTTTACGCGATTCCAACGATTGTCGCGGTCCATAGCGTAGAAACGTCCTATCACCGATGCCACACTGCCGGTTGTTTCGGCGCAATGGTCGATTACGGTTTTCACGAATCCCTTTCCGCTGCGCGGGTCGGTATCGCGGCCGTCAAGAAAGCAGTGAACGTATACGTTTTCCAGGCCATAGCTTTTTGCTATGTCAAGGAATGCGAGAATATGAGAGAGTTCGGAGTGAACGCCACCGGTTGAAGTAAGCCCCATGATATGGAGGTTTTTACCCGTGGTCTTGGCATATTCAAAAGCCGAAACCACTTCGGCATTCTTCAATATGCTGCCGTCGGCAATGGCATGGTTGATTTTCACGAGATCCTGATAAACCACACGGCCTGCGCCTATATTCAAGTGTCCCACCTCGGAGTTTCCCATTTGTCCGTCGGGAAGTCCCACGTTTTCGCCGCATGCAAGAAGTTGCGAATGGGGATAATTGGCGTTCAGGTAGTCGAGCTCGGGAGTCGGAGTGTTGAAAATCACATCACCTTTGTCGTGTTTGCCGATTCCCCAACCGTCGAGAATCATCAGTAGTGCTTTCTTTGCCATGATTGTTATGTCTTTTTTTAATTGTTTCCTTTAATCCGGCGCAAAATTACTATTTATTTCTCTCTCCGCATTCATCTTTCCCTATTGAAAAGCAATATTTTGCAGCATGATACCGGCATTTTTTCCACGAACTCTTATATATTAGCAACTCGTTATGACAAAACGAAAAAACAACAAGGCATCTCGTAAAAACTCCGGGCCACCAAATTTAAATTCCGGGCCATGTAATTTAAATTAGATGCCTTGGAGTTTTTATGATATTTTACGTGTGTTTTTCTGGTTAAAATTCCAGTCAAAACGCGACGCCTTGAAACAAAAAATGCGGCGGAAATCTTTGAGTTTCCGCCGCACCATATTTCTGAATTCTACGTTTTTCAGAGTTTTTCGAAGCGTGCAGTCCAACCGCCGCCGCTCTTCATCGAAACCTTAACGGTTTCGCCCGCTCCCACTTCCTTTGTGGTGCGTTTGTAGTCCTCTGCATTTTTGTTGGCATTGACCCCGTCGGCAAATATATCGGCCTTGTATTTTCCGCTGCCAAGGAACGAAAGCGGGATTTCAATGTCGGCTCCGTCCCAATTAGCCATTGCGCCCACATACCACGTATTTCCTTTGCGGCGCGCCGTTACCACGTATTTCCCCACCTCGCCTGCGATGGTTTTGCTCTCGTCGAAAGTGGTAGGAACCTTGGCTATGAAATCCGTACACTCCTGATTTTTAGTATAGTTTGAAGGAGCGTCCGAAAGCATCTGGAGCGGAGAGTAATAAATGGTGTACATAGCCATCTGATGAACTCTCGTGCCCTGACTCATAGGCTGATTGTTGATAGGACGATAGTTTGAGCTAGTGCCGTTAATCATCGCGCCGGGAGTATAGTCCATAGGCGAAATTATCTGACGGATATACGGAATCATCACATCGTATCCCGGCATGTCGGCACCAAGAGTACCTTTTGTGTTGGGCGTCCATTTGCATTGCTCCAAGCCTCTCACGCCTTCGCAGCTCAGGATATTGGGATACGTTACCTGCAATCCTTTGAGCTGCATGCCGTGATAGTCCACCGTGAGCTGGTTGTCGGCAGCTTTCTGCGTGATCTTGCGCAAAGACGACATTACAAACTGGTCATTAGCATTGATGAAGTCGATTTTCAAACCCTTCACGCCCCAACTCTTGTAGAGAGGAAACGCACGATCCATATATTTCATGCAATCTTTCCACTTCAGCCAAATTATCACACCAACTCCCTTTTCGTTGCCATACTTCACAATCTCGGGAATGTTGCAGTCTTTTTTGTATTGGAGCACATTTGGGCTGTCCCAGCCGTCATCTATTATGATATATTCCAGCTTGTTGGCCGCAGCAAAATCGATGTAATGCTTATAAGTAGGCGTGTTCATTCCACTCTCGAAGTCAACGCCCGTAATATTAAGCGCATTCCACCAGTCCCAAGCCACCTTGCCCGGTTTTACCCAAGAGAAATCGCCCTTGGAAGTGCCGTCGCAAAGTTTGCGCACAATGTTGCAGTCGGCAAGTTGGGTATCGTTGTCGGTAATCACCGCCACTTTCCACGTAAGTGGCTGTGTGCCGCCCACGCGTGCGATATAGTTCTTGCGGAAAAGGGTAACGAAATTCGAATAGCCCTGGCCGTTGAGATCAGAATTCTTGAGATCGGGATAACCTGCGAACTCGCCTTTCAAACCATTGCCGTTGGAAAAATTGGAACTGACATACATTCCCGGATAGTCGAGATCGCCCACGTCAGTAACCGCCACTTTCACACCCTCGCCCATATCGGCAAGAAGCGGAAGTATGCTGAGCTGTTTCGACGGCATCTGCGAAATGCAAGTCTTGGTATAATACGATTCAAACGAGCAGGAATACCTCTCGCCTCCCGCATTGTCGTTCACCCACGGCGTCCAGGTTTGAGGATCTCCCGCGAAATTATACTCAACCACCTCGTTCTGCACATTTACAGAGTCCTTGCGCGTACCGCAAAAGCGATAAGCCACCGCGTCGTCGTATACACGGAATTCTACAGTGTATTGTCCGCCTTTGAGGAACAACTTTGTGTAAACGTCATCGATTTGCGAATTTGTATAGTCCTTTGTCGTGATTTTTCTGCTTACTTTCTGCGCTTTTCCGCCCGATGCGCCCGGTCCCCAAACGCTTCCGTCGGTAAGGATAACCGACAGTGTGGACGGTTTAATGATTTCCCGTCCTTTCAAGTCCACTTTCCATGTAAGTTTGCTGCCTGAATTTACGGTCAAGGTGAGTTTTCCCGAAGGCGACTTTGCGACAAAATTTCCCGCAGATGCCGTTCCGCCCAAAAGCATTGCGGCCGACGCGAGCATCGCATTGATTAGTTTTGTTTTCATTACTGTTATATTTTGGGTTTTATCTTATATCTTTTCGAATCTTGCGGTCCAACCGCCGCCGCTCTTCATTGAAATTTTCAGGAGGTCGGTTTTCTTCACGTTTTTCTCCTCTTTCATATAATCTTCGGCGCTTTTCGAGGCATTTATCCCGTCGCGGAAAATTATTGCCTTGTATGTTCCGTCGCCAAGAAAGTCGAGAGAAATTTCCAAATCCCGTTCGTCCCAGTTTGTCATTGCGCCCACAAACCACGTAGAGCCTTTCTGTTTTGCTGTAACGATGTATTTCCCGATTTCTCCCTGCACCACACGGCAATCGTCAAACGTTGTAGGAACTTTTGCAATGAATTCCGTGCATTCTGGGTACAGATAATATAGCGACGGCTTATCGGAAAGCATTTGCAGAGGTGCGTCAAAAACGGTGTACATTGCCATTTGGTGTACTCTTGTGCCCTGACTCATGGGATTGTTGTTTATGGGGCGGTATTCATTTCTCGTGGCGTTGCGCATTGCTCCGGGGGTGTAGTCCATAGGTGCCGTGAGCATTCGCGCAAATGGTATCGTAACGTCGTAGCCGGGCATATCGCTTCCGAGCGTGCCTTTTTTGTTTGCAGTCCATTTGCATTGTTCCAAACCGCGTACGCCTTCGATGTTCACGATATTGGGATACATCACTTGCAGGCCGTTGAGCTGCATGCCGTGATAGTCTATTATCAGATGGTGTTTGGCTGCGAGGGCGGTGATGTCTCTCATTGTTTTCATCACATACTGGTCGTTGCCGTCAACAAAGTCTATCTTCATGCCTTTAACGCCCCATTTTTCATAGAGGGGGAATGCCTCGTGCATTTTCTCCATTACATTTTTCCACGAAGCCCACACTATCACGCCTACTCTCTTTTGCTTTGCATAGGCAAGGAGTTCCGGCATGTTTATATTGCTGTTGCTTTCGCAGATGTCCTTTCCGCTCCAGCCGCCGTCGAGAATGATGTATTCAAGGTTGTATTTTGCGGCGAAGTCCACGTAGTATTTATATGTATCGGTGTTTATGCCCGAAACGAAATCCACTCCCGTGATGTTTGCAGCGCTCCACCATTCCCACGCCACCTTACCTGGTTTCACCCACGACCAATCGCCTTTTGCAACAGGTCTCGAAAGTTTTTGCGCCAAATCGCAGTTGGCGAGCTGTGCATCGTTTTCGCTCACGATTATAGCCCTCCACGGCATTTGTTGCTTGCCTCCGATTCGGGCGATATGGCTTTGACGGAAAAGCGTCTTGAAATTTTCGGTAGCTTTTGTGCCGGGAACCATATTTTTAAGGTCGGGATATCCGGGGAATTCGCCTACGAGTGAAAATCCCTTTGAGAAAGAAGAATGGAGATACATGCCGGGGTAATCCACTTCGCCCACAGTGGTGAGCGCAGCCTTCACTCCGTTGCCCATATCCATGACAAAGGGCATGAGGCATAGCTTGCGCGAAGGTATTTGCGATACTTTCTGCACATCATAGTATGCCTCGAACGAATTGGAGTATCTTTCGCCGTGGCGCTCGTCGTTTACGTAGGGCACCCACGCCGTATGGTCGTTCTTGAAATTGTATTCCACCGTTTCGTTCTCCACGGTGAGCGAATCCTTTGCGTTAGCAGCAAAGCGATAAGCCGCCGCGTCGTCGTAGGCACGGAATTCCAGTTCGTATCCGCCGCCTTTGAGCGTGAGCATGGTGAATGTATCGTCAATCTTGGCCTTGCGGTAATTCACTCCGTCCAACGTGCGGCTCACCTTGGTGATTTTCCCCGCCGGTGCATCAGTTCCCCATGTAGCGCCTCCACGGATTTTCAGAGCCACAGCCGACGGAGCGGTTATTTCCTGCCCGTTGAAACTCACCTGCCACGTGAGCGCCTTGTCGGTATTCACTGTGAGCACCAGTTTGCCCGACGGCGATTTCACCACATAGTTTTTTGCGCATACCGGGAGCGTAAGCATAGCAGCGCCACCCAAGAGAAGTAATCTCAATACGTTTTTCTTCATGTTTTAATGGTATTTATTGCCTTAAATGCCTATCATTCGAATTTAGTTTTCAAATTTACGTATTTTCAAACGAAACAACAGCTTTACACAAAGGCAAATATCAAAAACGGCAACAAAAACTTTGTTTTTCACATCTAAATCTATGCTCTTTTGCCGGCACATGGCTTTGAAAAAATGCCGAAAAAAGTAGCCGTTTTACCGTCCCGAAAAACCTGCATCAACTACGCAAAAAAACGATGTCCGATATCGTAAAAACTCCGACGCATCTAATTTAAATTCCGACGCATCTCGTAAAAATTAGATGCCTTGGAGTTTTTGCGGCATAAAAGGACAGAACAAGAAAGTCTGTTTTTGTTTCGAAACAAACTGATGTACAGACTTTTACAACCAACATTCCAATCTCAAAAATTTCTCCTGCAAAAACGCTTTGGGAAGAGGAAACAAAAATGTGCCGCCGCGAGTTTGCGACGACACATTTTCGCTAATGTTTTTGGCATTGCAGACGTGCGGTTTGCACCGCGCGCTGCTATTGCTTGGTAATTTTCAAACTCGTCTTGCCAGCCTTCACGATGTAAACGCCTTTCGGCTGGTTTTGCAACGACAACTGCGCTTTTCCGGCGCTGTCGGTTGAAGTTTTGGCAACAAGCACCCCGTCGGGAGTGTATACCGCAAGAATCACACCCTTTTTGTTTCCTTCAAAAGTGAGTATTCCGCCTTTGTTGTCGAGCTTGCCTTGCTTTTTTGAGGCTTCATCGATTTTGTTTATAATTTCGTCTGAAAACACGAACTTTTGCAAGTTTTCCACTTCGTATTCCATTTCAGTCGATGTAGTAGTTACAAGCAAACGAGTGTTGTTCTCGGTGTATTTGCAAACCGGTTTCTCGCTTATGGAATAGCCTATTTTCTGCCCGTCATTGGTGTAAAACACCACGGTAATGATTTCAGCCTTTGCGAAAAACGCTGTTGCAAGCGCCAAAGCAAGAAACAATGTTCTCAATTTCATCTGTAAACGATTTTTTTATTCCACAATCACCTTTTCAAACGCGCGAAGCAGCACATTGGCCATCAACTGATGACCGGCATCGTTGGGGTGGAGAGCCACATCGATTGAAAGTTTGTCGAGATTGTGCTGACCGCCACATTCAGCAAAGAAGTCAGCCACGGGGAAGCCTTCGTATTCGGCAATCTCGCGAATGAGATAGGCGTAGTCCTTGAGATAAATTCCGTTGAGCGGAGAATTGCAGTTGTCGGGCAGATATCCGCCGAAACCATAACCCTTGCGCGGAGTGCAAAGCACCACCTTGGCGTTGGGATTAACCTCGAAGATTTTCTCGATAAGCTGGCGGTAGATTGCAGCAAAGGTGCCGTTCTTGGTATTGTTGATATAATCGTCGATAGTTCCCACGGGAGTTGAATGTCCCCAGTCGTTGATACCATGTTCTATGGTATAGTAGTCGGCTTTCTTCACCTGGTTGATAGCCGACGACAATGTGCCGCCGCTAATACCCTGATTGTACCATTTTGTGAACTTCAACTTTTTGAGCAGACGGGTTTCATATCCCTCTTTGAAGCCGTTGGGGTGATCGTTATACCATGTGATAGAAGTTCCGAGGGCACACCATGTGGCATCGACCACACG
Source organism: bacterium (assembly GCA_963660485.1). Lineage (GTDB taxonomy): Bacteria > Bacteroidota > Bacteroidia > Bacteroidales > Bacteroidaceae > UBA6398. The sequence goes on along the minus strand of CAVKYH010000004.1, from coordinate 85,603 downwards.
TGCATCAGACGGTTCCTCCTCTTGTACGTTCTGAGAGCTGAATGTTACGCTGTCAACGGCAGCTGCGTTGTATCCCGTGGCTTTTGTTCCCTGGTGTATGGTGAAACTTTGTGCCGAAGCGGCAATGCCTAAGAAAAGTGCCACGATTGTTAATTTAATAGATTTCATATCTGTGAAAATTTTATTGTTGTTACGAATTTGTGATTTGATGTTATATTATTTGTTTACAAGAACCTTGCGGTTGTTTACCACATAAATGCCCTTTGACAGACTTATGTTTTTGCTGCCAACCACAGTGTCCTGGAAAATAAGCTTGCCTTCGGAATCGAATACCGTGATTTTTGTGGGAGTAGCCACATTCACGGAAATTCCGCCCTTGGTAACCTGAAATTCTGCGTCAGATTTCTTTACCTGTTCTATATCGGTGATTTCACTGTCGAACGAAAGACCCACAACACGCAGAAGTTTCTTGCTTCCTGCACTCTCGTCGGTATCAATGCTGAACACAAACGCATCTTGGGCGTAGGCGGCAGAATCAACCGAGGTGAAGTAGCCACGGAAACAAAGCGGCGAACCATTTGTCCAGGAATCAAATCCGTTGCCCTCGTAGTTGATAATCCACGCCTTGCTTACCGGAGAATTTTCATAAGTCGGAACAAATGAATAGTTGCCTTGTTTTACGCCGGCATCTGACGGCAGGCTGTCGATTGCCACATCTGTTCCTTCGAATGTAAGGGTTTCGTTTGCAAGACTCCTGTTGCCGAATTCCTCTCCCGGCACAGCAAGCGCATAAGGTGTGTTAGCGGCCAATTTTGCTTCGGCAAGTTTGCTGAAATTAATGAGACTGTCTTCAATTCCAGTAAACTCTCTCACAAAGATATTGCCGTTTGCATTTACGGTTTCCATTGCAATATCTCCGCTACCCGATGCCTTTACGCTGCCAACCTCAAACGGAATAGCTATTGTCTGCCAACCGCCGGTCTTGGTAGCATATGCAGGGTTCAAACTATAACTTGCGTTTTTCGCCACGAAAGGTTCGGGACAATAGAACGGCGCATCAACCAACTGCAAATCCTCGCAAACTCCCTGCTTCACCACATTGAAACCGGAAATCCTGGAACTGTCTGCCACATAATAGAGACAGTTTGCATTGGAGCTGACCTTGGAGAGAGATTCATAGGTAACATCGTCATCAAGTTCGGCATTTCTCGTATCGATAGCCATGATATTCAACTGTCCTACGTTTCTTGCCTGCGCCTTAATCCAATTGATTTTAGTCTTACCCGTTACAACAAGCGTACGGTTCATTAGTTTTGCACTGTTGGCCACTTCTATACTGTCGAGAACCTCTTGCGGAACTCTGAGAATCTGCCATGCATCAACGCCACGGTATGTATTGTGTGCGCTTCCGGTCTTGATATTTCCGTTGTCGCCCGAATAGTTGTCGGGATAGTATGTATTGTCGCTCTTGGCGTTCGACCACATATATTCACCGCCGCCAATGTAAGCGAACTTCTGCTCCACACTCGAATTGTCAATGAGAGCCACTGCGGTGCCGTTATAGTTTCCTACATACTTGCCTGTGCTTAGATTTTTGACAATCCAACCGCCGTTGCTTCCCTTTGTAAAGGAATACATGAACTCTTTGCTGTTGAAATCAATCTCACGCCATTTAAGCGATGCGTCTTTTGCGTAAACTCCCATCGCAAGTCCGGCATCTTCAAACGAAGAGAAATTGCTAAGCAAATAGTATGTGCCTTCTGAAATCTCGTTGGCTGCTGAATTGTTCACCATCTTATACATATTTGCTATGGAGTCGATGGCAAGACGATAGTCTATGCGTGCATCACTTCCCTCTGCGGCATTGGCATAAGCAAGAGCATCGGCATAAGATTTCACAACTTCGGCAGAATAACTGCCCGGACTGTCATTATTGTCCACGCGGAACGTGCGGTAAGTGTTCATGGCCTCATTGTATTCCCCAACGATGTCATCTTCAAACTTGCCGGAATAAACATTCCAGGCAATAACGTGCTTCCAACTGTCGGTAGTTACATAATATACCCCCGTGCCGTAAGCAATAAAGTTTCCGAGCCAAACAAAGTCCTTGTCGGAATAAGCAAACTGGAACGTTACGGAATTTTCATCGCTTCCCGTCGTGCCGTCAAGGTATCCCGTAAAAGTAATATCCTTTGTTGTTAGAATAGAAAAGTTCATTGCCTTTTCGAGCGAGGTTACCATTGTCTTTGTCTTGTAGTTGTTTCCGTAGCCAATGTATTGCCCCGTTTCTACATTCTGCAAATAATAAGTAGTCTTTGAGTTTATTTTGTCGGGCTTGCCTGCGTCAACAAGTTTCCAGGCACTCCGGCTGTCGCGACCGCTTGTATATTGAATGTCATTGGTATTCCCTTCTGCGGGCTGCTTCATGTACATTCCGAGATTGTATTGCGAAGATGCGGCCTCCAACATAATAATATCTCCGTCGGTAAGTTGGTCAGGCGTAACGCGCGGATAATATCCGCCATATACGTAACCGACAGAATCATATGCCTTGCGCAAATTATCAAGAGCATTAACGTAGCCCACAGAATCAAGATTTTCCTTATCAAGAGCCACCGTAGCCGCCGTCCAAGCCGTAGCAAGGCTGTCAACTGCCGTTGCATCGTAATACTTAGCCGAGATGTGCGGAATGTTTGCCTTGATGCTTGCCACATATTTGGCAAGGTTTTCAAGAGGTGAATTTTCCTCGTAAATACGACTTGCTTTCAGCGAATCTATAGCACTGAAAAGTGAATTGTATGCCGCATCGAAATCATCTTTTGAGGAGGAAATGTTGTCGAGTACGTTCTTGGCTGATTCATAACTTGTACTGAAAGCATTTTCCTTGTCGGTATCGTATTTGCCTTTGCCTAAATTCTCGCTATATGCCGAAGCGTTCTCCACAAGTGCGGACAGTTTGTCGCAAGCACGGTGCTTCTGTATTTCTGCAAGCTTCTCGTCGTTCACTCTGACGAATGTCCACGCTGCGCCGTCGGTTTCGCTTTCGGCCGTAGTGGTTACATTTCCGTTTACATCAGACGAGATTGCAAAGAAACCCTCACCGCCGCTAAGCGAGATGCTTGCTTGATAGAGCCCAAGCAGATTCATTGCAAAAGTTTTGTCTTTTGTTTCAGATGCTGCCAGACTATTTCCGTCTGTGCTCGTGATATATTTGTCGGTTGCCAGACTTTGTACGTACCATTTGCCTTGGTTTCCGGTTACATGGAACACGGATTCATAACTGTCGGCATCGAAATTCTTGGAAACCACATTGTCGTTATCTAAGGCTAGGGCGGCGTAGCTACCATTTGCCGTGGAGTAGGCTTCAGAACGGTTGGTGATATAGAAATAGCCTGAAGAAACGGGCGAAAGGCCGGTGGAAATGATATTGTTATAAGCATTGTCCAAACTGTCTATCGCGTTGCGGATTTCCAAACGGCTGTTGTCGGAAGTAATTGCCTTTGCGGCTTCATAGGCTTTGTTGTAGGCTTCCACAAGTTCGGGATCGTAGAAACCATAACCGCCGGTAGCTTCGGGCTGGAAGCTTGCGCAGCGCGCCATTGTCTTTTCGAATTCATCGTGAAGGTCTGTAGAAACTTCCACATTGTACACGTTCCAGGCAATAACGTCGGTAGAACCTTCGAAAAGCCATACAAACGTAGGACTGCCGGGATAGTTGCTGAGATTCATCGCATGGTCGGCAGTATTGGCGTATTGGAATGTGATTGAATTCTCGTCCCAATTTTTCTGGCCGTAATATGTTGTACAGCCGGCCTCGATTGCTGTCGACAACGAGAAATTGTAGGCCGAATCGGTGGTAGCTACCAAAGCGCGTGTCTGATATGCGTTGGTACCGGTGCCGTTTTTACCAATATAAAGTCCGGTGGACTGCTGTTTAAGATAGAATGTAGGCTTTCCGTTCTTCTTGTCGAGCAACGGAGATTGCTCAACAATCCACGCGCCGTCCTTGTCGAGTCCCGGTTTGAAGACCCAAGCGTAAAGTTCGTGCCTGTATTCTGTCTGTCCTTTGAGGAAATAGCCTTTCAAACTGGGTGAAGACGCAGCTTCGATTGCTATCACAGATCCGTCGGTTATTTCCGCGCATTTTGCACGCGTGGTTCTTTTCACACCACCGCCTTCAGCAAAACCGAGAGCCGTAAATGTACTCTTCAAGTCGGCAAGCAGGTTTTTTAATTCCGTACTTGTATGCTTTTCCGTGCTGTTGAGAACTACTTCAGCCGCATTGTAGGCGTTTTGGAAAGCCTCCACTTTTGTTGCATCGTATTTCTCGGAATCCACATACGGGTAAACATCTGTCTTGATTACGTCGTAGTATGCTTTGAGCGAGTCTTTGGCAACGCCAATCGTTACACTTTCCACCCAAGCCGAGTCAACGTTTTCAAATTGCCAGGAGTCAAATGCATTAAGTCCCTGACTGTAGTAACGTCCCACGTATCCCGGATCGCTTCCGTTTACATAATATGTGAACGAGGTGGTTTTGTTGCTCCATTTCCATTGTGCAGATTTTTGCGAAGTGAACGTTTGTACGCTCGAAGGTGCGTCGGTCATGGTAATTTTGTTGTCATCAATTGCCACGCCCACGTATTTGTCGGTAGCGGCATTCTGCACATACCAACCGCCGTCGGTTTTTGTAACCTTGAATACGTTTACCGGAAGGCTCGAGTCCATTGTGTGCCAACCAAGATAGCCATCTCCTTTGTCGAAAGCGCACATTGTTTTGCCTTGCGACGTGAAATTGGAATATGCGCTCTTGATTCTGTAGTAACCGTCTTTGAGCGGCTGCGGGGTGAGATTGTTTGCAACATTATAGGCTGCCACAAGGCTGTCAATGGCATTGCGCATTTCCTGTCGGCTATTGGTTTCGTTCATTTCCTTAGCCTTTGCCACTGCATTGTTATAGGCATCAACCTGCTCCTTGCTGTAATAGCCTGGAGCATCTCCCGCCGGAATGTCAATGCCGCAGTATTGCTCGATAGCCTGTTGGAGTTCTTCCTTCATGCTCAGGTTGGTTTCCGAAGTATAAAGGTTCCACGACTGCCAGTCTCTGTTGGTGGGATAATAGTTCGTGCTTATATAGTAAAGATTCTTGTATCCGCCGAAACGCGAAAGCCTGAACCATGTGCCATCGGCGTTGGAGTGATGAATGAATACGGCATCGTTGTTGCCGTAAACGTTCACGTTCACGCCTTCTTGCGCACTGATATCCGCCGCGCTGAGAATACAGAAAGGAAAAGCCATATCCGTGCCGTCTACCATGCGCTTGTGTCCGGGATCCAAGGAAGTAAGTGCATCTGAAACGCCGAGATATTTTCCCGAAGTAACGTCTTTCAGATAATATGTGGGTTTGCTTGTATATATAGCGTCGTTTTCGCCGGTAGCAACAAGTTCCCAAATCATGCTCTTGCTTTTGCCCTCGTCATCACACATCACGGAGTTTCCGTTTTGGCTTTCGGGATATGCCTTCATAAAGCGGTTGCGATAACTTGTAGGCCCGCATTCAAACATCATCTGCGCCCCGTCTTTCACGGCATCGATAGTGATTGCCCACCACTTCTTTCCGCCTTCAACGTATGGCACTTTTTCATACACAGCCTTGAGCTCGGCAAGCAGAGCAGCGTAATCGCCGGTGCCGTTGTCCAATGCCGTTTTCACCTTTTCCAATTCTGCCGCCAACGCTTCCTTCTGCTCTGCAGTGAAAGCCGCATCGTCGTAGGACGGATCGGTCATCAACAAATAATTCGACTCAACTTCGTTGTAGTAGGTCTGCAAATCCGATTTATCATCGTTCACAACAGCCACACGAGTTAGGGTCGGCGTGCCTGCCGCAACCGTCCTGGGCACAACGCCCACTATAGACAGTACACACAGCAAGCCTACCAAGAGAATGGATCTTTCCTTCATGTAGTTTATGCTTAGAGTTATATTTCTACGCAAATATACATTTTTTCACTATAAGCATATCTTTTTTATCGTCGAAACACTCTGAGAACTTTATGAACGCACCAAAAACGGCTTAAAACCTGGACAAATTCACAAGAATGAGTATTCCACGTGGCAAAAAGCGAAAATACGCACATTCCGGGCGCAAAAACCACAACCGAAAACGCGAAACAGAAACTTGAAATCCCCCACCCGAAATCCTTGGTTCTACACCGCAAAAAACAACAAGGCATCTCGTAAAAACTCCGGGCCACCAAATTTAAATTAGATGCGTCGGAATCTAAATTAGGTCTGACCTCGTTCAGCGCATATTTGCCGATTGTTTTTGCAAAGCATTTGCCGCAACGCACAAAGCGTATTACATTCTGAATTTCAGACCAATAAAGCATCAGAAAACAAATCCCGAAAGTTTCTTGTGCCGAAGCCTTGAAATTTCGGTCAAAGACAAATAAAAAACGGACGACTTTCACAAGTGGTCCGTCCTATAGTTATGAAAAAAGAGTTATTTAAGTTGTCAAATAATGACCTTGGTAAATTCCGTTAAAGGTTCTCGAGGAATTGTTTGAGCACCACGGTTGCCGAAATCTCGCGATTGGCAGCCTCGGGTATCACAAGCGACGTAGGAGCTTCGATCACATCGTCGGTAACAATCATATTGCGGCGCACAGGCAGGCAGTGCATGAAATGAGCATTGTTGGTAACCGCCATATGTGCGGCATCAACCGTCCAACTCATATCCTTGGAAATAACCTTGCCGTAGTCTTCCGGACGGGTTACGCCGGGGCAACTCCAGTTTTTGGCATAAACGAAATCAGCTCCCTCAAGGGCTTTCATCTGATCGTATTCCACTTTTGCATCTCCCACAAACTGCGGATCAAGTTCGTAGCCGTGAGGGTGAGTTACCACGAAATCCACATCGGCTGCGTTCATCCATTGCGCAAAACTGTTGGGCACAGCCTGCGGAAGGGCTTTGGGGTGAGGAGCCCACGTCATCACCACTTTCGGACGCCTTGTCTTTTTGTATTCCTCTATTGTTATCAAATCGGCAAACGCCTGCAGGGGGTGAACAGTGGCACTTTCCATGGAAAACACGGGACGTCCGCTATATTTGATGAACTGTCGCAGAATTTTCTCGGTATAATCGTCCTCGCGGCTCTCAAATCGTGCAAACGTTCTCACGCCAATAACGTCGCAATAGCTTCCCATTACCGGTATTGCCTCGAGCAAATGTTCGCTTTTATCGCCGTCCATAATCACTCCGCGCTCCGTTTCGAGTTTCCACGCGCCCTGGTTCACATCAAGAACTATCACGTTCATACCAAGGTTCATCGCCGCCTTTTGAGTACTGAGACGTGTGCGCAGACTATTGTTGAAGAAAATAAGCAAAGCCGTGCGGTGTTTACCGAGATGCTCATAAGCATAACGGTTCTTCTTTACTTCTGCAGCTTGTTGGAGTGCCGCGTCCAAATTACCCAAGTCTTCGGGATAGAGAAATGATTTCATATCTTTTTCAGTCTATTCGTTCGGCGCTGTTCGCCATATACTGCAAAATTAGTGCTTTTATTTGACATCAGCATTTGAATAGCGCTAAAATATGCCTTATAAGCGTCAATGCAAGCCCGTTTGCCGCGCCACGAAAAAGGACATTACCATATTAATATGCGCGATAAAGAGAAAATGGAATATTTTGCGTAAGTTTGCAACTATAATAAACTCACATAAAACAGCATAACATGAAAAAGATAATTCTTTTGGCAGCGCTCGCAGCGGTTATGACATTGCCGTCGTGCGCACGCAAGAATGCCGGCAACGCTCCTAATGTGAACGACAACCAAGTGGAGAACAACGTTGTGGAGAAGAAAAATTACAAGGTGAAGACTTTGCCGCTCGCAGTAAAGGACAAAATTCTCGAGACAATTCAGAACGATTACAAAGGAAAGGTTGTATTCATCGACTTATGGGCTACATGGTGCGGTCCGTGCCGCCATGCAATGCTTTCGGTGGATTCAATCAAACCTGAACTCATGAAAAAAGGTGCGAAGTTTGTTTACATCACCGGCGAAACCTCACCTGAGAAAACCTGGAACGAGATGATTCCGAAAATAGACGGAGATCATTACCGCCTTACCAAAGATCAGTGGAACACTTTGTGCAAGGAGCAAGGAGTGAGAGGCATTCCGTGCTACAAACTTGTAGGAAAAGACGGAACTACAGCGTTTACAAACTTGACCGAAGGCGGATATCCGGGCAACGAAATCATTAAACCGGCAATTGTAAAGGCCCTTGAAAACAAATAAACCCATGAATATGAAAAATCTATTGAAGAACATCGCCGTGTGTGCGGTGGCATTTTTGTCAATGCAGGTTTCCGCGCAAACGGCAGGCGGCTGCTGCGGCGGCAAAAGCGCAATGCGTTGGAGCGCGGACAAAGCTAATGAATGGTATGCCAAACAACCGTGGCTCTCGGGCTGTGATTATATTCCCGCCACGGCCATAAACCAGATTGAGATGTGGAGCAAATCCACTTTCGACGAGAAACAAATCGACAAGGAGCTTTCCTGGGCGCAGGAGTTGGGATTCAAAACGATGCGTGTGTTTCTCAGTTCTGTGGTCTACGCAAATGATGCAAAAGGTTTCAAGAAACGTATAGACAAGTTCCTCACTATTTGTTCCTCCCACGGCATTCGCCCGATGTTTGTCTTTTTTGACGACTGCTGGAACAAAGAATCGGAATACGGCAAGCAACCCGAACCGAAACCCGGCGTACACAATTCGGGCTGGGTGCAGGATCCTGCGGTGAGCATGCGTGCCGATACGGCCAAGATGTTTGAAACGCTCGAAAAATACGTTACAGATATTGTTTCCACCTTTGCAAATGACGACCGCATCCTGCTTTGGGACCTCTACAATGAGCCGGGAAACAACGAACATTTCAACACGTCGTTGCCATTGCTGAAGAAAGTTTTTCAATGGGCACGCAGTGCAAAGCCTTCACAGCCTATCACTGTGGGCGTATGGAATGTCTACGAAAAGTATCGCGAGTTGAGCGCATATTCGCTTGAACATTCCGACGTGATATCCTATCACAACTACAAAAAACCCGAAGACCACGAAAAAGAAGTGGAATATCTCATGATGTTGAACCGCCCCTTGATTTGCACAGAGTATATGTCGCGCCGCAGCGGCAGCACATTCCAAACGGTGATGCCTATGCTCAAAAAATATAATGTTGCGGCTATAAACTGGGGCTTTGTTTCAGGAAAGACAAACACCATTTTTGCTTGGGATACCCCGCTTCCCGATGTCAAGGAGCCGCCTTTGTGGTTCCACGACATATATCGTCAGGACAAGACCCCGTTCGATCAGGAAGAAGTTGACTTGATAAAGAAGATGAACGGAGTGGAATAATCCTTTCGCCTTTTTCAGAAATCCAAAATCCCCGCGCGTAAAAAATGCACGGGGATTTTTTAATGCTTTTTCCGCATATCGCACACTTGCAACGCGGCATATTTTTCATCACTTCAAACCCTAAAAAAACTACAAGGCATCTTGTTTTTACGAGGTCAGACCTAATTTAAATTAGATGCGTCGGAATTTAAATTACATGGCCCGGAGTTTTCGCCGAAATCAGACCTCGTTTTTTGCACACGCCACATCGTTCTTGCCTCAAGCGTTACAGGCTGAAAAACAAGCGGCTACCATCACTCCTTGGAGCAACGGCAGCCGCCTGGCATGCAATATGTTTTTCTTGACGTCTTATTCTATATTTCCTCTGATTTTTGCAAGATACGCGCCAAGGCGTTGCTCATCTTTATTGTCGATTATATCGATGAGTTCGGAGAGTTCCGTGCGTATTTTCTCAACCTGTCCCGACGTGAGAGGGTTGAAAAGAATTTCGCGGAGCAACGTATCGTCCTCGCCGAGCACACCTCGCGCAATCGCCATATGACGTTTGAAAGTCGTTCCGGGAGCGTCCTGGTGCTTCATCACGGCGGCAAACACAAAGGTCGAGACAAAAGGAATGCTCAACGAGTAGGCCACCGTTTCATCGTGCTCGTCAAACGTGTATTCACGCACATTGAGCCCGAGACGGTTGTAGAGGTCGCGAAAGAAAATGCGCCCCATATAATCGCCCTCCCTTATAATTATTGCGTTCTCGCTGCTCAGCGCACCAAGGTTGGCAAACGTGGGACCGAACATCGGGTGGGTGGACACGAATTTGAAGCCGCATCTGTCGTAGAACTCTTTCATTCCCGTCTTAACCGAAGCTATGTCGCTCAAGATACAACTTTCGGGAATATGCGGCATAACCTTTTCAAACGCCGATATGGTGGCTTTGAGCGTAACGGCATTTATCACCATTTCGGGGCGGAAAGCATCGATTTCCTCGTACTTCGTAAACCGCTGCGTGTTGTACATAAAACGCAAGCGCTTGGGATCGGTGTCGAACACAGCCGTTTCGTGGTCGAAACTAAGAAGGTCGACAAAAAATGAACCCATTTTGCCCGCGCCAAGAATAAGTATCCTCATCGTTTACTTGTTTATCACATCGAGTTGTTGGTGTACGCTCTCTTCGTGAATAGCTTCAAAAATAGTTTTCACAAACTCCGCGCTCATTCCGCAAAGTCCGCCCTGCGCCACGCGCTTGTCAAGAATTTCGTTGTAGCGCGTAGGCTGCACCACAGTCATATTGTGCTCACGCTTGTACACTGCAATCTCGCGCGAAATCCTCATGCGCTTCGCAAGAATGTCGAGAATATTGTTGTCGCACTCATCTATTTGGTAACGCAACGCATGCAGACTTTCCGTTGACTGAGTAGTGGAACGCACCACAAGGCGGTCGAGAATAAAATCAAGCACTTCGGGCGTAACTTGTTGGCTCGCGTCGCTCCAAGCCTCGTCGGGTTTGCAATGGCTCTCGATGATAAGCCCGTCGAAACCGAGATCCATTGCCTGTTGGCAGAGAGGCGCGATAAGTTCGCGCTTGCCGCCGATATGACTCGGGTCGCAAATCATCGGAAGATTGGGAATGCGGCGATGCAGTTCAATTGCAATGTGCCACATAGGGAGATTCCTGTAAATTCTCTTGTCGTAAGTGGAAAATCCGCGGTGTATCGCGCCTAATCGTGTTATACCTGCGTTGTTCAATCTCTCAAGTGCGCCAATCCAAAGTTCGAGGTCGGGGTTCACAGGGTTCTTGACGAGCACCGGAATATCCACGCCTTTCAAAGAATCGGCTATCTCCTGCATCGCAAACGGGTTGGCAGACGTGCGGGCTCCTATCCAAAGAATATCTATACCGGCTTTCAGCGCCGCTTCAACGTGTGCCTTGTTTGCCACTTCGGTTGCCACGAGCATTCCGCACTCTTTTTGTACGCGCTGCATCCAAGGCAATCCTTCTTCTCCGATACCTTCGAAGCTTCCGGGTTTGGTGCGCGGTTTCCAAATTCCCGCACGGAAAATTTTCACGCCCACCTTACTCAGCTGTTGTGCGGTGGAAATCACCTGTTCTTCGGTTTCGGCGCTGCAAGGTCCCGCCATAACGATAGGACGTTTGTCTTCAACGCCCGGAAGATTGAGTTTTTCTAATTTCAGTTCCATTGTCGTATTTTTTATTTCTATAATTTCAATTTTTCAATTCTGTTTAATGCTTCTTTCAGTTTGTCTTCTTTTGCACAAAGCGAGATTCTAACGTAACGTTGTCCGTTTGAGCCGAAAATAAATCCGGGAGTGATGAAAACTTTTCCGTCCTGCAACACTTTTTCCGTGAGTTCTTCCGCATCTTTGTACTTGTCGGGAATTCTGCCCCAAAGGAACATTCCCACCTGTGCCTTCTCGTAATTGCAACCAAGCGCCTGCATTATTTTTTCTGCGTACACGCGGCGCGCAGCATAGGTTTCGAAATTTGCCATATTGTGCCAAGTTTCGTCGTTGTCGTATGCTTTTGCGGCTGCGAGCTGTATTGCACGGAATGTTCCGCTGTCGATATTACTTTTAACCTTGAGAATCCACTGAATGAACTGGGCATTTGTTGCTGCAAGCCCCACTCTCCAACCTGGCATGTTGTGGCTTTTGCTCATAGAGTTGAATTCTATGCAGAAGTCCTTTGCTCCCGGAATTTGCAGAAGGCTCATTGGTTGTTTGTTGAGGATAAAACTATAAGGATTGTCGTTTACCACTACGATATTGTGGCGTTTTGCGAAATCCACGAGCCGTTCGTATGTTTCCTTGCAGGCATTTGCGCCCGTCGGCATATTGGGATAGTTGCTCCAAAGTAGCTTTACGTTTGAAAGGTCCATGCTTTCGAGTTCGTCGAAATCGGGTTGCCAATTGTTTTCGGGGCGCAAATTATAATTTACCACCTGCGCGCCAAGAAGTTTGCTCAGCGAAGTGTAGGTTGGGTATCCGGGATTGGGTACAAGCACTTTGTCGCCGGGGTTTACAAATGCGAGCGTAACGTGGAGTATTCCCTCCTTGGAGCCAATGAGAGGCTGAACTTCCGTATTGGGGTCGATATCCACGTTGAACCAACGCTTGTACCACCGCGCCATTGCGTTTCTCAGTTCAACGGTTCCCATTGTGGGCTGGTAGCCATGGGCATCTGGCATCTGCGCCACGCGGCAAAGTTCGTCCACAGTGGCTTTTGAGGGCGGCATGTCTGGGCTTCCGATTGCAAGACTTATCACATTTTTGCCTTCCGCATTCATCTTGGCCACTTCCTTCAGTTTGCGACTGAAATAGTATTCGCTCACAGAGCTCAGGCGTTCGGCTGGAACGATTGTGCTTGCTACATTATTTTTTTGCAACATATTCTCCGAGATTTTTAAGTTCACGTGTCAAAGGTTTTATGGCATCGAGACTTTGGTGAAAGCGCACATAATCATCATAAGTAACGTCGATATAGAAAAGGTATTCCCATTCGCGTCCGATGATAGGCAGCGATTGTATTTTGGTAAGGTTTATCTGATAGAACGAGAAGATGGAGAGCACTTTTGAAAGGCTGCCTTCTTCGTGGGGAAGCGAGAAAACGAGACTGCATTTGTTGCAATTTTTCGGTTCTCTCACAAGATCGGCATTCCAAGGGTCGGTGAGCACGAGGAAACGGGTAAAGTTGTGTTTGTTGTCCTGAATTCCTTCTTCCAGCACCTTCATTCCGTAGAGCGGGGCGGCATCTTTTGAACATATGGCGGCATGTCCGGCAAGATGTTCGCTGCTGATTCGCTCGGCAGCTCCCGCGGTGTCATCGCTTTCCACTATTCTGAGCGACGGGTGGTTCTTCAAGAATCTATAACATTGCATAAGAGCTACCGGGTGAGAGTTTACTTCGGTAAGTGTATCCCAGTTGTCTTCGGGCAAACACATTATGCTGTGTTCTATATGCAGTTTGTGCTCCCCCACAATGGTCAGCCCGCTTTCGAGTAGCAGTTCGTAATTGTGGAGCAGGCTTCCCGCAATGGTATTCTCAATTGCCACAAGGGCGAAAAGCGAGCCTTCGCGTTTCATTTCGTCAAACACTTTTTCGAAAGTATCGCAACAGATAAGTTCCACCTCGTCTCCGCTGAAATATTGGTGGGCTGCAATGTCGTGAAACGAGCCCTTGATTCCTTGTATCGCTATTTTTTTCATCTGTCAATGTTGTAACAAAAAATCCCGCTCCATGTTGAAGCGGGATTTTGTAGATTATTTCGTTTTGATTTCGTTCGTAATTATGCGTACAACGTCCCGCTTCGCCTTGTCCCAGCAAAGTAGTAAAAGTAAAAGCTAAACGCTGCACTGAAATTGTTCATATTCTCTGATGTATTTCTTATCGGCGGCAAAATTACGCATTTTCCGTTACACACCAAACATTTTGCCATATTTTTTCACGATTTCTTTCTTCTTACATACTTTTTTGCCCCATTTCCCCCGCTTGCCGCGCCTTGGTTATACAGCTTCGTAAAACTACCATTTGACACCGAAAAAACGACAAGGCTTCTTGTGAAAAACGATGTCAGACATAATTTAAATAATATCAGACATCGTTTCGGCGATATCTTTTACAAGAAAATCATGTCCGCAGACGGCCCTTATAAAGCACTATCTTTGTGTTAAAAAAACAGAACTTTACACCTCAGAAACAAGCCCAAGAAATTTTGAAAACAAAAAACGGCATGACAATCACATTGCCATGCCGCCTTATATGCTATATCCGGGAAAATTTATCTGATAATAGTTGCCTCGCGGTCGGGACCTACCGAAACAATCTTTATGGGACGCTGCAATTCACTCTCAAGGAATGAAATGTAATCCTTGAACTCCTGCGGAAACTCTGCCTCGGATTTCATTTGAGTGAGACCGGTTTTCCAACCTTTGATTTCGGTATAAACAGGCTTGCACCCTTCGGTTTCAAACGGCATGGTCTCCGTTTTCTCTCCGTTGGGCAATTCATAAGCCGTGCATGCCTTTATCGTATCAAAGCCGTCGAGCACATCGCTCTTCATCATCACAAGTTGGGTAACGCCATTCACCATCACTGCATACTTCAACGCCACGAGATCAACCCAGCCGCAACGACGGTTACGCCCTGTTACTGCGCCGAACTCGTTTCCTATTTTGCGGATTTCATCACCTGTTTCGTCAAACAACTCAACTGGGAACGGACCAGAGCCGACACGGGTGGAATAAGCTTTGAATATGCCGAAAACTTCACCTATTCTCGACGGAGCTACGCCCAATCCCGTGCAAACGCCGCCGCACGTAGTTGACGAACTGCTCACGAAAGGATAAGTTCCATGGTCTATGTCGAGCATAGTGCCCTGTGCACCCTCGGCAAGAACGCTCTTGCCCGCATCGAGAAGTGAGTTGATTTCTACTTCAGTATCGGTAAGATTAAACTTGCGCATATATTCTATGCCCTCCTTCCACTTCTTTTCGTCCTCCGTTATATCATATTCGTAATTCAAATTGCGGAGGATATTATCATGATAGGCCTTGAGCGCATTATATTTGGCATCGAAATTCTCAAGTATATCTCCCACTCGCAAACCAACGCGTGAAGCTTTGTCGCTATACGTGGGGCCGATGCCTTTTCCCGTAGTTCCCACTTTGTTCTTGCCCTTTGCGGCCTCGTAAGCCCGGTCTAAAACACGATGGGTAGGGAGAATGAGGTGCGCACGCTTGCTTATGTGCAAACGATTAGTGAGCTCGTAGCCCGCAGATTCGAGTTCCTTCGCCTCAGCCATGAACAAATCGGGAGCTATAACGCAGCCGTTGCCTATGATATTCACCTTGTCCTCACAGAAAATGCCCGAAGGAATGGAACGAAGCACAAATTTTTTACCGTCAAAGATTATGGTGTGTCCGGCATTGGGACCTCCTGCAAAACGAGCCACTACATCGTAATGCGGAGTGAAGAAGTCTACAACTTTTCCTTTACCTTCATCACCGAAGACTATACCCAGAAGGGTGTCAACTTTACCTTGTTTCATTTTTTATTTTGATTTTTTATTTTGCGTAGTTTGGATTTTTCCTTTCTTGCGCATGCCGCGCAAACGCCATAGATATAAGTTTTGTAGAAATCGAAGTGGAAACGCGGAGTCTTCACTGCCGCCACCGCTCTGTCAAGTGTCTTGTCGTGCACATGGCTTATACGTCCGCACTTCGAGCATATAGTATAACAGAAAGAGGTTCTGCCGTAAGCATATTCAAATTTCACGGAGTTTGCCGACAGACAATGTTTCACCGTAAAGCCACACTGCGTGAGTAATTCGAGAGTGGAGTAAACCGTTGTCAGGCTAAGATGAAAATTCATGCCCCCGGTGAGAAAACGATGTAGGTCGGCAGCCGTAAAAAGTCCGTCTATCTTTTGCGCGGCATCAAGCACCACGTAACGTTCCTGGCTTTTCTTCAGCCCATTGTTCACCAAATATTCGGTGAAAGCCTGTACCACTTCGTTTTTGACCTCTCCCGCGTCCATCACCTTGCGTTTCGTTCTGCGAATTTAGAGAAAATTTTATCAACTTCCCCCGCTTGAAAAGAGTTTTGTGAGGCAAACCGTTGAAGGGCATTGAATGCCGCACGCGCGACAAGGGAGTTTTTGCTGTAAAGAGCCGTTTCGCATTGATCGAGAAGCTCGTTGCGTTCGCGGGCATAAAACCTTGTTCCGCCCGAGAGCAGCCTTCCCGCCGTGAGAAAGCCGCAAAGTTGTCTCAGCTCGCCTTCCGCAGCCGTCCATTCCAGCACTTTGGCGCCGGCATAAGGCAGATTTTGCAAAAGATACATGGAAAGATATTGCGCTTCCTCGGGAGTCTGCAGAGTATCAATCCATGCCTCGCAAATATCGTCGGTAAATTCTCCTGCGGGATACAACATCGGAGCAAGCAAACGGCACTCTCTCACTCTTTGCTGCCATAGCGCGCGCGCCAAACCGGAATCTGCCGGAATTTGCTTTGACAGTTCCAGAATTCTAACGCCTTCCACACCGAAGTTAACGGCATAGTTCACGCCTTTGTCTCGCATGGAACTGCTTACAACGCCGTTCATCATGGAGCGGAACTCTTTTTTCAGCCGCGCAACGGTTTCGTTTACTTCCTGCTCTGTCATTGTTTCACTCGTTTACGAAAGGCAGGAAAGCATAGTCCTTGCTGTAGCGCAGCATTTGGTGTTCGTAGCTTTCGTCATAGACAACTTTCACGTCTGTTATGTTGCCTTTTTTATCGATTACCGCCTTGTATTCGGGATTTATGAAACCTTTATAAGGAGATATGTTGAGTTTTTTGTAGCGTTCGAGAATTTCCTTGTGAAGTTCGGCATCAACTTTCACTCCATAGTCTTCAACGAGTTTTCGTGCGCCTTCAAAATCGCCTTCACTCTTTACGCGTTGAATTTCTGCGAGGAGTTTTCCGAAGAGTACGCGCAGTTTTGCATAGTCGTTGATTTTGACAAACGTTTTCCCGTCGCGTTTCACAAGTTCCACCACATTGTCCTGCTTGCCGTGCTCATAAGCCCAATGGGCTATCATTGCGCGGTTGCGCATATGGGCTTCCTCGATGTTGTTTCCCGGTTGAATTCGCACGAGCTGCGTCATCAGTCCGTTCATCATGTATGTATAATATTCTGCCTTATAGGCTTCGGAGTTTGGAGTAAGCCCGAGTTCCGTAAGTTTTGCGTCGGCAACGTAATAGAGTCCGAACAAATCGGCGCGTGCTTCCTCGATGGTCGAGCCGTATGCCTTGAGCGAATCGGGGTCTACGCCGGGGAGGAGTTTTCCGCTGCCATGGCCGAGACACTCGTGCAAATCGGTGTGAAGTTCATCGCAGGCGTCGCCATATTTGTTGATATTGTCGAGAGTGGCTTGGTCGATAACGTATTCGTTCAGGAAGCCGTTGCCGTGAGCTGCCTTGTTGTAGGCATCGGTGATGTTTCCTATCGTAACGCTCTTTGAGCCGTATTCTTTTCTAATCCAGTTTGAATTGGGCAGGTTAATTCCTATTGCAGTGGAAGGGTAAAGGTCGCCGCCGAGAATTGCTGCCGTTATCACCTTTGCCGTTATGCCTTTTACCTTTTCCTTTTTGAACCGCGTGTCAACGGGTGAATTGTCCTCAAACCATTGTGCATTTGCGCTCAGTTTCTCTGTTCGTGCAGTTGCGGCGATATCTTTGAAATTCACTATCGATTCCCATGAGGCTTTCATGCCCAGAGGATCGCCGTAGCTCTCGGTAAAACCGTTTGTAAAGTCCACACGGCTGTCCACGTCCTGCACCCAGAGTATTGCATATGCGTCGAAAGTTTTCAGATCTCCCGTTTTGTAGAATTCCACAAGTTTTTTGATTACGGCAGCCTGCTTTTCGTTTTCGGCATAAGGCTCGGCTTTTTCAAGCCAATAGATTATTTTGTCGATAGCCTTGCCGTAAAGTCCGCCCGAACGCCACACTTTTTCCACAACCTTGCCGTTTTCCTTCACCAGGCGGCTGTTCATGCCATACATTATAGGTTCGGCATCGTTGGGGTCTTTCATCTTGTTGTAGAAATCCTCTGCCTCGGCTTGCGTAACGCCTTCGCCGTAGTAGTTTCCCGCCGAAGTTTTCACGAGGTCCTGCCCGTCGGTCTGGTTGACGCGCATCGGCAATATTTCGGGGTTGAAAATCACGGGGAACACTTCTTTTATCAACTCGTCAACGGTTTGCCCTTTCTGCAAAGGCAGTTTGCGCTTGTCGGCACCCTTTACCGCTTTTTCAAGAAAGGCTTCGCTGAAACCGGGCACGAATTTCTCGCAGCCGTAATGGTGGTGTATTCCGTTGCTGAACCACATTCTTTTGAGGTAAAGCGTCATTGCCTTGAAGTCCTCGCTTTCGCGGTCGCCTTTGTAGTCGATATAAATGGTTTCGAGCATTTTGCGGATACGCAAGTTGTACCTGCAGTTTTGGTCGAACAGTATATCGCGCCCACAAAGCGCCGCCTGTTGCAGATAGTATACGAGTATTTTTTCTTTGAGCGGCAGGCTTTCGAAGCCTTCCACCTTGTAGCGCAGCATTTGCAGGTCGGCGAATTTCTCGTCTGAATACTTGAAACCGTCGGAAGTCTGTGCCGCCGATGCAAGGGCGGCGGTAGATATTACCATTGTCATTATTAAATTTTTCATCTTTGAATTCATATCACATAGTCCTAACGACGCAGCGTCCAAGCGGCACACCACGCCTAATTTATTGCATACTGCAAATTTGCCATTTTTTATCGTCATGGCAAAGGGCGTGAACGAAAAACCGCCACCCCGCAACGTGGGGGCTATGTTTGGGATTGTCAAAAAACTAAGGCTATTATCGCAAACGAATTTGCGCATTGCAAAAACGGTATGCGGAAACGGTTTTTACGACATCGGATATCGTAAAAACTCCGGGCCACCAAATTTAAATTAGATGCGTCGGAATTTAAACGAGATGCCTTGGAGTTTTCGCAAGATTTACCTCCGCCATAACCATCAAATACATAGTATTTTACACAACGTCCAAAATTACGGCTGAAAAACAAAAAATCCGAGCCCTAAGGCCCGGATTTCCATTGATATGTTCTTGCGGGATTTTATTTCGCTTTCCAGTCGCTCAAATCCTGCGGATTCTCGATATACGAAGGTATCTTCTCGAAAATCTTCTTGATGCGATTCATGTCAAATTTGGTGGAACGGTCATAATAATAGATACCGTTTTTCTCCTGCTCCACATCAGTCAACTGAGTATAGCAGAAACCAACCACGTGCTTGCATGCCTTGAGTGCGTCAATCTCTTTCTCGAGAATATTATAAAAGTCCTCGATTTTGTCAATATTGCTTCCGTAGCCCCAAGATGAGGAACGTTCTGATTCTTTAATCCAGGGAAGTCCGCCAAACTCGTCAACCATATAGGGCTGACCGTTGTATTTTGCAAGATATCCCTTCTTGGGCTCATTGCGATAGGGCTCAACTCCCGACTTGAAGGTATGGTTTGCCACAAGCTGGTCGTGGTCGCGAGTATAGTCGTGAACAGTCCAAATATCCGTAACGATGTGTCCGTCTCCGCTGGCATCGTTCACCGGACGTGTGGGGTCAACTGCTTTTGTAATGGCATAAGCGTCTTGC
The DNA here is from genome assembly GCA_963660485.1 of bacterium. Taxonomy (GTDB): domain Bacteria; phylum Bacteroidota; class Bacteroidia; order Bacteroidales; family Bacteroidaceae; genus UBA6398. The sequence goes on along the minus strand of CAVKYH010000004.1, from coordinate 66,015 downwards.
ATAAGGCGAACGTAAACGCCATCCTGGCTTGCCCAAGTTTCGTTGAACGGAGTCCATGTAACTATAGCGGGGTGATTTCTGTCGCGCTCCACTATTTCTACCCATTCAGAGAAGAAATTGCGCGCAGCAAGCTCGTTGTTTATATTCAGGCCCCAGCTCGGGAATTCGCCCCAGGTGAGATAGCCCAATTTGTCGGCCCAATAGTGGAAACGCTCCTCGAATACTTTTTGGTGAAGACGCGCGCCGTTGAAACCAGCTGCCTTGCTGAGCTCGATATCATGCTTCAGGGCTTCGTCGGAAGGCGCAGTCCAAATTCCGTCGGGGTAGAAACCTTGGTCAAGTACGAGGCGCTGGTAATAAGGTTTGTTGTTGAGATAGAAATATCCGTTGGCAACGTGCACTTTGCGCATGCCGGCATACGATTTCACCTCGTCAACCACATTTCCGGCCTTGTCTTTCACGGTATAAGTGATATCATACAGAAAAGGTGTCTCGGGGCTCCAAAGTTTCATGTTCTTAACCGGAAGAACTACGACATTTTCGTTGCAGGCATTGACTGTTTTTTGTGCCACAACCTTTTTGCCGTCAAACATCTTTACCGTAAGAGTGTTGTTCATTGACTCGCTGTAGAATCTGGGGCGTATCACGAGTTGCTGCTGGTCAATGTCGGGAGTTGCAACCACATCTTTCAAAGCATCGGGCGCAACCGGTTCCATCCATACGGTTTGCCAAATGCCTGTGGTGCGGGTATAGTCGCAGCCGCGCGAATAATAGTTGGAACTTTGCTTACCTCCGGGCTGCAATCCGCCGCGCAAATTATCCTTGACGCCTACCACGAGGTTCACGGTCTCGCCTGGTTTTGCAAATTTGGTGATATCGGCTGTAAAAGATGAGCTGCTGCCAAAATGTTTCATCACGAAATTGCCGTTGATATAGATAGAGGCTTCATAGTCTACCGCTCCGAAGTGGAGAAGTATGTTCTTGTTTTTCCAGTCTGCCGGAATCTGCAAATTGCGCTGATACCAAATGCCGTTGATAAAGTCGGTGTGGGCCACGCCGCTCAATTTGCTTTCGGGACAGAAAGGCACTGTGATTTTTCCGTCGAACGACTTGGAGTTTTGAAGGCCTCTGTCGGCGCCGCTAAGCCCGAAGTCAAAAGTGTAAGTCCATGTTCCGTTAAGGTTTTGCCATGTGGAACGTTCAAACTGCGGGCGTGGATATTCCGGGCGCGGAGTCTGCGAGTTTGCAGTGCTTATGCCGAGCGCAAACACGGCTACAAGGGCTGCAAAAAGTTTTGTTGTCAATAAATTCTTCATTATTTATGTTTTAGATTTTGTGATGATGCTAACAAAGATACGCCTTTTTTCGAATTCACAGTCCCAAACGATTATTTTTCACTTGATTTTTAGAAAAACGTTTGCTTTTTCCACACCGCAATGCGGCATATTTCAAGCCACATTTCATACCGAAAAAACTACAAGGCATCTTGTGAAAAACGATGTCTGATATTATTTAAACGATGTCAGACATTATTCAAACAATGTCAGACATTGTTTTTACGATATACTATACTAATAAAAAGAAATGGTTTGAAGAGATAAGGAAACGCCCGCACAGAGGCATTTAATCCAATAAGGTTCAGAAATTTACCTTAGCAGAAAGTGCGTAACCGGCATAGAAAAGCACGAAGCCCGCAGCAAGACTTATGACAACGTATGCCGTGAGCAACGCAAAGTGTCCGCCGCGCGCCATCTCGAAATTCTCGCCCATAAAAGTGGAAAAGGTTGTAAAACCGCCGCACAGCCCGGTGGTGAGAAGCAGACGGAGTTCGGGCGACATGCCTTGCGTGCGGGAGAACAAACCGGTAAGAAGCCCCAAAACAAAGCAACCAACGACGTTTACCAGCAATGTGCCGAGCGGAAGACTGAAGAAATTAACGCCGGACACAAGGCGCGACACAAGATATCGGAGCACGCTCCCCGCAAATCCGCCTAAACCTACGGCAATAATGGCCTTATACATATTATATATATAGTTATAGTTCTTCAGCCTTGAGAAAATCGGCGAATTTCCGTTTCAAGTCCCCCACCCTGCCCTCGTCGGCAAGATTTTCGCTGACCACGAATTTCGCAAACGCTTCAACGGCACGACTACGCTCCGTGGCGCGCCCCGCACGAAGCCCGCTGCGGTAACTGTTGTTGGGAAGAATATGTCTGTCTGCTTTTCCGTCCGGCATAGTTCTGATATATTTGCGGCATAATGCCATGAAAACGTTTGCAAAATTAACAATAATCCCCTACAGCCTAACACAATGTAGACGGGATTTGTATTTCAAAAGGTAAAAAACGAGCACGTTTTTCGCACAAAACGTTATATAAAACTAAAAACTCTTTTCAAAAGGCTTTCATTCTGAATAAAAATCTTATATTTGCGTGTCCAATACACCAAAGAGTAAAGTTGAAAAATAAAGTATTACAATAATATGAAGAAATGTTTTGTGGCAGCGTTCGCTGCCTTTGCATTATTTGCAACAACAAGCGTGTCGGCGCAGAAACGTTTTACGAAACCGGCGATGACCCCAGAACTAACAACAGATGCCGAGGCCGCCGCTCAGACTTACAAGTCGGATGCAGAAAAACTTAAAGACGCCGTGAAATTGATGTCGAAGAAGAAAAACGCAGAGCAACTTGCAGCTTTGGGTTTCTATTTCCTTGACAAAAAAGAATATGCTCTGGCACAGGAAACCGCCACACGTGCATACGACAAAGACAGCAAATCAATCCCTGCCATAATGCTGCAAGGCGAAGTGGCTTCCGCACAGAAAAAATGGGGCGAAGCTGCACAAAAATACGACGAGGCTTTGAACTACGACCCTGAAATCGTAGACATTTACCTCAAGAAAGCAGCCGTGTTCAGAAACAGCGATCCCAACATGGCGCTCCAAACAATGTCGGAACTCAAGAATTTCGCTCCAGATCTGCCCGAAACAAATCTCGGTCTCGCACAACTCTACTACAAGACCGCAAAGATGAAAGAAGCAGTGGAAGCATACAAAGCATATCTCGAGAAAGAACAAAATCCCGCGATAAACGTATATGAAGAATACGCTATATCTCTTTTTGCAGACACCAACTACACCGAAGCACAAAAGGTGGCAGAACAAGGTCTCGCAAAAGATCCAAAAAATATAGCGCTCAACCGTATTCGCTTCTATGCAGAAGTAGAAAACAAAGACTATGACAAAGCGTTTACCGACAAAGACAATCTTTTCGGCCAGCACAACGATACACTCTACAACTATCGCGACTACACTTACCTCGGTCGTTTGGAAAGCAACATGAAGATGGTAAAAGAAGCCATAGAACATTTACAGAAAGCCATAGAACTTAAAGAAAAAGCAAAGAAGAGCGACATTTCTCTCTACAAAGATCTTTCTGACGCCTACATAGAGGCTCCCGACTATGACAACGCAATTAAATACTACAAGATTTTTGCTGACTCCACCGGCGCAGAAATGGGCGCACTCGACCTTTTGAATCTCGGTAAGGTTTATTATCAGGCTGCCAGCGACGAAACTACCGCCGAAGACAAGAAGACCGGTTACATTCAAGAGGGAGACAAAGTTTTCGCTCAACTTGCAGATAGAAAGAAAGACCTATACTATGGTCCTTTCTGGAGAGCACGTATCAATTTGCTCGTAGATCCTTCAAGCGCTAACGACAATGCAAAAGCTTACTACGAAGAAGCACTCAAGCGTCTCGGAGAAGGCGAAGGCAATGTGAGCTACAAGAAAGAAGCCAACCGTTATCTTGCATTCTATTACATGAAGAAAGACGACAACGACCTTTCAAAACAATATTGCGAGAAGACTCTTGCGCTTGATCCCAATGACAAATTGGCAAATACCATTTTGAAACTCGTTTCCAAATAACAAGGGAATTTTTACAAAGCATATAGCAGCCGCCGGAATAGATTTCCGACGGCTGTTTTTTGATGTTGTTTTCACGACAAGCCATTCGCTTTATTTCCCACATGCTTTCGGGAGATACACAGCAGAGGTGATTTTTCGGATTATGAATATTTTTGTAATTTTGCAGCCGCAAAAATCACAGAAATAAAAGATAGTACAGATTTGGTATGGAATGGTTTGGAGAACTCTTCTATATACATTCCTCGGTGCAGACCGTTGTGGTGATATCCCTGATTGTCGCCGTGGGACTTGCCCTTGGAAAAATCAAAGCAAGGGGAGTGTCTTTGGGTATTGCCTTTGTTTTTTTTATAGGAATCCTTGCCGGACACATTGGTTTGGATATCGATGCGCGGGTGCTTGACTACGCCGAAACTTTCGGGCTCTCGCTTTTTGTCTACACGCTTGGCTTGCACGTAGGGCCCAACTTCTTCGGCTGCATAAGGCATGAAGGTTTGGCGCTTAACCTTTGGAGCCTTGCTGTAATAGCCTTGGGCACAGTGATGGCGCTTATGCTTGTTCCGATAACAGGTGTGAGTTTGCCGAATATGGTCGGAATTCTTTGCGGAGCCACTACCAATACTCCCGCACTTGGTGCAGCAAACCAGGCATTGGCTCATTTTGGTATTTCGGGCGGGAGCCTTTCCCTTGCAACGGCCGTTACTTATCCGCTGGGCGTTGTGGGCGTGATTTTGGCGATGATGTTTTTGCGTAAATTCTTTGTGCGCCCCGCAGATCTTGAAATCAAACCCCTCACAGAGGACAACCATACCTACATAGTGGAGCTCGAAATAATAAACCCGGCTCTTGAAGGAAAGACAATTGTTCAAGTTGTGCAGATGACGCACCGAAAATTTATCATTTCCCGTTTGTGGCGCGGCAAAGACGTAATTATGCCAAAAGCAGATACGTCTTTGAAAGTCGGAGATAAGGTTTTGGTTGTTACCACACAGGAAGACGAACGGGCGATGGAGCTTCTTTTTGGGCACAGGGTGGCTACGGATTGGAACAAAGACAAGATTGATTGGAACGCTATCGACGAAAACGTGGAGAGCCGCACTCTTGTTGTTACTCGCACGGCGCTGAACGGGAAATCTCTCGGGCGGCTGCAACTTCGCAACACCTATGGTGTGAACGTGAGCCGGGTTTTGCGCGGCGACATACGCTTGCTTGCCACCGACGACCTGCGTCTGCAATATGGCGACCGGGTTACTGTAGTCGGAAAGCATGAGGCGGTGAACAATGTGGAACAGTTTTTCGGCAATTCGGTAAAGACATTGAACGAACCCAATATAGGAAGTATTTTCCTCGGTATTGTTTTGGGAATGATACTTGGGGCTGTGCCCATCAATTTGCCGGGAATGGATACTCCCATACGCTTGGGCGTTGCCGGCGGACCTATAATAATGGGAATCATTGTGGGTGCATTGGGCCCGAAACTGCATTTCATTTCCTACACCACGCGCAGCGCTTCGCTGATGTTGCGCAAACTTGGGCTTTCAATCTATCTTGCATGCCTGGGACTTGATGCCGGCAAGGAATTCTTTGCCACCGTTGTGCGTCCCGAAGGTATCGCATGGGTAGGCTTGGGTTTGCTGCTCACGGTAGTGCCAATCGTGATTATGGGCTTGGTTGCATTGAAAACCCACAAGTATGATTTCGGCACGATATGCGGCATACTCTGCGGCAGCATGGCAAATCCAATGGCGTTGAGCTATGCCAACGACACGCTTAAAGGCGACACGGCAAGCATAAGCTACGCCTCGGTTTATCCGTTGGGAATGTTTGCCCGGGTGGTGATTGCCCAAATATTGATAATGTTTTTGGTTTAAAAGCCGAGGCTTTTGCGATAGAGTTCAAGCCGAACAACAAATAAAAGCAGGAGAAAAACAGTTTCGTTTTCCTCCTGCTTTCGTTTTCCGACCTCTCACACCACCATACGTGCCGTTCGGCATACGGCAAACTTTTCGTAAAAAAAACATTTGAAGAAGACACAGCGGTCTCTTTGTCTCAAGACACCTTGGTCTCTTTGCTGAAACACCATGGTCTCTTTGCCGGGACACCATGGTGCTCTTTCAAGCCCGCGGAATGGTTGCCCGGACCGCACGATTGGCAATGGCGGATAGTCCCCCGCCCATGATACCTCCTCGGACAAGGACATTGTATTTCCACCCCTTATGCCTGCTTCATTTACGCCGACCGTTCCTATTCTGCGATTTGTTCGGCGGTAAGGTGGTTGCTTCTCAGGAAATCGTTGTAGTCGAATCGGTCAACAAACTCTTTGCGTGCGCCGTAGCAACGCACTTTCATTGAAGTGTTGCCGTAGAAACGGGCAATCTTCTCGCCCCAGCCGCCGTCCAGTTGCCCGTCTTCGAGGGTTATAACGGTATGGTGGCCGTTTTGCAAGCCTTGCAGCAGCGCGGTGTCGAGACCTGTTATGAAGCGCGGATTGATTACGGTTGCGTCAATGCCTTTTTCCTTGTATTTCTCCGCCACTTTTTGCGCAAGCCCGTAGTAGCCGCCAAGCCCAAGTATGGCAATTTCGCTGCCCTTGTGCGTAACCTGATAACGGTTAAGGTCGCCGTAGCTCTCCTCCGCAACGGTGTCGTTGGCGGCTTCGAGCGGAACGTTCGGCACTCGTATTGCCACGGGATGTTCCGTCTGATGTATCGACCAGCGCAGCATGGCGTCGTATTCGGCCTTGCAGGTGGGGGCGAGATACACCATGTTGGGAATGTTGCAAAGCAGCGTGATGTCGTAGAACCCGAGGTGGGTTACGTCGTTAAGCCCTGTGATTGTGCCGCCGAACACAATTATTGTCGCAGCGTTGTTGTTTATACATAGGTCTTGCGACAGCTGGTCGTAGGTGCGCTGTATGAACGAGCTGTGAACGCCGAACACTGGTTTTGCACCGCGCTTTGCCATTGCGCTCGACATTGCCACCGCAGTTTCCTCGGCAATGCCCACATCAACAAACTGCTTGCCCGCTTTTTGGCGCATCTCTGCATTCCAGCCCCATATTCCCGGAGTGCCGGCGGTGAGAGCCACCACAGTTGGGTCCTTTTGCATTTCGTCGAGCAGTAGTTGTGCCGTGTGAACTCCGAAGTCCGGGCCGAACCGGTACTCCTTTTTTGTTTCTCCGGTTTCAATCACGAACGGGAAGCCCCAATGAAAACGCTCCTTTTGCTCTTCTGCAAACTTGTAGCCCTTGCCCTTTACGGTGTTGATGTGCACTACGACAGGACGGGTGGTGTCTTTCACCTTTTGGAATGCCTCCACAAGAGCCTTTACGTTGTTGCCTTCGCCCACATACACATAGTCGAGTCCCATAGCCTTGAACAGGTTGCACTGCGCTTCGCCATTGGTTTCACGCAGCAGTTGCAGGTTTTTGTACAGTCCGCCGTGGTTCTCCGCTATCGACATCTGGTTGTCGTTGACCACAATGATTATGTTCGTGTCGAGTTCCGCAGCCATGTCAAGCCCCTCAAGAGCCTCGCCGCCGCTAAGCGAACCGTCGCCGATGATTGCTATCACATTTTCTTTGCCGCCTTTCAGGTCGCGTCCCTTGGCAAGACCGCAGGCAAGGCTCACCGACGTGGATGTGTGGCCCACGACAAACTGGTCGTGCTCGCTTTCCGACGGTTCGGTGTAGCCCGACACTTCGTCGTATTCCGCAGGGTTGAGGAATGCGTCCTTGCGCCCTGTGAGCATTTTGTGGGCGTAGCTTTGGTGGCTCACGTCGAACACCATCTTGTCGGTTGGGGAGTTGAACACATAATGCAGTGCAACCGTAGCCTCTACCATGCCTAAGTTAGGACCTATGTGGCCGCCGTGGTCGGAAAGTTTTTGCAGCAGATGGCGGCGCACTTCGCCGGCCAGAATATCAAGTTTGTCAATGCCGACAGCCTTGACGTCGGCAGGTGAGTTGATATTTTCCAAATACATAATGCTTGTGTTTGATTATTATTTTCTACGGTGCAAAATTACGGAAAACATGATGCGGGCATATTACCCGAATTTAAGAACAAATGAACTCTATTACGTTTTTATGCCTTTTGCATGGTGCTTCCACAAATACCCCGAAAAACGACATCGGATATCGTAAAAACTATGTCTGATATAATTTAAATTATGTCTGACCTCGTAAAAACTATATCAGACCTAATTTTGGCCTTTGCAAATGTCTGAAACACAACAACTTATAAAACCTTTTCAAAATAACGCAATGTTGTGAAAACCAAGGGTTTACGGCAAAGTCCACGCTTGGGGAGGATTTTTGGTTGGGAGCGAATGAAAACGGCTTGCGGGATGTTTGCCCGCAAGCCGTGCGCTGTATCTTTATTGTGCTGCCGTGGCTTATTTCTTTATGTATGCCTTGAAGCCGTAAATGTGATAGACATTGGCCCCGTAGTTGTCCTTTTTCAGGGCTTGGTATCCTATTTTGTTGACTCCGTTTATTTTCGTTCCGTTTGACCATAGCTCCATTTCAATGTAGCGGTCGGTGTTGGCGGTAACGCTGTCCTCGCGAAATTCCAGAATAACGTTGTCTTGTATCTGTCCGTCGCCTATTTTCTTGTTGTAGCGTTTTGATTTCTGCCCGAAACCACCGACGATCCACGACTGGCAGTTTTTGTCCCAACCGCTTCCCGATTGCCTTACAACCACCGAGTCGATGAACAAACAGCCCCGCAGCTTGAAATCGCAATAGTTTATGCTCATTTTGAGGTCAACAGACGTGCTGACATAGCTTTTTAAGGATTCGAGCCATCTATATGCGGTTATGGTTTGCCCCGTATTATAGGTGTCTTTGTATTCTGCGTTTATGAACTCCAGTTCCGGCTTTTGTATGTAGGCGGGTGCGAAAGGTTCTGCCGCACCGTAGGAGGTGTATGAATTGGTCAGCAGATAGTCTGTGGAGTATGTGATGTAGGGCGCGATTTCGTAATCCTTGGGTATTGCCTTGTAGGAGGACGGCGTTATGAGCAGGTCGTTTTTTGCAAAACTCATCCATTGTGTGGATTGCGAGGTCATCGTTCCTACGTTTCCCAGGTTGTCTTGCTCTTCCATAAGTGAGATTTTGCTGTCAATCTCTCCTTTTTTAAGGAGAACAACCCCCCAGTCGCGTATCATTGTAATGTTTGCATTGTCGCCGCGCTTGCATTCGGCATTGAACTTCAGGGAGTACGACACTCCGTTGTCGGAGGAAAACGCGCCGTCAAGCGTGTAGGTGTACTCAACGTCGGCTTTGGCATACGGAACAATCTCGCCGTAGCGTATGTAGTTGCGGCTTTTCTTCATCGACGGTTTTAAGGAAAGGTCGAGGTCGGCCATTAGGAACGGGCGTATGTTTGTCCCCCTTTTGCCGTCGGCGTAGATTATGAAGCTGTATTCAATATCGTCTTTATCGCCGGCAGTTCCGTTTGCCTTTACAAGAATCTCGCCCGAGCGTGTGTCGCAATGGTTGTACAGGGGCTGCCCCTCCTCCCGCGACAATACTCCGCAGTAAATGTTGTTCTCTACGGAAACCCTCTTTTCGCTTCCGTCGGCAGACACGATGATTTCATAGTGTGTGGCTGGCAGCGTTTTGACGTTGCGGATAGTTACGGCTACTTCAACTGCGCCGTCTGTGCGTTCCTTTATGCCTGTAATTTCCGGCGTTGCCTTACCGTAGAAAATCTCGTGTTGCAGCTCTGTAAGCTCTGCGTATTCATCGGCAAGCATTCTCACCCCTACGCCAAGCACACCGCCGCCTTTTACTTGCGAGATGCCAGTTGCGAAGATGTTTGCCCCGAGCTGAAACCACTTTTCGTCTCTCGCCAATTTATCTGTCTTGTCAAGATAATTGAAAGCTTCTTTGAGAGGCTTGAACACTTTGCTGCCCCATTTCTTCTCGGCGTATTTGTCTGCAAAATAGATGAACGTATCTATCAGCTTTCCTTTGTCCAATCCGCCCACAACTCCGCTCACTACGTCGCCAAGTGCCTTTGTGTTGCGTTCGGAAGCGGCTTTTGAGGCAATGCCTTCTTCCGCCTTAATCTCCGCAAGCTTGATTTCGTCTTTGTCGGTGGCTTTGCTCAGGTAAAACTTTCCGTCTTTCTCGCACACGGTCGCCAAACTTCCGGGACGTCCGAAAGCCACAACGTTTCCGTCCTCGTCATACTCAATGAGAATTCCTTTTGACTGCTCCGACTTTGTATCATTCATATAATAGAGCGCAGTGCCTTGCGAGTAGTTTGCGTGCGCCATAATGAACCTGCCGTTATAATAAATTCCCTCGTCCCAGCCGTTGGTTGTGTCTTGAACAGAGTAATATGTATTTTTGGCGAAACGGCTGTCGTCAACAACAGTCCCGCCTTTGTCAGGCTCGGAATTGGTGTCGCCGCAAGATGTCAGCGCACCCAATGCTGCCGCAAATATTATGGCGAACAGCACGCGTAATTTGGAAGTGAAAAGCTTTTTCATGATTAACGGCTTTATAGGTGGGTAATGTTGTTAGAAAAGTTACGAAAGTTTCAGGTCTTCGGGCGAATGGAACCCGTTAAGGAACACGTTTGCCGCCATGCGCTTCTTGCCGGATAATTGAAGCTCCAGAATGTCTATGTATCCGTCTTTGGCGGCTATGTACAGGTGCTTTTTGTTCTCCGCCACCACAAACGTGCCGACGGCTTGCGTGGGCTGCTTGTCAACAAGGCGTGCACCATATATCTTCATTGTGTATTTTTTGCCTTGGTGTTCTACCTCCGTCCATGCGGTGGGGTGCGGAGCAAGTCCGCGTATGAAATTATGTATCTCGGCTGCGCTTTTGCCCCAGTCTATTTTGCACGTTTCGGTAAAGATTTTCGGTGCCGGGCGAAGCTCTCCCTGCACGTTCATATCCTCTTGCGGAATGCTCTTAACCGTTCCGTTGATTATTGCGTCAACAGTCTGCAACAAAACTCCGGCACCTACGTTCATCAGTTTGTCGTATAAATCGCCCGCCGTGTCTTCGCTGCCGATTTCCACCCGTTCTTGCATCGCCACATTGCCGGTGTCGATGTCGTGTCGCAGGAAAAATGTGCTCACTCCGCTCTCTTTATCCCCGTTTATCACAGCCCAGTTTATCGGCGCCGCACCGCGGTATTGCGGCAACAGCGATGCGTGGAGATTCAGCGTACCATATTTGGGCATTGCCCATACCACCTCGGGCAACATGCGGAATGCCACTACAATTTGCAGGTCGGCGTTCATCGCCCGAAGCGCATCGAGGAAATCATCGTTCCTGAATTTCTCGGGCTGAAGGATTGGAAGATTCTGCGACTGCGCATATTTCTTTACAGCCGAGGGAACAAGCGTGTTCTGATGCCTTCCCACAGGTTTGTCAACAGCAGTAACCACTCCAACAACGTTGTAACCGCCTTCTACAAGGCTTTTGAGCGACTCCACCGCAAACTCCGGCGTGCCCATGAAAACTATGCGTAAATCCTTCTTGTCCATAAATAGAATTTGAGAGTTATTCCTCCGAATAGTCCACCATCACCTGGCGATACATAGAGTAGAGTTTTGTGCGGGATATGAAGCCAACATATTCTCCACGGTTGTTGACCACGGGAAGTGTGTCGGCATGCGTGCGTTCCATGGTTTCCATCACCACGGTAACGGGATCTTCGATACTCAGTCGCGCTGGCGGCTCTTCCATAAGCTGCGCCGCAGTGAATTGGCCGTATAGTTCCTGACGGAAAAGCACCTTGCGTATTTTTGAAAGCTCTATCACGCCGAGCAAATGGTTCGACCCGTCGGTAACAGGGAACACATTCACCTTTTCGCGGGCAATAAGCAGCACAAGAGCGCCTAGTTTCATATCGGGAGCCACGCGTATGTCGTGCTTCTCAAGTATCGATTCAAGACTCATCAATGTGAGCGCCGCCTTGTCCTTGTGATGAGTAACAAGTTGCCCTTTCTTTGCAAGCCGAGTGGCATACACACTGTTGGGTTCAAACACTATTATCACAAGATACGACACAAGCGAAACAATCATGAGAGGCGCAAAAAGGAAATACCCGCCCGTGAGTTCTGCTATAAGGAAGATACTCGTAAGAGGCGCGTGCATCACTCCGCTCATCACTCCTGCCATTCCAAGAAGGGCGTAGTTTTTTTCGGGGACATACACTCCCAAATCGTTGACGTTCCAAAATCTCGAGAAAGCAAATCCGCTTATGCAACCAAGGAACAAGCAGGGCGCGAAAATACCGCCGCAACCGCCGCCGCCGTTTGTTGCCGACGATGCGAAAGCCTTGAAGAGAATTATTAAGCCCAAGTAGACAAGCAGCATCTGAGGGTCGCCGTAAAACATAGAGTTGTTCATTACCCCTTCCCAGTCTTCCATTCCACGGCCATTGAGCAAGAGCGTAATTGTAGAGTATCCCTCACCATAAAGAGGCGGGAAAAAGTAAATCAGAAGGCTCAAAACAATTCCGCCAATTGCCAGTTTTGCATACATACCCTTTATCTTGTGGAACACGTCCTCGCATTTGTTCATTGTGCGGGTGAAATAAAGCGATATCAAGCCGCAAAACAACCCTAAAAGTATGGAAGTTGGTACGCGCTCTATGGTAAATGCATTTTCAAGGCTGAAACTAAATTCCGAACTTGTGCCCGTGAACATATAAGTTACCACAGAAGCGGTAATACTCGACACCAAAAGCGGAATAAGCGACGCCATCGTTAAATCAATCATCAAAACCTCGAGAGTAAAGACTACCCCCGCAATTGGAGCCTTGAAGATTCCGGCAATAGCGCCGCTTGCACCTGCGCCAAGAAGCACCATTACAGCCTTGTGGTCGAGTTTGAAAAATTGTCCGAGATTTGAGCCGATTGCGGAACCAGTAAGCACAATCGGCGACTCAGCTCCTACCGATCCGCCAAAGCCTATGGTTATTCCGCTCGCGATAAGGCTCGACCAACAGTTGTGTTTTTTGAGATGACTTTGCCTGCGAGAAATTGCGTAGAGTATCCTGGTTACACCATGACTTATATTGTCGCGAACCACATACTTTATAAATAGCGCCGTAAGGAATATACCCACCACGGGATACACCAAAAACAACCAGTTGGCGTTTGTAATATCAAAACCAGCGGTTAGCAGCGACTGAATCCAGGCTATGAATTTTCGCAGGAAGTATGCCGCGCACGCAGTAAAGATTCCTATGAGAAAACTAAGCAAGAGCACAAACTGCTGCTGCGACAAATGTTTTTCGCGCCACGCATTTATGCGGCGCACTGCGGTAGCTTGTGTCTGTGTCGTTGCTTGCATTTTTATCTTATTACTTTTACTTCGCCCGATATGCCGAGCTTGATTATAGAAGAAGGCACATGAGGGGCATTTTCATCGCGTCTGCTCGTACATATATAATCTGCCGCAGCAAGAATTTCGGGACTTATTTCCGCGAAAGTCTTTGGCGCCGGTTCTCCGCTTATGTTTGCAGACGTGGAAACTATTGCTTTTTTGAAACGGCGGCACAATTCGCGGCTGAAAGGCTCTGCCGTTATCCTGATAGCTATACTTCCGTCTTCTGCAATCAGATTTGGTGCAAGATTTCTCGCACCGTCGTAGATTATTGTCATAGGTTTGTCTGCCACTTCCAGGAGTTGCCACGCCACGTCAGGCACTTCTTTTACATAAAACTCCACCTTGGCTTCGGAATCTACGAGAGTAATCAAAGCCTTTGAGTCATCGCGATGCTTTATTTCGTATATACGGCGAACAGCATCGGCATTCGTGGCATCGCATCCCAATCCCCAAATAGTATCTGTGGGATATAATATGATTCCTCCGCGATTCATCACGTCCAAAGCCTGACGAATGTCTTCGCCATATTGGTTTGAATCTCCGTTTATTGCCTTTTCGTCCATTTCTTTTTCGATATCGTTAAAATTCCGAGGTAAAGTGGAATTTTATATTCTTGAAATCCTGCTGCGCCATCTGCAAGACATATGAACTGTCTGCGAGGAAAACTTCACGTCCTTCACGATCGTGCGCCATATATTGGTATTTGCGGCGACGGAAATCGTCAAGTTCTGCTTCATCACTGCTTTCAATCCAACAAGCTTTGTACAAAGAAACAGGTTCCCAGCGACATTTTGCATTATATTCGTTTTCGAGACGATACTGTATCACTTCGAATTGCAACTGTCCCACGGTGCCGATAATCTTTCTGCCATTGAATTGACTTATAAAGAGCTGTGCAACGCCTTCGTCCATCAATTGTTCCACGCCCTTGCTCAATTGTTTGCTTTTCATCGGGTCTGCATTTTCTATATACTTGAACATTTCGGGAGAAAAGCTTGGAAGTCCTTTGAAGTGCAGTTGTTCGCCTTCTGTAAGCGTATCTCCTATTTTGAAAGTGCCGTTGTCGGGCAAACCAACTATGTCGCCGGCGTAAGCTTCATCGACTGTGCTTTTACGCTGTGCCATAAATTGTGCAGGAGAAGAGAAACGCATCGTTTTTCCTTGGCGAACGTGAAGATAAGGAGTGTTCCTGACAAATCTTCCGCTACAAATTTTGCAAAAAGCTATGCAGGAGCGATGATTCGGGTCGATATTGGCCGTAATCTTAAAGACAAAACCTGTAAACTTCGGTTCTTCGGGCTTTACCTCGCGCTCTTCCGCAGTAACGGGTTGGGGCGAGGGCGCAATTTCCACGAAACAGTCAAGAAGTTCCTTCACACCGAAATTATTGAGTGCCGACCCAAAGAAAACCGGAGCCACTTCGGCTTTCAGATAATCCTCGCGGTTGAACTCAGAATATACTCCGTCAACGAGTTCAAGGTCGTTGCGCAGTTGTTCTGCGTCTTTTTCGCCCACATGGTTCTCAAGTTCGGTGCTGTTTATGTCTACTTCCACCTTTTGCGTAACCTTTTGTTTGTCGGGTGCGAAAAGATTTAGATTGTGTTCGTATATATTGTAAACGCCTTTGAAGTTGAATCCCTGATTAATGGGCCAGGAAAGCGGGCGAACCTTTATCTGCAATTCGTCTTCCAACTCGTCAAGCAAACTGAACGGGTCTTTTCCTTCGCGGTCCATTTTGTTTACAAAGATAATCACGGGAGTATTTCTCATGCGGCACACATTCATAAGTTTGCGCGTCTGTGCTTCCACGCCCTTTGCCGAATCGACAACGATAATTGCCGAGTCTACAGCCGTGAGCGTACGGAATGTATCTTCCGCGAAGTCTTGGTGTCCCGGAGTATCGAGAATGTTCACCTTATAATCGCGATAGTCGAATTCCATAACTGATGTAGTTACCGATATTCCGCGTTGGCGTTCGATATCCATCCAGTCTGAAGTGGCGGTTTTGCGTATCTTATGGCTTTTCACCGCGCCTGCAACCTGAATTTGCCCGCCAAAAAGAAGGAATTTCTCCGTTAGAGTTGTTTTTCCTGCGTCGGGGTGGGAAATTATCGCGAAAGTGCGCCGTCTTTGTATTTCGTTCATCAGTTGTTTTCTTGTTTAAGCAGAATTTCAACGCATTCTTTTACGCTGTCTGTCCAATATGGAATTTCTATTGCGAAAGTTTTTTTGATTTTTGTCTTGTCGAGCACGCTGTAATGTGGCCTTGCGGCGGGCGTGGGATAGTCTTCGGTGTGAAGAGGAGCCACATTGCATGTCGTTATCCCCGCGAATTTGTGAATCATCTTGGTGAAATCATACCACGAAGCCACTCCCTCGTCCGTGAAATGGTAAATTCCCGGCACCACTCCCTTTGCAAGTATTTGCATTATGGCTTTTGCAAGGTCGCGGGCGTATGTCGGTGTGCCTATCTGGTCGAAAACCACGCCGAGGTTTTCTCTTTCGCGTCCGAGCCTTATCATTGTCTTCACGAAATTGTTTCCGAACGAGGAATATAGCCATGCCGTGCGGATTATAACTGTTTTGGCACATGCGGCTTGCGCTGCTTTTTCGCCTGCAAGCTTTGTACGTCCGTAGACAGAGGTTGGAGAAGTGGGGCAATCCTCACTGATAGGGGCGCAAGCGTTTCCGGGGAAAACGTAATCGGTGGAAATCTGCACAAGGGCGCCTCCGCGTTTTTCTATTGCGCGTGCGAGTATTGCCGGTGCTTCGCTATTGATGAGCGCGGCTTTGGCTTCCTCGCTTTCGGCTTTGTCAACGGCGGTAAATGCAGCGCAGTTAACAATGGCGTCTACTTTGTTTTTTTCCACATATTCGTTTACGGCATTGCTGTCGCAGATATCGAGTTCGGCTATATCGGTAAAGAGATATTCAAACTGCGGAAAATTTTCCGACATAAGGCGCAACTCGTTTCCAAGTTGCCCGTTAGCACCTGTTACAAGTATCTTTTTCATAAAAACATTGCACTCCAGTTTTTTTAACATTGCCCAAATCAAACCTCGGAATTGCCATTGAATTTCAGAGGTTCTTTTTGGTTTTTCCTATAATATGCCGCCAGCATTGCTATCACGTTTGAAATTTCCTTGATAGCGGTTTGGGTGCCTTCCGACACGTTTTTCTTTTCTATTTTCAGAAGCATCATTCCATAGAGAGCGTTGAAACAGATTTCAATGTCCCCCACAGTGCTGTCGTTGCCTCGTTTGCGCAGTTCCATGATGTTTGGCAGAGCGTGGAAGTAGGCAGAATGGTATTGCTTGAAGCCAGAACTTTCCAGCAGTTGCTGCGACAGTTCGCCCAAAGTGTTCACCACGTTTTTGTTTATCTGCAAATGGCCTTTTTCCTTCACTCCTTCGGAGCGCATCATTCGGCAAAGTTCCGCATACCAATTGGCAAGTTTCCGGGAATCTTCGTCGGAGAGTTTAAACATCGGCAGATATTCTTTCTCTATCCTCTCTTCGTCGCAGCCATAAGCGCGTATCGTATCTTCCACCTGCCACATGTAGAGCAAGTATTCTGCAATGTTTTCCTGTCTTAGCTTTTGCGCGATAAACATGGCTGTTTCCGAATTAATGAAGTGCCGGGTTGTGAAGTCCGGTGAGCGTGAACACGAATCCTGCAATTGATGCAAGGATTACTATGCCGCCTATGGTGCGGTTGAGTATCTTCACGCCGCGCACTTCAAAGCGCGTGCGCACTTTGTCGACGAAATATGTGAGCATCACCCACCACAATATTGCGCCGCCTACTATCGAAGCATAACCCACTCCTTGTTCCACGGGGTGGTTGGGGATTATGAATGCAAAGCGGGCAAACAGGGCGATAAACAGGAATATTATCAGGGGATTGGAAAGCGTGAGCAGAAACGAGGTAACGAAGTTGTGGACAAGCGTTCCCTTTTTCTTAGGCGCGGGGCGGAAACTCCGACGCGGGTTGCTGCGAAAGGTGAGAATGCCAAACACCAGCAGCATGGCGCTGCCCACGAGTTGAAGGATAAACATGTTTCGGTCGTTGGTGATAAAGTCCATCACGAAACTCATGCCCAATCCTGTAATTATGGCATATATTATATCGCTTAGCGCAGCCCCGAATCCGGTAACAAGCCCGTAAAACCTTCCTTTGTTAAGGGTGCGCTGCAAGCAGAGAACGCCCACCGGCCCCATGGGAGCGGAGGCTATGATGCCTATGAATACACCTTTTACAAGGACTTCTAATGTACTTATCGGTTCTATTGGGAGCATACTAAATTGCAAATTTCGCATTTTTCCTTAGATAGGCGAAATTATAAGCAATAAAAATATGCAGCATTGCCCATTAGACGGCAAATAAGCAAATAGCACTTTACTATTCCACAAACAGCCGCTTGGTTTTCGAAGAAAAGGCTCTGAAATGCCGTTATGGAACAGCGAAAAAACTACAAGGCATCTCGCAAAAACTCCAAGGCATCTAATTTAAATTCCGACGCATCTAATTTAAATTTGGTGGCCCGGAGTTTTTTACAAAGTCTGACATCGTTTTCGCCACTACGGCACATAGTTTTTAAGGCATATGAGAAAGGGAAAATTTGCTGCGGTTTTAGATTTTTTATACACGAAAAAACTCGATTTCTTTCCCTGTTTCTTAAAAAAAGAGTAATTTAGCAGTTTGTAAGAAACGAGCGAAATATTTCGCCAATATCGTTGAAAACTACCATATTAATAAATAACATAAAATAAAAGAGATATGAAACCTACATTGTTTTTGCTCGCTGCCGGAATGGGCAGCCGCTACGGAGGTTTGAAGCAGCTTGACGGTCTGGGACCCAATGGCGAAACCATAATGGACTACTCCATTTACGACGCTATCCATGCAGGATTCGGCAAGTTGGTATTTGTTATCCGCAAAGATTTTGAAGAGGATTTCCGCAAGAAGATTATTTCGAAATACGAGGGACACATTCCCTGCGAACTGGTATTCCAGTCGCTCGACGCTCTGCCCGAAGGATTCACTGTGCCCGAAGGAAGAACAAAACCATGGGGAACAAACCACGCATTGATGATGGGCGAAAGCGTGATAAACGAGCCGTTCGGAATTGTGAACTGCGACGACTTCTACGGACGCGACTCATTTCAAGTGATGGGCAAATTCCTTTCGGAACTCCCCGAAGGCTCGAAAAACAAATACGCTATGGTGGGCTTCCGTGTGGGCAACACTTTGAGCGAGAGCGGAACTGTTTCGCGCGGTGTATGCGCTACGAGCGACGCAGGTTTGTTGACCGACGTTGTGGAACGCACCAAAATTGAACGTCATAACGGCGAAGTGCAATACTTGGACGAAAAAGACGAATGGATAACCATAGACGAAAAAACTCCTGTGAGCATGAATTTCTGGGGCTTCACCCCCGACTATTTTGCATACAGCAGCGACTATTTCAAGACCTTCCTTGCTGACCCCAAAAACATGGCAAATCCCAAGAGCGAGTTCTTTATTCCGCTAATGGTTGACAAACTCGTGAAGGAAAACACTGCCACCGTGGAAGTACTTGACACTGCAAGCAAATGGTTCGGTGTAACCTATCCCGAAGACCGTCCCGAAACCGTGGCAAAGATTCAAAAACTCGTGGACGACGGCGTGTATCCGTCAAAACTCTTCTAAACAAAGATTACAAAGCGCATTGGCTAAAATGCTAAGCGCAAAATCAGAATATAAAGCGGTGCAACTTTTTTGTTGCACCGCTTTGTTTTTGCAACCACCGCGCCCGTTCCCACGCCAAGCCACCGCATGACCACCACTCCCCACGCAGAAATCGCCAAAACAAAAAGCCGCATTGCAAAAAAGCAACGCGGCTCATATTCTTCAACCAGGAAATCAATACTCGGTGATTATCGTTTGGTATGCAAAGTCCTTAGCCTTGTCGTCGTCAAGTGTGCCGTCCACATACCACGTTGTGTGGCAATCCTTAAACACATCAAGCGTGGCGTCAATGGTTGTGGACGATTTAGTCTCCCATTTGTTGCAAACCACAGGGCGGCCAAAACGATAGGCAACGCTATTGAGCCAACCAAGTTCGGGAGCATTCTGAGCAGAATTGTATGCCACGATATCGCTTAGCTTCCAGCAAAGGTATGTAAGGTCTATACTTCCCTTGCCGTAAGACAAAAGATTCCAACCATTCCGTTTTCCGTGAACAAGAGCCGACTTGTAATCGAAATCAGCGGCAAACGTCTGCGTCTGCACGTTTGGCGTAACATATACAGGGCGTTGCGGATAAACATTTCTCACTGCCTCGAAAAGTTGCGGGATAAAGTTCAACATTTTGGAGTTTGAAACCTGCGAGGCAGCGCACGGCGCATTGTATATCTCCCACGCCGCGATGCGCGGATCTGTATTGAAAGTTTTCACAACGTCGGCAACGAAAGACTGAAGCACCGTAGCATTGCGCGTTCCGTATCTGTCGTCGAGCAAAGAGGGAAGAACAGTCATGCCGTAGCACTCGGCAGAATCGAGAACCGCATTGAAATTGGCCATAAACTGCTCGCGGTCGGTATTGTAGTCCTTGAAATCAAAACGTACCCGCACACTGTTGTAAATACCTTTGACTCCTTTTTCCGGAATCCCGGCCAAGGCTTCTTCTACCGAATTATACGACAAACCTTTCACCGCGCCCCGATTGACCTGTGCCCAGGCGTTCCACGAAGGTTTCTTGTTGTTGTCGCCTTCTTTGGTGAAATTGAGCGGAGAATTGCGGAAATTTCTCACATCTTCGGCATTGAATTCCGACGAAGCGAGCCAATTTACATGATAAGGCGCAAATTCGTCCTGCAACCTCACCGCATTCATTATATATAAAGGACGCTGGTATTGTTCCATGACACTGCCCAAAAGAGAACCGTTTGCTTCGGAATTTCCCTGCATGTTGAACGAAACGACATCGCTCAATTGCCAAAGAGTATTGACATAATCTGTTGCAGTTGAGTCAGCCAATTGCGCAGAACTGATTTGCGGGGCTGCAAACAAGGGTTGATTTGGGAATGCATAGCGCACATAACTGAACAAATAGGCAAACAGTTCGGAATAATCCGAAGGTTCGTCGGCTGTGGTCTGCTCAAATAAACACCACCCGGCAAAACGGGCATCGCTATAGTACTTGTAGATTATATTGTAAGCGTATATTGCAAGCGATTCGCGCGTTTCATTAAGTATATCGCTTGTTATAAGAACGGGGATAAGCTTTATCTTGGCGTTTTTGGCAGTTGCAGCAAGATCTTCTATCTGATTGCAAAGCGCTGCAGAGCCGATATTCTTGTACACGTCATAATCAAGACGCACCTTCATCGTATTGTACACTCCGTCCAACGCATGCTTTTCCACCAACTCCTTTGCTTCGGCAATAGACGCGGCGGAAAGGCCTTTCACAGGTTCGTCGTTATGCCATTTCCAAGCACGGCGCTTTGTCCAACGTTCTGTACGTTCCTTGCCAGGATAAACACTTGTATTGCCCTCTTGGACGCGAAAATTCTTGATATAGCTAAGTTCACGTTCGTCTACGGGGTCGCCACCGGCATACAGTAGGTTGTGGAATATAGGTTCGAAAGCGTAGAAAGTAGAACGCCCCCAACGCACATCCCAATTGGCGTCGTTTGAAAATAGTCCCCAAGTGTAGAAACCAATGTTGTGCTTAGAAAACTCAGATAGGCTCATAGCCACACCAGAACCGCACGTGCGGACAAGAGACTCGGTGCAGATTAGCGGACGATTGTCTATTTTTTTATAGCGATTGATGATATAATTTATATTTGCGCTATGATTTTCCTGCATTGCATAGTCGTGGAAATTATGAAGGTCCATTTCTTTCTCAGTATCACGTCTTGCGCTCGCATAAGAGCCTCCGCTTGCCGCAGATATCTCAGCATCCCAAAGTATTGAGGAAGTGATTGCCTGAGTGCAGCCTTCCTCGCGACACCAACGGGCTATAATTTTAATCCATTCCATTGCCTTGGGACAGTCTTCGCCATACCAAGCCGGTTCATTCCATATATCCCACATTATAATGCGGCTGTCTCCACGGAAATGGCGTATAATTTCGCGTACCTTGCTTTCCATTGCTGCAGAATCGGCTTCGCTCGTGGGCACATGGGTAAACCCGAAAACGGGAGCGCAACTTATGCCATATTTGTCGGCTATTGCAGCATAGTTCTCAACGCTATTAATAAAATTACCGTTATCAGGCCACCAACGAACGGAGTTGAAACCTATTTCAGCCGCCCGGCGCAACGCTTCGTCCTGTGTTACTGCATCGCAAGGCGGTTCAGGGTGATTCACACCCACTATCGGACTATGGGCGTCAAACCATGCTTTAGCCTGGGTCTCATTCCAAATAGGTCTTTCGTATGGGTGTTGGGTTGAAGTCGAAGCAAGAATAACCCGTTTGCTTTGCGCACCGGCTGATACACAGAACAACGCGGCAGCCACCGCACATACTGAGAACTTCAAGGCATCTTGAAAAAACGATATCGGTTTTATTAATAAATTCATCTGATATATTTTTTCTTATTCCCTATTATATAAATACCCTTCGGCAAATTATCCGTAGCATTACCCTCGTTTACGTCCTGGCGAAGGAGAGCGCCATCGGTGGAATAAACATTGTTCAAAGACGAAGGCTTGTCAACGCGCACATCTTCTATGCCGTCTACAAGATCCATCTGATCGCTGCGGAACGGAAGCACCGGCAAACCGTTTTCTCCGTAAATATTTCCCAAAGGATAGTCGGCCCAATTATAATATATGGCGTAGGGGCGAACCGGACGCATCACGGAAATCTCTATCGTAGTATCGTTCAGAAGAGTTGTCGTGCCTTCGTAAAAACTTCTGTAAGTTTTATCCTGGAACAGGAATCCAGTTGGAATAGAGTCGTTGCGCACATGAATCTTCTTGTTGAAAATAATCTTGGCTTTCCTATAGGCAAAATCATATTTGATAGGCACGGGAGCTTCAGCCACAACATCGAAACCATACGTGTTTTTCAGCGCGACAAGTGCGAGACGCCGCCCGAGTTCCTGCTTATTTTTCGGGTGAATGTCGTATTGATTTCCTATATCAACCGCCGTAGCCATTCCCACGTTCTCCATTTGTCCAAGCGTTTTCCATTGTTCCCAACGCAAGGTAGCCCAACTTGATGCTGGCTGCACAGCCACGGCCTCTGTATAGCCAGCAAGTTGCACGTAGTAGAACGGGAATTGATATCCCCAGTCTTTTCGCCAAAACGAAATCAGACTGTCCATCATTTCCGAGTAATGTGTATTGCCCACATTGGCTTCTCCTTGATACCAAATGGCTCCGCGTATCGGGAATGTCTTCAATGGGTGAATCATTGTGTTATACAGGAGCGTCGGCACTTGGAATTCGTTGGTCATGCCCAGATATTTTTTCACGGAATCCCGGTCGAAATCATATTTTGCGCATTTGTCGAGCGTTGTTTGCAGCGAAGGAATCGTACGGGCTGCTTCAAGGCTCATCCAAGCTTCCACATTAGAGCCGCCATATGCCGACTGAATTAATCCGATAGGGATATTGAGTTCCTTGTATAGCTCACGGCCGTAACAATATGCCGTAGCCGAAAATTCAGGAACGGTCGAAGGCGAGCAAGAGTTCCAACTTGTCCAAACGGAAAGCGAGTCGGTAGGGTGATTGCACTTTCCCGAAATTTCCACCTGAAACAGTTTTATCATGGGATAGTTTGCATTTTTCACTTCCTCCTCGTAGTTGTTGATCATTCCCCAACTGCCTTGCACGGGCATCTGCATGTTTGACTGTCCGGAGCACAACCACACTTCTCCGATGTATACCGGATTGAAAACCTTTACATCTGTTTGTTGGAAACTTGTTCCGCGTTTTTTCATCTCGGTTACACGCATTGTGTAGGCCGTATTTGATGCTTCGGGAAGAGTAACCTTGATAGAAAAATTGCCCACAGAGTCGGTTTCCACATCTATGTTTTCTTTATTCCACGAGCCATAAAAACGCACATATGCGTTGGGATTGGCTTTTCCTTGGAGATTGAGCACCGCATTCTGCTGCAACACCATTTCGTTGGCGTATATATTCGGCAGCACGAGTTTTGCGTTTGCAACCATGGCAAATATGGTTGCTACTACAAGCATTATTGTCTTTTTCATTACTGAACCGTATATTTTCATGTCTATTTTTACCTTGTTTTGTCGGCATCTACGAGATTCATTTCGTCGGTACGGAACGGAAGAACCGGCAGATTGGTCGAGCCATAAAGGTTTCCTATGGGATATTCTGCCCAATTGTAGCGCACGTCTTTGATTTTACCCAAACCTGATGCCGTGATGCTAATTGTAGTCGGGCTTTCGAGTTTCGCAGTACCCTCCACGTATTTATTGTTTGCGTCGCACAATATAAATCCTGCGGCAGTGGAGTCGTTGCGTACGTGAATCTTGTTGTTGAAAGTGATTGTTGCCTTCCCTTCCGAGAACTTGTATTTAACAGGAGCAGGCGCTTCGCAAACGAGGTCTTTCTTGCCGTAGGTTTTGTTGAGCGCGAGCAGAAGCAGACGGCGTGCAATTTCTTGCTTGTTCTTCGGGTGAATGTCGAACTGGTTTCCAATATCAACGGCAGTAGCCATTCCCACGCGGGGCATGCTTAATGATTTCCACTGGTCCCAACGAAGTTTTGCGTAGTTCGATTCCGGTTCAACCGTTACCTGTTTGTTGAAGCCAGCAAGTTGCACATAATAGAACGGGAACTCGTAGCCCCACAATTTGCGCCAACTGTCAACCAAACTGTCCATGAGCTTGGTGTAATAAGGGCAGCCCCAGGCGTTGGAACACCCCTGATACCAAAGCACACCTTTGACGGGGAGCACATGAAGCGGGTAAAGCATCGTGTTGTAGAGCAGAGTGGGTATTTGTTGTTCGGCACGTTTTGCATACTTTTGGATGCTGTCGTTCACAAAATTGTATTTGCCGAAAACTTCCAGGTCGTTTTTCAATTCGGGAATGGTCTTGGCCGTTTCAAGGCTCACCCACGCTTCGGCATTTGCGCCGCCGTAAGCCGACTGTATGAGACCGATAGGCACACGTAGGGTTTCGTAGAGTTCTTTCCCGAAAAGATATGCTATGGCCGAGAAAGAGGGCACCGTTTTCGAGGAACAGATTTCCCAAGTCTTCCAAAGTTCCGTATCATCTGCGGGGGAACTTTGATTTGCTGCCATTTTTACTTGCAGGAAACGGAGCATGGGATATTTCTCTGCCTCAAAAACCTCACGCTCTGCGTTGTTGATGAAAGTTCCTCCCCACCCCATTACGGGCATTTCCATATTTGATTGTCCCGAGAAGAGCCAAACTTCGCCCGAATACACATTCGAGAGCACTTTTTCTCCGTCGCCGTCGTCAAAACTTAGGGTATAGGTTTTCATGGAAGCGTCGGGAACGCGGAATTTCACGCTGAACGTTCCGCTGGCGTCTGCTTTTGTTATAATAGTCTTGCTGCTCCACGAGGCTTTGAACTTTACTGTGGAATTTGGTGTGGCTTTTCCTTTTACCGTCATTTCGGATTTTTGTTGCAACACCATATTATCGCTGTAGAACGATGGGAGTTCTACTTTTGCGAACGAATTGTTAAAAGCAAAGGTCGCCAAAGAAGCGACCATTAAACTGCGTAATATTTTCATATTGAGATTGTTTTTTCTTTCTTGCAGGAAATTTATTTCACGAGAACCTTATAGGAAATTCCTTTTGCGTTCACGAAATAGATGCCGGGCATGAGTTGCTGATTCTTGTTGAGCATCATGCCTTCGTTGTTCATTATTGTGTAGACATTAGTGCCTTCCACCTTTATCACCCGGTCAACCACTTGAATTTTCACGTTGTTGTCCTTGATTATCTTGCTCACCGAAACGGGCACACCCTTTGTGGTGCATACATTCCACGCCCAAACGGAATTTTCCTTGCCATATTCGTTGAGCGACGGCACTACTCCAGCAGAATCGGCCGCGAACAGATAGCGCACATCGTCGCCGTCGACACATTTAATGGAAATCTGGTTGTCTTTCAAGTCTTCAAAAACAAACGACTTGAGGTTTATTTTCGTTCCTGCGGCTTCCTGTACATAAAAGTTGTCTTTCCACGTTCCAGCGGGGCTTATGTATCTAAGCGTACTGCGATTGCGCAAGAAATATGTGCCGCTGTCGTCGTTGGCATCTGCCACTATTTGCCACTCCTGAACGTATAGATCGTCCTGCATTTCCTCTATAGTAAATTTGTATCCCGTAGTGCCGGCTTTGCGCGTGTTGTCCACGATGCACATCTTGGAATATTCGGGATAGGCACTCACTATTTTATAATACACTTTGTTTCCCAAAGAATCGGTTGAGGGATAGTTTTGCGCAGATGCGTTTTTCGCACCCAATACAAGCAAAAGAGAAAAGAGCAGTAAGCTATTTTTCATGATACGAATTTATCTTTTTAATTTATAATTAGGCACAAAGATATAATTTTCCCTCTTATTTTCATCTGTTGTTTTCTCAAAAAGCACCAAACCTTTACTTTTTTACCAATTTTTACAACCTTATAAAGATTACGTCTCATCTCATGCGGCACAAAAGCGAAAAAATTCCACCGCTTTGCCAGCATGTTCAAACCGCTAAAATCATGGAAAAAACTCCGGGCCACCAAATTTAAATTAGATGCGTCGGAATTTAAATTAGATGCCTTGGAGTTTTTACGAGATGCCGTGTGTTGAAAACGCCAGGAAACATAGGGGTTGCGCAAAGCCTCCAAAGTATTCACGGCGTGGGCCGGAGAAAGGATTTTGTGATGTGTCTCGCGGATTTTTTGTATTTTTGCGCAGACTGCCGCGCATGTGCGGCATCAGTTATCCTATATATAATATGGCAGAAGACCTACTGAATATCGACAATCAGGAAGAAACCCCGCAAACCGAGGTTATGTATGACGAAAGCAGCATACGCCACCTCGACGATACCACCCATATCCGCACACGTCCCGGAATGTATATCGGGCGTCTGGGCGACGGCTCCCATTCCGACGACGGAATTTACGTGCTTCTCAAGGAAACAATCGACAACTCCATTGACGAGTTTAAGATGAACGCCGGAAAACGCATTGAAATCGAACTTATCGACGACAAAGCCGTTACCGTGCGCGACTTCGGGCGAGGCATTCCCCTTGGCGCGCTTGTCGACGCCGTGAGCATGCTCAACACCGGCGGCAAATACGACAGCAAGGCTTTCAAAAAGAGCGTTGGTATGAACGGCGTGGGCTCCAAGGCGGTCAATGCCCTGAGTTCTCGCTACGAAGTGCGCTCGCATCGCGACGGAAAAATGAGAACGGCAATATTCGAAGCCGGAAAACTCATAAGCGATACCACTGCCGACACACAAGAAGAGAACGGAACTTACGTATATTTCCACCCCGATGAAACTTTGTTCAAGAAATTCCGTTTCCACACAGAGTTCATCGAAACAATGCTCCGTAACTATACGTATCTCAACATCGGGCTTTCGATAATATTCAACGGACGCAAGATTCAAAGCCGCAACGGTCTCGAAGACTTGCTTACCGACAACATGACAACCCCCGCAATCTATCCCATAGTCCACCTCACCGGCACGGACATAGAGATAGCTTTCACGCATACCAACCAATACGGCGAGGAATACTACTCCTTCGTTAACGGACAGCACACCACCATGGGCGGAACCCACCAAAGCGCTTTCAAGGAGCATGTGGCAAAAACCTTGAAGGAGTTCTACGGAAAAGATCTCGACTTCCAGGATATCCGCAACGGCATCGTGGGCGCAATAGCCGTCAACATCGAAGAACCGCAGTTTGAAAGTCAAACGAAAATCAAACTCGGCAGCCTCACGATAGGAAAAGAAGGAACGGGAACGAGCGTAAACAAATTTGTGGGCGACTTCATTAAAGAAAATCTCGACAATTATCTGCACAAGAACCCGGATATTGCCAACGCCATACTCGAGAAAATCCAACAATCCGAGAAAGAAAGAAAAGCAATTGCGGGAGTAACGAAACTGGCAAGGGAAAGATCAAAAAAAGCAAGCCTCCACAACCGAAAACTACGCGACTGCCACATACATTACAACGATGCGCGCGGCGACAAAAGGGAGGAAAGTTGCATCTTCATCACTGAGGGAGACTCGGCATCGGGTACAATCACAAAATGCCGCGATGCAAAAACCCAGGCAGTCTTTTCGCTTCGAGGCAAACCGCTTAACTCGTTCGGGCAAACCAAGAAAACTGTTTACGAAAACGATGAATTTTATCTTTTGCAGTCTGCGCTTAACATTGAAGACGGTCTCGACGGACTGAGATACAACAAGGTTATCGTGGCAACCGATGCCGATGTAGACGGAATGCACATAAGATTGCTGATAACTACTTTTTTCCTGCAATTCTTCCCCGAACTCATAAAGAAAGGGCACGTATATATTTTGCAGACGCCTCTGTTCAGAGTGAGAAACAAGAAAAAGAATACGGCAGCGGGAAAGAAGCAAATAAAGATTGACGACAACGCGGCGGGAGCCGATGTGCTGAAAAAGAAACGCAGCGAAGGACATTCGGAATACGAGACAGTTTATTGCTACACCGACGAAGAACGCCGCGAAGCCATACAACGTTTGCAGCCCAACCCGGAAATCACGCGATTCAAAGGACTTGGAGAAATCGATCCCGACGAATTCAAACATTTCATCGGACCGGAAATGCGCCTCGACCCTATCACGCTCAACAAGAGCGACAATGTGGGCGAAATGCTGGCTTATTATATGGGCAAGAACACTTCGGAGCGTCAGAACTTCATAATTGAAAATCTTGTTGTAGAAGAAGATCACCCCGAATATCTCGAAAATTAATATTGTATTTGACGCTAATGGAAAGACTGGCTATATTCCCCGGAAGTTTCGACCCCTTTACCATAGGACATGAGGCTATGGTGAGACGAGGTCTGCAAATTTTCGACCATATCTTCATAGGAATCGGCGTAAACAAGGAGAAATCCGTTTTATCCGAGACCGCGAAACGCGTGGAAACCATAAAGAATTATTACAAAGACGAACCGCGCGTAAGCGTACACAGCTACGATGATTTGACTATCGACTTCGCCCACCGCATGAACGCCAAATTTATTTTGCGCGGGCTTCGCTCGGTGAAAGACTTTGAATACGAGCGCGACATGGCCGACATGAACCGCCGTCTGACCGGTGTGGAAACGGTGATACTCTTTACCGAGCCGCGCCTTGCCGCAATAAGTTCGAGCGTGGTGCGCGATCTTATATCCCACGGGCGCGATGTTTCGGATTTTCTGCCCAAGACGAAATAACGCCAACTGTCTACACTGTTTTCGCCCTTGTTTCAACCCAAAGATATAGGGTGCGGCAAAAACAGAATCCGATTTTTTTTTGAAGCAAAACGGGACTGCAAAAAACGTGTCCCGGTATCGCAAAAACAATGTCTGATATTATTTAAACGATGTCAGACATTGTTTGAATAGTGTCAGACATCAGAAAAACGATATCCCGTGTCTATTTTTACACGCCTTATTTATATATCTCCGCAAGCCGAAACGGAAATCTTTTTTTACTTGTTTGAAGTATTTTTCCGCACATCGAACGCCTCATTCCGCAAGTCTGAAAGACCCTGCTATGCATGGGGAAAAACAAGTCGGCATCTTGTAAAAACTCCGGGCCACCAAATTTAAATTCCGACGCATCTAATTTAAATTAGATGCGTCGGAATTTTTACGAGATACGACCATATCGTAACAACATGGTATTAAGGCTTTTACAAAAAGCCTTGCAACATGCAAAAAAGGTTTGGTCTTTATGCTCTACCCTATCGTAACGAGCGTAGCTCCGAAGCCGTATTCCTGAAACGAAGCGTCCTGTGTGCGGCATGCGGGATAATGGCGTTTAAGTTCGCGCAAAACCTCATTGCGGAGCACACCCTCTCCCTTGCCGTGGATAAAAACAATGCGCATTCCCTTCTTGCCCTTGTATTTCTCCATTGTGTCGCGCACTTCCTGCAACTGGCGGTTGAGAATATCGGCATTGGTAAGTCCTTTCACGGAATCAAACAGCGCATAATCGTGCAGGTTCACTTCTATCTCGTTAGGATTTTTCACTCTCGCCGGTTCTGTTGCCGCATGCTTTGACTTCTCTTCAACCTTTCGCCCCATCAGCGCTTCGCGAATCTGTCCCGCATCGGCAAAAACAGTGCGCACCGGTTCGTCGTCCCTTACCACATCGAGCACAAGGGCAGGCTCTTCAAAGAAAAGGCTCGGCTTGAACGCTCCCACCTTATAGAATTTTGTGCCGTCGATACGCATTTCCACACTTATCGCAGGTTTCAGGCTGAACGTCTTTTCCCGTTTATACGCTATCATCTGCAAGGCAATACGGGATATGTCGTCGATTTGCGCGCGGCTTATCTCCTCAAGAAATTCCTTGGTGTTAGGCTCAATGGTTCCCCCGTAACGCGCACGCCACGCCGTGCCCTGCGCCGAAAGCCAGGTGAGCGTGATGAAATAGTTGCTGTCGTTTACAAGATAAGCGTCGAAAGTGGTCTCAACCATGTCGTCGGGCGTATTGGGAACGAATGCCAGATAAACGTTGAGCCTTTCGCCGTCGCGGCGCTCCAATGGCGCCGGGTGGAACTTGGGGGTGTCGTCCCCTTTCTGCGCCGTAGCCGCAACTTCGGGCTGCATCTTCTTTTTCTTTTCGGCAATCTCGGCCTTGGCATCGGCTTTCGCCTTTCCCCATGTGCCGCCTTCGTAACTCTCTCCGCCCTCTACGACACACTCGCTTATGGGCATGGGAATTTCAAATCCGTCGGCGTCTTCCACAAGTACGGTATATTTGTCCTGGAAACCGGAAACTCTTCCTCCGCCAACCTCTTTCAAAAATCTTACAGTATCTCCTATTTTCATCTTTTGCTATTTTTTCTCGAACAAAAGTAACCATTTTCCACCTTTGCCGCAACGAATAGACGGCGTGTGTATAATAAAACGAAGAAAAAGCCGTTAAAAGTTTGTGTATGTAGAAGAAAAATCGTATTTTTGCGCACTTTTGGAATATTATGAGGCAACTAAAAATCAACAAAAGCATCACGAACCGGCAGAACGCCGCGCTTGACAAGTATCTGGTGGAGATAGGACGCGAAGAACTGATTTCTACCGATGAAGAAGTGGAACTCGCCCAAAAAATCCACAAGGGAGACAGAAGGGCACTTGACAAGCTCACGCGGGCAAACCTGCGATTTGTAGTGAGTGTTGCAAAACAGTATCAAAACCAGGGACTCGCGCTGAACGATCTCATAGACGAGGGAAACCTCGGGCTTATAAAGGCAGCGCAGAAGTTTGATGAAACCCGCGGCTTCAAATTTATTTCCTACGCCGTTTGGTGGATTCGCCAGAGCATACTGCAAGCAATTTCCGAGCAGAGTCGTATTGTGCGCATGCCGCTTAATCAAGTGGGTTTTCAGAGCAAACTTTCAAAAGCCGTGGTAAACTTTGAGCAGGCCAACGAACGTCGTCCCTCCGTGCAGGAACTTGCTGACATTCTCGACACAGACGAGGCAAAAGTTCGCGAAGCTATGGGCACCAATGGCAAGAAAGTTTCGGTTGACGCTCCTTTCCAAGACGATGATTCCAATTCCCTTATCGACATTATGACAGATGAGGACGCTCCCACCACAGACAATAACATGGAGAAGGAATCTTTGTCGAAGGATCTCAATTCTGCTTTGAGCACTCTCAGCGAACGCGAGCAGCAGGTGCTTAAAATGCTGTTTGGTATCGGATGCAATGAAATGACTGCCGAAGAAGTGGCAAACAACCTCAGTTTGACGCGCGAGCGTGTGCGTCAGATTAAAGAACGCGCCCTAAGGCGTTTGCGCGATGACGTAAACATTAATATCCTGACCAAGTATCTGGGATAACGCATCGCAATTAAAGAAAAAAAGAAACGAAGAAAATTTCCCTGCCGATTGTTTTTCGGCGGGGATTTTCGTTTTTTGCAGACACCACAAACGGCTTTTCAAAGAGGCTTCCGCACCTTGTAAAAACATGTCGGCATCTCGTAAAAATTCCGGGCCACCAAATTTAAATTCCGACGCATCTAATTTAAATTAGGTCTGACCTCGTAAAAACGATATGCCTTGTAGTTTTCGGGGAATCTGATATGGGTAGAACCAAGTCCTTTATCTGCATGCAAACATGGGATTGTTTTCTTCAAACAACCAATGCTTTACACACAAAAAACGTTTTGATTTTTACTTCAACGGAGCACGAAACGAGCAGCCCTCGTTCCATCTCGAACAACCCAAGGCTGTTTTTCCGCGAATCACTTTTCCTTTGCCGCACAACGGACATGTATCGCCCTCTTTCACTTCGGTTTTTTCGGTTTCCTGCTTTGCGTTTTTCGTTTCCTTGGTTTTGCGCGGCGCAGATGCCTTGGCGTTTTTCGCCTTTGCCGGAGCGGCTGTCCAGGTTACGCGTTTGGTGTTTTGCTCAGCCATTACCGATGCCACGATACGGCTCACCATCTCTTTCAACTCGGCTATAAACTGCGTGGCAGAGTATTCCCCACGCTCTATCTCGCGAAGTTTTTTCTCCCATTGCCCTGTGAGTTCCGCGCTTTTCAAGATATTTTCGTGGATTGTGGCAATAAGTTCGCGCCCTGTGGCTGTTGGGAAAATCGATTTCCGTTGCTTGGCGATGTATCTGCGTCGGAAAAGCGTTTCTATTATAGCTGCGCGCGTTGACGGGCGTCCTATTCCGTTTTCTTTCAAGGCATCGCGCAACGAATCGTCTTCCACGTTTTTTCCTGCCGTTTCCATTGCCCGCAACAACGTAGCTTCGGTGAACGGTTTGGGGGGCTGGGTGAATTTCTTAGCCACGCCGGGCTTGTGAGCTCCGCTTTCGCCTTTCGCAAAATCGGGCAAAACGGCCTCGGGTGCTTCGTTGTTTTTCGCATCTTCGTCGTCATCGCGCTTCTGTGTGGGAAAAACGTTGCGCCATGCCGGTTCGATAATCTGCTTGCCCGTTGCCTTGAATTTCACGTCCTCGCAATGCCCCATGACAGTGGTCGTTGAAAAAACACAGTCGGGATAAAACGCCGCGATAAAGTGGCGCGCCACGAGATCATACACTTTCGCCTCGTCGGGAACAAGCGAATTTGCAGCCACACCCGTCGGAATTATCGCGTGGTGGTCTGTTACTTTCGAGGAATCAAAGAACTTTTTGTTTTTTCTCAATGCCTTTCCGCGCAAAGGGGTTATGATTTCGGCATACTGCGACAAAGAATTCAGGATACCCTTGCATTTCGGAAATATATCGTCGGAAAGAAATGTTGTGTCTACACGTGGATAGGTCGTTACGTGCTTTTCGTAAAGACTCTGTGCGATCTGCAACGTTTTTTCTGCCGAGAACGAAAATTTTTTGTTGCATTCCACTTGCAGAGAAGTGAGGTCGAACAATCTTGGGGGCGCTTCCTTTCCTTCTTTCTTGGTTACGCTGTCGATAAAGAAGTCTTTGCCGCGAATTTTCTCCAATGCCGCCTGCGCCTTGTCCTCTTCGCTGAAATTTCCGCTTGTTGCCGTGAATGTAGTGTCGCGGTAAATCGTGGAGAGAACCCAGTAAGGCTGCGCCACAAAGTTTTCTATTTCGTTTTGGCGGTTCACAATCATCGCGAGAGTGGGCGTCTGCACTCTGCCAACCGACAACGGTTGCGCTCCGCGCTCTTGCGAGCCGAATTTAAGCGTGTAAAGTCGTGTGGCATTCATTCCCAGCAGCCAGTCGCCTATTGCGCGGCAAAGTCCGGCCTCATAAAGATTTTTGTAAACCGATGAATCTTTTAGCGAATTGAATCCTTCGCGAATACTTTCCTCTGTGAGCGAAGATATCCACAGTCTTTCCACGCTGCAGGTCGCACCCGACATCTGCAACACCCATCTTTGTATCAATTCGCCCTCTTGTCCGGCATCGCCGCAGTTTATTATTTTGTCGGCTTTGAGGAACAGTGATTT
Source organism: bacterium (assembly GCA_963660485.1). GTDB lineage: Bacteria > Bacteroidota > Bacteroidia > Bacteroidales > Bacteroidaceae > UBA6398. Next base: position 32,597 of record CAVKYH010000004.1, on the reverse strand, counting down.
TATTACCTTGAACTGTTTTTCCACGCCCCGGTCTTTTTTGAGGCGTATGCCAAATCGTGGCGGCACCATGGGCAGCGCGGCCAAACTCCAACGGTGCCAGGGTTCATAATAGTCCTCGGGGTATTTCAGTTCGCAGAGATGGCCGAAAGTCCAGGTAACCTGGTATCCGTTGCCTTCGAGATATCCGTCATGACGTTGGGTAGCGCCGAGCACTTGTGCTATATCGCGTGCCACGCTTGGTTTTTCGGCTATGCAGACTATCATATTGTTTTTTCGGGAAGGATTGTGTATGTCAATGTGTCGCGATGAAACTCCACGTCTTCTGTTTTGAAAAAAACATCGAGCATTCCGTTTTTCGCGAGATGCTCCGGTGTGCCGCACACGGGCTTCATGCCTTGATGCAGAACCCATAGAATGTCGGCTGTATGGAATGCCGTGCCCAAATCGTGGGTTGCCACCACCACGGTCTTGCTTTCGGTTTTTGCAAGACGGCGCAGCAGGCGGAACGTCTCGGTCTTGCTCGGAAAATCAAGGAATGCCGTAGGTTCGTCAAGCAGTATCACGGGAGTTTGCTGGGCTATACATTTGGCTATCATGGCTTTCTGCCGTTCGCCGTCGGAGAGTGTTGAAATTTTTCGGTTTCTCATTTCCGCCATACCGGTTTTCTGCATCGCGCAGTCCACTGTTTCCCGGTCTTTGCGCGACAGTGTTCCCATGAAATTGGTATACGGAATTCTGCCGAGCGCCACAAGTTCCTCCACTGTCATTTGTGAGTTGAACGCCTGGCGTTCCGTGAGCACCACTCCTATATATTGTGCGATTTCGCGGCGTGAATAGAGCGAAATGTCTTTGTCGTTAAGGAAAACATGTCCCGTGGCGGGGGACTGAAACCCTGCCATAGTGCGCAGCAGAGTGGATTTCCCGGCTCCATTGACGCCCAGAATGCACACGAAATCGCCCGCCGACAAAATAGCAGAGAATTTTTCGGTAACTCTCGCGCTGTTGTTTCGCCGGTAAGCAGTTGAAATGTTTTCGAGCCTTATGGTGCTTTCATTCATTTGTGCAAAGATACGAAGTTTGGCAAACATTTTCTGCCCGCCACTTCATATCTGCCGCAAGGCAAGGCTTTTCGTCTTTCTTGCACCCAGATTTTAGAAAACATATAACTGCTTTTGTTTCAACACAATCCGTCAAGACAAAAACGATGTCTGATGTCGGAAAAATTCCGGGCCACCAAATTTAAATTCCAAGGCATCTAATTTAAATTAGATGCCTTGGAATTTTTACGAGATGCGATGTATTTACAAATCCAAGTCGAGTTTCACTCCCGCCATAGCCCAACAACGTGGCTGCGGCACATTTCCGAGGTCGTAATATTTGCGCGCGGTGAGATTGTCAGCCGTGGCGTAAATCTCATAATGCGGCGCTTTCCAACTAAGTTTGAGGTTGAGCAAAGCATACGAGGGATATTCTTTCAGCACTCCCGTGTTCTGCCCGCCTGAATACTTGATATACGTACCCTCGCGCTTCTGCCAGCGCAAAGACCAGGAAGCCGACAGACGAGACCAGATGTTGTGGTCGAGAGTAGCCACAAATTTGTGGCGAAGATACTCCATGGCGTAATTTGAGCGGTAAACGCCCGCGCCGTCTTTCTTGTCCTGCCAAATGTAAGCATAGGCAAGCGTGAGACGTTTGACGGGGAATTTCTCATTCAGCAGCTTGGGGAAATCTACTGCGGTGTTGACCGAAAAACCATAGTTGTCGAGTTTGAAATTTGCGGAATGATATATATCATCTGCCGAATACATCACCCAATCTATCATGTTGGAACCATGGTTATAGTACCCCTGCAAAAGAAATTCCGCCCAATTGTTTCGCCATTCCGCCCCGATTTTCACAGCGCTCACCCGTTCGGGCTGCAAACCCACGTTGCCCTCCTGGGTAGGGCTCTTGTAGTAAAGATCTGTGAACGTGGGCAAACGCATAGCCTTGTTCCACGAAGCAAAAAGGCGCAGCCCGTTGCCGGGACGGCAACTCACGTCAACGCCAGGGTATAAGCGGAATTTTTCGTCAACTGCCGTGTTGCGGTTAACCAACAAGCCCGCCGAGAAAGTGAATATCCCCGCTACTACATTGTGCTCCACAAAATAATTAATGTCTGTGCGATGATCGTCGTGCGTGTAGAAATTTCCCTTGTGCCCGCTCACCGCCACGTAGCGCGTTGAATCGAGCGGCCTGCCGAGGTTTGAAGAAATAATGTTGTCGCTCCTCAATTCTGCACCTATTGCCGTGCGGCCGAGAAGCCATTTAGTCCACGCGTTAACCGAGAACGAAAAAACATCGTTGCGGTGGAAATTTTCTCCGCGCGGCGAACGGCGGATTAGCTCAAAGTGATCTGTGGAGCGAATCCATGAAATTTGCGGGGAAACGTGTATCTTTCCCTGTGTCTCGGCTTTTGCCGATGCAAAGATGCGTGTGTTCGATTCCCACTGCCTTGGATATGCCGCACTGTAGAATGTGTTTGCGCCATATTCCTTTGCCACGATTCCGGTTTGCCATGTAGCCGTAACGTTGTCGGAGCGGAACGTGCCGTTGTAGAATGCATTTCCGAGATTAAAGGCACTGTTTTCTGTTCCGCCGTCGCTGCGCGTGAAATTACCGCTTACAAAATGGGTGAAGTCGGCTGTCTTCACGCCTACGTTTGCTCCCGCGCCCACGCTGCCAAACGAACCGGTGCTGATGTTTGCATGCAGCGAATTTTTGTCGACCCTGCGCGTAACGATGTTGATTGCCCCGCTAAAAGCCTGGCTTCCCATCAGTCTTCCCGCCGCACCTTCGAGGATTTCTATCCTTTCGATTTCGTCGGGCGACACGGGAAAATCAGCTGCCAAATGACCTGTTTGCGGATTGTTCACAGATACTCCGTTCAAGAGTATAGTGATTTGGTCGAATGTGCCTCCGTTTATGCTTATGTCCGACTGTACTCCAAAACCGCCGCGCTGTCGGACGTCCGCGCCCACGGTTAGTTTTAAAAGATCGTTGACAGACGTCGCGCCCGCCCGATCTATATCGCTGCGGGTTATGACGCTTACAACACGTGCTGCCTTGTCGGCTGCAATTTTGGCACGGCTCGCCGTTACTATAGCCTCCCCAAGATTTTGCTCTGCTATTGTGTCGCCTGCCGTGTGGGCTTGCGGACAAATTGCAAGGGCTGCCTGGGTTGCGCTAAGGGTTGCCACGCTGAGCACTCCTATTTTCACTTCGCGGTGGAAGCATAGGAGCAGGGCGTAGTGCTTGCGCGAGAAACGTTTGAACGTTCCGGGCTGTGCCTGTTTCAGTTTTTGTTTAAACATAATTGTATTGTATAAATACGTCGATTGAGCACGATGTGTTGCATTTGGTCCGAAATTCGGAATGAAATGCTGAAAATACGGCTGCAAAGGTAACATTTTATAACAGAAAGCACCTAATTTTGCATTTGTCTTTAATTTATTGAGATGAAGAAGGCTTTTGACTGCATTATATCCTTTCTGAAAATCTGGTTATTGCCCACGGCGATGTGTACGGGCACTGCCATTTACCTGTTGTTCTCCAAGATTCCGGCTCTTGCGCCCACTAAACCGTTTTTTCTCGAAGCTGCGTCGTATTTGATGCCCACGGCGATTTTCCTGATGCTGTTTTTCACGTTTTGCAAGATAGATTTCAAGGAGATGAAGCCTCGCCGTTGGCACGCCGCCACATTGATTTTGCAGACAGCGCTCTCGGTGTTGTGTGCGGTGGTGATAATAAAAATATTGCGTCCCTCTTCGGCTGCCGAACTTGTGGCCGAAGGAGTGCTGGCATGCCTTATCAGCCCCACGGCATCGGCTGCCGCCGTGGTTACGGGCAAGCTTGGCGGAAGCGCAGCCTCTCTCACGAGCTACACGCTTGAGAGCAATATTCTCTCGGCCTTTCTCATCACTTTCATCTGCCCTGTGATTCACCCCGTGGCCGACATGCACATTATCGGCGCGTTCACAATGGTGCTGATAAAGGTTTCGCAACTTTTGATATTGCCTTTCCTTCTCGCCATGTTCGTGAAATACACCATGCCCCGGCTTCACAGCCGCTTTGCCGCGCTCAAGGACATTGCGTTCTACATTTGGGGCTGTTCGCTGACCATGGTTACGGGAATGACAATGCGTGTGGTTTTTGCGAGTCTCAACCGTCCGCACGTTGTTGTGGCTCTGGTGATAGGCGCGCTGCTGATATGTTTGCTCAAATTCGTATCGGGCTGGATAATAGGCGGCACCACGTGCGAAACCGACCGCATAAGCGCCGGACAGGCTTTGGGACAGAAAAACACGATGTTCACCATATGGATGGCTCTCACGTATCTAAGCCCCATTGCTGCCGTGGCTCCGGGAAGCTATGTGCTTTGGCAAAACATGATAAACTCTTGGGAACTTTGGAAAAAGGACAAAGAAAACAAGAAAAAGGCTGTGGATTAAACCGTTACGCAATATTTCAAAATACCACGCGATACCGCAAAAATTCCAAGGCATCTCGTGAAAAACTCCGGGCCACCAAATTTAAATTCCAAGGCATCTAATTTAAATTCCGACGCATCTCGTAAAAACGCTGTCAGACCTCGTATTTTCAGGTGTCCGAAATCGCAAAAACAATGTCTGATATTATTTAATAATGTCTGACATTGTTTGAATAACGTCTGACATCTTTTTTAACAATAAGCCTTGTCGTTTTTACGGCATCGGCCATACCTTAAAGCATATCCTTTTCCTCTTAGTTTTCAGCCCTGTTTGCGCGCCGTTAAACAGATAAGAGTTATATTTGCACAAGGAAATTCCTGCTATTTACTATTTAAGACTTTTACATCATGAATTTCAAGAAAGCCCTATCGCTTCTATTTCTATTGGCATGCCCATTGATGCAATGCCTCGCGGCACATGCCGACTATTCAAACGGAGAAAACTACACCGCGCCCGACAGTTCGCTTATCACCCACGCAACTGCCGCCGAATTTCCCATGGAAGGGGAAAACACTTTCAAGGTTACGGTGAACGGAAAGAAGGTGGGACTTTACAACGACCGCAGTCATTGGGGCGGACTGGTGCAATTCGGAAGTTTTGAATTCAACAACGGTAAAGAAATTACCATAAAGATTTCATACGCCAAGCCCATAAAAACGTATGAAGTGCTGCCAATAAAAAAACTCGACCTTCTGTCGGTGAAAAAAACGGGAGCAAAGACAATTGAAATAAAGACCAATCGCGCCGACCAGAACATCACGGTGGTTGTGAACGGAGAATACAAGAAAGACGCGCTGCATCTTTTCTGCAACAGCGTAGACCGCAACGCGCCCAAGGTGCCTAATCGCAACGGCTACCACAAATACGAAAAAGAAAAAGTGTATTACTTCGGCCCGGGATACTATGATATGGAAAAAATACTCAACAAAGATATACTCGTGCTCGACAACGGGTGGAAAGTATACCTTGCCGGAGGCGCAGTGCTCTATGGACGCATCGGACTGTGGGGCACAGAAAAAGGCACAAAGGTACACGGACGCGGCATGGTGTATAACGACACACGGAACGCACGCGTGATTTTCGAGGCAAACAACTGCAACGGCGCCGACGTGGAGGGAGTTTTGTTTCATTGCCATAGGCCGGGAGTTTGGCAGGTTGTAATCAACCATTGCAAGAATGTAGAATTCAAGGGAGTCAAGATACTCTCAACAAGATACGCCTCAACCGACGGGCTCGACGTTGTGAATAGCCAGCAGTGCGCATTTCTCAACACCTTTATCCGGGCAAACGACGACGCCATCGCAATAAAAGGACTCGACAGCCGCAAACCGTCAGAATGTCCTCCCACAAGAAACATAACTTTCTGCGGAATGCAACTCTGGAATGACTGCAACTGCGCAATGGGAATAGGCGCAGAAAATCATTGCCAGCTTTACGAAAACATTAGATTCATGAACAGCAGCATTTTGTTCAGTTACGACGACCCCGACTACCACGAAATGCTCGACGAACGCGCTGCCATGACAATTTGCTGCATTCACGGCACATATTTCCGCAACATTTCCTACGAGAACATTGACGTGTATCATTGCGAACGCCTTATCGCAGCCGGTTTCCAGCCTTCGTTTTGGTTTGGAGCGCTTCCCGGCGACCAGACAACGCCCGGAGAAATCAGCAACATTGTTTACCGCAACATCAACTGCTTCAAAAACAGCCGCAGCTCCATTGCAAACCAAATTCACTTGTATGGCTGGCAAAAAGAAGGCACTCCCGCAAAAAGCGTAAGCAATGTAACTTTCGATAACGTGAATATCGAAGGAACGAAAATAGGTTCGCTCGCCGACAAATGCTTTATGCTCGGAAAAAACGTGGAGAACGTGCAATTCAAATAAGGCCGAAAGCAATCAAAGCCTGAGATATTTTCAATAACTTTGCACCTGCGATAAACAACACCCCTTATGAGAATAGATATAATAACCGTTTTGCCCGAAATGCTTGAGGGATTCATGAATATGTCAATCCTCGGACGCGCACAAAAGAAAGGACTCGTGGAGATATACGTTCACAATTTGCGCGACTACACTACCGACAAGCACAGACGCGTTGACGATTATCCCTTCGGGGGCTTCGCGGGAATGGTAATGCAATGCCAGCCGATTGATGCCTGTATCGCAAAACTGAAAAGCGAGAGAGATTACGACGAAGTAATTTTCACAACTCCCGACGGCGAGCAATTCGACCAGAGAATGGCCAACGATTTGTCGATGCTGCATAACATCATAATTTTGTGCGGCCATTACAAAGGAGTGGACTATCGTGTGCGCGAGCACTTGGTTACAAAAGAGGTGAGCATGGGTGATTTTGTGCTTACGGGCGGCGAAATTGCTGCGGCAGCCATGGCCGATGCGATAACGAGGCTTGTGCCGGGAGTTTTGAGCGACGAACAGAGCGCGTTGTCAGACTCTTTTCAGGACAACTTGCTTGCCGCGCCGGTTTACACGCGTCCGGCCGACTACAAGGGCTGGAAAGTGCCGGAAGTATTGCTTAGCGGGCACGATGCAAAGATTAAAGAATGGGAACTGGCGCAATCTATGGAGCGCACCAAGCGTCTGCGTCCCGATTTGCTCAAGAAATAGATTTTGCAGGCCGTATAACGTTCGAGCCACATTCCTGTTGCGGAATGTGGCTCGCGTTTTTGTATGCGCCATGTCCCAAGGCGGCTATTCGTTCTTGCTTCTCAAAGTGTCGAGTTCCTTTGCAAATTCTCTGTGGGCGGAGAAGAATAGCCCCAAGATGCTCACAAAATAATCTTGCAGGCGTGGCATGTTTTTCAGCATCAGGACACTCATCGACGAATGCACCGTGAGTTGTTTCGTATCTTCGGTGTCGTAGGTGTAATATAGCGTAACCGGCATATTGATATTCACATTGTTCACCGCCTTGCGGTATCTCGACAATTCGTCGATGTTGCTCATTTCAACGCACTCCCACCCCAAATCGTAGAAATGCACAAACGCGGCATCGTTGGTGGCACTCACGAGGAAATTCTCGCCTTGGAATACAAAGCCTATGCAATTGTCGGCAGGATCTTCCGAAACACGCGGATCGCAGTTCATTTTCAGCAAAATTTCGAGCAGAGCATCTCTCGTTCCGTTCATATAGTCGTCCTCTGTTTCTGCGTTTGAGATTTGCGGATTTGCCTTGCCGTTGGGTATTGTTGAAACAACAGGAGCATTGTTCTTGTTTTCATTTTTCTTTTTCATTTTCTTCTTGAAAAATCCATAGGTGTAATACAACACTGCAGCGGCTACAATAACTATATATACGTAATCGGTTGGCTTCATTCCTCTATCTTTAATATAAAAGTCCTACAAATTTACTCTTTTTCTACAAGTTGTTTTATCTTGCCCAACTATTTTATTTTACAAACTTCATGCCAAATTCTCCACGGCTTTCAAAAATATAATCCTATGCCTTGAAAAAAATCCTCATCAGTATAGCGAAAAAACTACAAGGCATCTCGTGAAAACTCCGGGCCACCAAATTTAAATTCCGACGCATCTAATTTAAATTAGGTCTGACCTCGTATTTTTCAAAAACGCTTATCGTTTTCACAGCTTATAATCAACACTTTACCGCGCCCTATTATAATACTAAAAAACACCCCTACATATATACAGAAAGGCACTGCTTTTGGGCAACAAAAAATCTTTGCTTTGCTATCAGCGAGTTAGCCCGGAGGAGATGGAATTAGTTGGGTTTTTCGCCTCGTGTGTGGGGCAAATATCTTAATTTTGTAAGACTATTAACCCACCGATTTCATTTTTCAAGACATGCAAGACTTTGTACATCTACACGTTCACACCCAATATTCCTTGCTCGACGGACAATCAAAGATTCCATACATCGTAGACAAGGCTATAGCCAATGGAATGCGCGGCATGGCGATTACAGACCACGGGAACATGATGGGCGTAAAGGAGCTCGCCGACTACGTAGGGGGACTGAAAGGAAAAGCAAAGAAAGCACTTGCAGAATTGGAGGCAGAACTTGGTAGCGCCAACGAGGAACGCAAGGCCGAAATCGGGAAGGAAATGGAAAAGCAGCGCCGCATTGCAGCCTTCAAGCCCATCTACGGCTGCGAGATGTATGTGGCACACCGCCACAAGGAAGACAAATCGAAAGACGACGGCGACAAATCGGGATACCACCTGATAGTGTTGGCAAAAAACTTCAACGGATACAAAAATCTTATAAAGCTCGTTTCGCGCTCATGGGTCGACGGACTTTACTACAAGCCCCGCACCGACCGCGAAGACCTTGAAAAATTCCACGAAGACCTTATCGTTTCCTCAGCCTGCATAGCCGGAGAAGTTCCCGCCAAGATACTCAAAGGCGATATCGCAGGAGCGCGCGAAGCAATAGAATGGTATAAACGCGTTTTCGGAGAAGATTACTATCTCGAGCTACAACGCCACGAAGTGAAAGACCCTTCGCTGATTGCCAACCGAGAGACTTTTCCCCTTCAGCAACGTGCCAACAGCGAAATCATAAAACTGGCGAAAGAATACGGGATAAAACTTATCTGCACCAACGACTGCCACTTTGAAAACAAGGAAACGGCCGAAGCCCACGACCACCTTCTGTGTCTTGCCACAGGAAAAGACCTCGACGACCCTTCGAGAATGCGCTACAGCAAACAAGAATGGTTTAAGACGCGCGAGGAAATGAACGAAATCTTCGACGATGTGCCCGAAGCCCTTTCAAACACTTGCGAAATCTGCGACAAAGTAGACGTCTACAATATAAACCACGGCCCTATCATGCCTTTTTTCCCCATTCCCGAAGAATTCGGAACCGAAGAGCAATGGCGCGCGAAATTCACCGAAGAACAACTCTACAAAGAGTTCACAAGCGACGAAAACGGCAACAATCCTATGCCCAAAGAGCAGGCCGATAAAGTAATAGAGCGACTTGGGGGATACGACAAGATATACCGCATAAAATTCGAGGCAGACTATCTTGCCAAACTCGCATACGACGGCGCCAAGGAGCGTTACGGCGACCCTCTTCCCGAGAATGTGGTGGAACATATCAACTTTGAACTCCACGTGATGAAGACAATGGGTTTCCCAGGTTACTTCTTGATTGTGCAAGACTTCATCAACGCCGCCCGAAAAGAGCTCGGCGTAATCGTAGGTCCGGGACGTGGCTCCGCAGCAGGCTCCGTGGTGGCATATTGTTTGGGAATAACAAAAATAGACCCGCTCAAATATGATTTGCTGTTCGAACGTTTTTTGAATCCCGACCGTGTAAATCTCCCCGATATCGATACCGATTTCGACGACGACGGACGCGGAAAAGTTTTGCGCTGGGTAATGGACAAATATGGGCACGAAAATTGCGCCCATATCATAACCTATGCCACCATGGCCACGAAAAATTCAATCAAAGACGTGGCAAGAGTGGAAAAACTGCCGCTTCAGGAAGCCAACGCCCTATGCAAGGCAATCCCCGACCGACTTCCCGAAAAAATGAAGACGAATCTTGTGAACGCCATCAAATGCTCGCCGGAACTTCAGCAAGCCGAGGTGTCGCAAGACGAGAAAAAACGCAACACCATCAAATATGCCAAAATGCTCGAGGGAACAATTCGCGGCACCGGCATACATGCTTGCGGCTTCATCATATGCCGTAATCCCATTAGCGACTGGGTGCCGGTTTGCACGGCAGACGATCCTGATTTCCCCGGAGTAAAAACCGCCGTAACCCAATATGACGGACACGTTATCGAATCTACGGGACTCATCAAGATGGACTTTTTGGGACTGAAAACGTTGTCGGAGCTAAAGGAAGCCTGCAAAGTGGTAAAACAAACCACGGGAGACGTAGTGGATCTCGACAAAATTCCTATTGACAACGAGAAAACCTACGAGCTTTACCAGAAAGGACAAACGATAGGCACATTCCAGTTTGAATCGCCGGGTATGCAGAAATATTTGCGCGAACTTCATCCCACCGTGTTCGAGGATCTTATTGCCATGAACGCCCTCTATCGTCCCGGGCCCATGGATTATATTCCCGACTTCATTAAGCGCAAAAAAAATCCCGAGCTTATTACATACGATATACCTTGCATGGAAAAATATCTCAAGGATACTTACGGCATCACGGTATATCAGGAGCAGGTGATGCTTCTTTCGCGCCAACTTGCTGGCTTCACGCGAGGCGAAAGTGATGCCTTGCGAAAAGCGATGGGCAAGAAACAGAAAAAGATAGTCGACGAAATGAGGCCGAAGTTCCTTAACCAAGGAGCGGCAAACGGTCATGACGTAAAGATATTGGAGAAAATTTGGGGCGACTGGGAGAAGTTTGCATCTTACGCCTTTAATAAATCCCACGCCACGTGTTATTCTTGGGTAGCATATCAGACGGCTTACATGAAAGCCAACTACCCGTCGGAATATATGGCGGCATTGATGACACGAAGGTTCAGCGACATAACGGAAATCACCAAGCTGATGGAAGAATGTCAGAAAATGAAAATTTCCACGCTTGGTCCCGACGTGAATGAGAGCTACATAGAATTCGGTGTGAACAAGAAAGGCGAAATCAGGTTTGGTCTTTCGGCGATTAAAGGCATGGGCGGAGCGGCGGCAAAGGCTATCGTGGACGAGAGAAAGGAGAACGGCGCTTACAAGGACGTTTATGATTTTATGGAACGCATCAATCTTAGCGCGGTAAACCGCAAAGCGATGGAATGCCTTGCCGTGAGCGGTGCGCTCGACTGTTTCGGAATAAGCCGCGAGGCTTATCTCGCCCCCTACTCCGACCGCAACAGTTTTCTCGAGGTTCTGATGAGATACGGAACGAGTGTGCAGCAAGAGAAAGCCAACACTGCAAATTCTCTCTTTGACGATGTGGGCGGAATGGAGATTCCCAGGCCGGCGATTCCTGCCAACGTGGAAACGTGGAGCAACATCACCCGGCTTGAAAGGGAGCGAGAACTTGTGGGTATCTATCTTTCGGGACACCCGCTCGACCCTTATGTGGTTATTATGGAGAAACTGTGCAACACAAGTTTCTCGCAATTGAAAAATCCGGCCGAACTAACGGGAAAACGTCTCGTGCTCGCGGGAATGGTAACGGGAGTGCGCACAGGATTCAGCAAAAAGGGCAACCCCTACGGCATTGTAAAAATCGAAGACTTCAACGGCGACGGCGAAATTGCCTTGTTCGGAAACAAATGGGCGCAATGGCAGAATTTCTTCAAGGAAGGCTGCGCGATTATGGTGCATGCGCAAGTGGAGCCAAGGCGATACAATCCCGAGTTGCTCGATGTGGTGGTAACAAGAGTGGAGTTTCTCGCCGAGATAAAGACTTCGGGCATTTCCGAAATTGTTGTAGCGGTGAATGTGGAGAACCTCGACGAAATGGAAGTTGACGAATTTCTCACTCTAATCGAGAACAATCCGGGCAAGACCAACATACAACTGTCGTTTACCGAGCCAGGAAAATTCAGGAACGTACGTGTGAAATCCATTGCCAGGAAAGTGAACATCGACCGCCATTTGGTGGACTTTCTGAAACAGAGCAAGGCTTTCAGAAACTACGAATTGATTTCGGCAGATTGAGCGTTGAAAATACGGGGTCTGACATAGCTTTTTACGAGGTCAGACCTAATTTAAATTAGATGCGTCGGAATTTAAATTTGGTGGCCCGGAGTTTTTCACGAGATGCCTTGTAGTTTTTTACATATCGGCTTGCCTTATAAAAAAGATGCGCCCAAGTTATCAGTATAAGCCATAACAATCTGACAACAAGAGCCATAAAGCATCATAAAAGCACTTTCGACTATACAAAAACAAAAACTCCGGCAAAGGTCTGCTTTGCCGGAGTTTCTCTATGGCTTTGCGCTAAATTATCACAGTATCTTTTTCAGCGCATCTTCGAGTTGCTGTTTGGGAACTCCGCCAACAATTGTGTCAACAAGGTTTCCACCCTTGAAGTAAAGCACAGCCGGTATCGACATAATGCCGAAGCGCTGCGTAATCTCCTGGTTGTCGTCCACATTGCAGCGTCCCACAACGGCAGTGTCGGCATAAGTTTCGGCAATCTGCTCCACAAAAGGCATGATGTGGCGGCAAGGGCCGCACCATTCTGCATAGAAATCAACCATAAGCGGCTTGTCGCCATTGAGATACTGGTCGAAATTTTTGTCTGTTATTTCTATTTCCATATTCGTAGGGTTGTTGGTTTATTTTTAATTGATTTCAAAAAGTCTGAAACAGGCAACGGGTCAATAGTCCCGCACAAAATACGTGTAGCTCCCGTCGTTGAAATAAAGGCGAAAGGCATTGCGTCCGTCAAATTCAATCTCCCAGGTTTCGGAAAGGCGGTCGTAAAAATCAAAATAGATATAGTGGCGGTTTGCCTCCCAATCAAAATAAGAATAATCCGACATGTGCCCGTAATCATACGTGGCAATCATTCCTTTGCCGTCTTCATAGAATTTCACCTGCGTGTATGAACTTCCGTAATCGTCGCGTGTGTGCCAAACACCCACCAGCCGTTCTTCGGCAAACCATGCGTCTTTGTCGCAAGAGGAAAACGTGAATGCGAGAGTGAGTATAAGCAATAAGGCATGTGTTGTAGTTTTTCTAATCATCGTTTTTAATTCTCTATTTACCTATCACATCGCAAAGGTACGCATTTTTTTCATAACTTTGCAGGGAAACTCCTTTTACACAAAGGCAAACACTGCATGCAGAAAGAAAGAACAAATCAAACAGATATATGAAATTAGGAAAACTAACTTTAATCGCGCTCGCCTTGTGCACATGTCTCACAGGCGTAAATGCACAGGGTAATTCCCCCGTGGGACAAGTATCCTACTATACCCCCGGAAACCAGAAGGTTAAGCACTCCGCTTTCGACGTGAACAGCGGGAAATTCACAAGCAACGGCGATGCTCCGTTCACAGTGGAGAGCAAAGTGGCTAAAAACGGCGACGAATCAATCGTTACCGTGAAAGTAACCGCAAAACAAACGGCATATTTCCGCGTGGAATACACATGGCCTTTTGAAGGTTCCGCCGACGGCTGCCTATATTATATGCCGGGATTCTGGTATCACAAGAACTTACGCTCGCCTAAGGAAGCACCTTCGTTCAAAACCTCAAAAAGTTGGCTCGTGAGGGAAGACCGTTTGAGCACACCGCTTACCGGAATTTTCAATACCGAGAACGGCAACAGCCTCGTGGTATTGCGACACAACCCCGCCCAAGGCACCGACTGCATGATACAAGGAGAATCGGGCGACCTCGTACTCTCGGGAAAATCCACCATAGGCTACACCGGCTTCAACAACGACAACGATTTCAAGGTGCCCGCGCTGATGTTCGGTTTCCCGTATATGGAAGCACCCAAACGCTACATACGCAAACTTACTCTCATTCCGCCCGTTTGGACATTTGAGAAATTGCAAAAAGGAGAGAGTGAAACTTTGACTTGGAGCGTACGCAATGCGAAATACACCGATTATTCCGATTTCGTGGCAGGAACTTGGAAATATTCCTTCGACTCTGAAAATCCCGCGCCCGTACAACAGAAATACACCGACGAGAAAGCAAAGGAAATAATGACCAACTATTTCAAGGAAGCCTATGTAGACAAATACCCCTTGAAATATCTCTCGGCCGGCGGCATGGTTGTTGCAACTTGCGAATCACCTGCGTGGGCAGAAGTGGGCTTTATCGGACGCACTGTGCTCAACGCTTTCAATTCCCTCGAATATGGCGAGAAAAACAACCGTTCCGACCTCGTCAAGATAGGCAACAGCATCATCGATTCCTATCTTGAAAACGGCTTCACGCCCACCGGTTATTTCCGCGAGCAACTTGATCTCAACAGCAACAACGAACCCGACGTTTTCAGCATACGTCGTCAGAGCGAAGGCGCAATGGCAATTTTCTATTACCTGCAATACGAAAAACAACACGGGCGCAAACACGCAAAATGGGAGGCAAGAATGAAAACATTGCTCGACAATTTTGTAAAGATGCAGAAGCCCGACGGTTCTTTCTCGCGCAAGTTCAATTCAAAATCCGAGGACGTTGACGCTTCGGGCGGCAGCACGCCGTGCGCAACGCTTGCCCTCGCAATGGGATACAAGTATTTCAAAAACAAATCCTATCTTGAATCGGCAAGAAAGACTATCGATTATCTCGACAAGAACATTATTTCAAAATCCGACTATTTCTCTTCCACTCTCGACGCTAACTGCGAAGACAAGGAGGCATCTTTCTACGCCTGCGACGCACTCTATTACATTTCTTTCATAACCAAAGGCGCAGAGCGTGCGAAATATATCGAATTGTGTAAGAAGGCAGCTTATTTCTGCGCGTCATGGTATTACACATGGGACGTTCCGTTTGCAGAAGGTGAGATGTTGCACGACCTTAACTTCAAATCGCGCGGTTGGGGTAACGTTTCGGTTGAAAACAACCATATCGACGTTTACATCTTTGAGTTTGCCACCATTTTGAAATGGCTCAGCGCAAATACAGACGAGCCGCGATTTGCAAAAATGGCCGATGTAATCCACACTTCAATGCTTCAGCTCATGCCTACTGACGACAATCTTTGCGGCGTAGGCAAGGCAGGATATTATCCCGAGGTTGTACAGCATACCACATGGGACTACGGCCGCAACGGAAAGGGTTTCTACAACGATATCTTTGCTCCCGGCTGGACGGTTGCCTCTCTCTGGACGCTGTTGAGCGAGGACAGAGTGAGCGCATTCTTCAATTCCAAGAAATAATCGCAGCGAGCCGTGGCAACAACCAACTACAAAATGCAGCGACTCTATCTCCGCGTTAGCACGGGGACTCTGAGTTTTGCAGTCTACCACCCTTTCGGGGGCAAACCGCCTGTGGTGGAAAACTATGAGGTCAATCCCACGGCTTCGCTTAATGTAAACTTAAAGGAAGCGCTTTCTTCGCTGCCGTTGGCGCAGGAAAACTTTTCGCGCGCCGAGATTCTCCTGAATGTACCCTTTTCGCTCAAGCCGATAGAGCTTTTCAACGAAGAGGAAGCCGCAGACATTTATCGCCAATGCTTTCATGAATCTCAGCACGACCGAGTGTTTTACGACGTGGCGGGAAATCTTGGCGCGGCGCTCGTATATGGCATGAGCGAAGCCTTTTGCCGGGTGATTGACGACAATTTCCAGACGGCGCATTTCTCGTCTACCACAACGGCGGTGGCCAATCGTTTTGCCGAAGCCGCACGCGGAATACGCAACGGCGTAACTTATGTTTACAGCCACGAGAATATTTTGGACATATTCGCGTTCCGCAACGGACGATTACTGCTTGGCAACCGTTTTGCAACGCGCGGAATCGAAGATGCGGCGTATTACGTGATGCTCGCGGTGAAGACTTTGCAACTCAATGCCGAAGAAGACGAATTCCATGTCGTGGAACAGGGAAAAACCAACGGAGCTTTGACGGCGCGACTGGCTGATTTTCTGGTCAAGGTCGATCGTGTGGACTTGAAAAAGGCATTTGCGCACATTCCGCTGGCCAATGCGGAAGACGTGCCCTATGACATGATGGCTTTCCTGGTACAACCTTACTGAAACGCAAAACATTATGAGAATAATAACGGGTATATACAAGGGGAGACACTTTGAAGTGCCGCGCACATTCAAGGCGCGACCCACAACCGACTTTGCAAAGGAGAATCTCTTTAATGTGCTTCGCGGATACATTGATATCGAAGACGCAGAAGTGCTCGACCTTTTTTCGGGAACGGGAAGCATTACGGCAGAATTCCTTTCGCGCGAATGCAAAAGCGTAACAGCGGTGGAATTCGACCGCGAACATTTTGCATTCATAAGCGCGGTGCTCAAAAAACTCGGGGCGCAAAACTGCCGGCTGCTGCGCGGCGATGCGCTAAGGTTCATCAAGCGCGCCACGGCAAAGTATGACATAATTTTTGCCGACCCTCCCTATAAGTTGAAAGAGCTTGCCGAAATTCCGCAAATGGTTTCAGAAGCCGATATACTCGCTCCCAACGGAGTGTTTGTGCTTGAACACGGAAAGAACTACGACTTCTCGTCCCACCCCTGGTTTTTCGATCATCGTGCCTACGGCAGTGTGAACTTTTCATTCTTCTCAAAAGAAATCGCAGCAGAAAAGCAAAGGGAAACAAGCGCGGAATAATCCGCCACACGCAATATAATAAGCCCGCATGCCGTAAACCAACGGAACATGCGGGCTTGTTTTTTCAACAAAATCCCTCGTTTTTTACGCCACAATTAGTGCCCCTAAAAAAGACAACGCATATCGCAAAAACGATGTCAGACATTATTCAAACAATGTCTGACATTATTTAAATAATATCAGACATCAGAAAAACAATATCCTTACACTAAATCGTCAACTCTAATATCGTGAATTTCCGAAGGTATTTCAGGAAGCCTTTGAAAGTCGAAACATACCCCTATTTTAGGTATGCCATAGGGCGCAAGCCTTTGCAGCAATCTGTCATAGTATCCCCTGCCCCTGCCAAGGCGATTGCCGGCGCCGTCGAACGCCACGCCCGGAATCACAGCAAGGTCTATTCGCGCGAAATCGGTGAACGGTTCGCCTTGCGGCTCAAGAATTTCAAACGCCCCGCTCCTCATGCCATTCTCTCCGCGATATTCGCGCAATTCCAGCGTATCTTCGTTTATCACCACGGGCAGCAAAACGGTTTTCTCCCGCGACACGCGCGCCACAAGTTCGTGGGTGTACGGTTCATCGGGCAGCGAATGAAAAAGCAAAACGACTTGCGCCGACTTGAAAAGCGGTTTGCTCTCAAGCCGGCGCATTATATTTTTCGACATCTCAAGCAGTTCGGACGCAGAATACCTCCGTTTCTGTTCCGAAACCAACTTGCGCAGTTCTTTCTTTTCCATTCTTCTTTTTCTTATCGGTTTTCTCCACCGGTTTCTGCGGGAAAGCCTTTCCTTCGTCCATCAACTTCAATGCCGTTTGCACACAATTGTCATCTGAATTAAGATATCGCGTGAGCGCATCGCGTCCAAGCAAATCGTCTATTATGTATCCGTACAAATAAGTCTGCAACAAACGGTAGGATTTGCGTATCAAAAGATTGCGGCGCGGCAAACCATGCTTGTCGGCATAGGAGGCAAAAGCCTCAACCACGTCATGCTTCTTAAGCCAAGCCACAGTTTCTTCCCAAGTCTTGAACTTCGACATCGCCTCGCGGTTGGCATCAGTATATATATAGGCATATTTTGCCAAAAGACCGTTCATCGTCGCTTCCTTAAAGTATGACGTTACCTGCGCAGTCTGTTCCGGCACAAACACATCGGGCGTGATGCCGTTTTCGCCGTATACCACCCTGCCGAGACGCGTGTAGAATTTCTTGCCGTGCTCCTTAATGCTGTCGCCCGACTGAAGTTCGCCACTCTTTACGCGGTTGATGAAATCCATTTCGTATTCTTCGAGCGCGCCCGGCGTATATGGTTTCTGCACACAACGCCCCGAAGGCATATAATAACGGGCAATGGTGAGACGAAGCATGCTGCCGTCGCGAAACTCTATGGACTCCTGCACAAGACCTTTGCCGAAACTTCTACGGCCTACGATAAGCGCGCGGTCATTGTCCTGCATCGAACCAGCAAAAATCTCGCTCGCCGAAGCAGTTTGCTCATCTACCAAAACGATAAGCGGTGTGCTTTGATGCGCGCCCCTTCCGTCGCTAACGAAATCCTCGCGCGGAGAATGACGGCCCTGCATGTAGAAAACCATACGGTTTCCCGGCAAAAACTCATACGCCATTCTAATCGCCGGCTGTACAAATCCTCCATGATTTCCACGCAGATCGAGAATAAGACGTGTGGCGCCCTGCTGACCTAATTTGGCAAGAGCAACAAGAAACTCGGGATACGTTGAATCTCCAAACTGATCAACTTTCACGTAGCCCGTTTTGTCGTCGAGCATATAGGCTGTCTGAATGCTCTTAATGGGAATGTCAGCGCGGCTAATGGTAAAGTTTCGGATTGTTTTCTCTCCTTTGCGCAACACTCCCACAACTACTTTCGAGCCTTTGGGACCTTTGAGCTTATGAGTAGCCTCTTCGTTGGTTACAACTTTGCCCACGAACGGTTTCCCGTCTATAGCAACGATACAGTCTCCCGCTTTTATTCCCGCAGCCTTTGACGGGCCGCCGTTTATAGCCGACACTACTCTTATAGTATCGTCGATTATCGTGAATTGAACGCCTATTCCCGAAAAACTTCCCTTTAAGTCCTGCATTGTCTCCTCCACATCCTTCGCGCTGGTGTATGTGGAATGCGGATCAAGCTCTGCAAGAATTTTCGGAAGCGACTTCTCCACGAGATCAGTCATATTCACCTTGTCTACATACTGTGCATCGATAATTTGAAGCAAGTCGTTCAATTTGTTGCTTGATGCATTTATGATGCTAAGGCGATTCCCCGAAAAATGGTTCGCATAGAAACTGCCTATGATTATTCCTATCACCACACTGCAGGCAACTATCAATGGTGTAAAGCGTGAGGAGCGGTTTGGGTTCATTCCAAAATGATTATTGCTTGTTGTTGTTGCCGCAATCTTCGTCGGCGTCAACATATTCTACATCTATATTTGCGCGTTTCAAGAGAAGGATACCATCTTCTATGCGATATTTCTCTCCATATATCACGCGTTTTATTCCGGCTTGAATTATAAGTTTAGCACACTCTATACACGGCGAAGTTGTAACGTATAATGTAGCTCCGTCGCTGTTATTTCCCGAGCGTGCAATCTTGGTTATTGCGTTGGCTTCCGCATGCAGTACGTACGGTTTGGTAACATTGTTGTCGTCTTCACAAACATTTTCAAAACCGGAAGGCGTGCCGTTGTAACCATCGCTGATTATCATTTTGTCCTTAACTATCAGCGCGCCCACTTGCCGGCGTTTGCAGTAGGAGTTCTCAGACCAAATTCTCGCCATTCGCATATATCGTTTGTCGAGTTCGCGTTGTTTTTTCTCTGCCGGTGTCATTCGTTTCTTTTTTATCTGACAGTTTTTATGCCGTCCCGCTCCATCATTGCGTGGATTGAGGGCTTTTTGCCACGGAAACGTTCATAGAGGCTCATTGGTGGCTCGGTGCCTCCGCGAGACAGTATGCAGTCGCGAAAGCGTGCTGCCATTTCCTTGGAGAATACGCCTTTTTCCTTAAACGCCTTGAAAGCGTCGGCATCAAGTACTTCTGCCCATTTATAACTATAGTATCCGGCTGCATAGCCTCCGTCCATGATATGACTGAAGTGCACTGCGGTTCCCGTGCCCGAGGGTTCAGGAAGAAGGTTTACCTCGTCGGTTGCGGCATGTTCCTTTTCCATCAGATTGTCTTTGAGCGGAGCGGAAATGCAATGCAGCCCCATGTCGAGAAGTCCGAACGAAACCTGGCGTATTGTGGCATAGGCTACATTGTAGTTGCGGCTGTCAATCACTTTCTGCATAAGTTCGTCGGGCAAAGGCTCGCCGGTTTTATAGTGTATTGCAAATTTACTTAAGAATTTCTTTTCCAACACAAAGTTTTCCATAAATTGCGAAGGGAGTTCCACAAAATCCCAATACACATTGGTTCCACTCAGCGAACGATAGGTGGTGTTTGCAAAGAGTCCGTGAAGCGAGTGTCCGAATTCATGTAGAAAAGTTGTTACCTCGCCCAGAGTGAGGAGTGAGGGGCGTTCGGCGGTGGGTTTGGTGAGATTCATCACAACTGCAACCACGGGGCGCACGTTTTTGTCGCCTTCCTTGTATTGCGGGCTGTAGCTTGTGGTCCACGCGCCGCCTTGTTTTCCTTTTCGCGGGAAATAATCCATGTATAATGTGCCGAGAAAACTGCCGTCGGCATCGTTCACGTTGTAAGCCACCACGTCGTCGGCATAAACGGGAGCGTCCTTGTTCACGCTGAACGTTACGCCGTAGAGTTGGTTGGCGAGTCCGAACACGCCTTCTGCCACTTTTGACAATTCAAAATAGGGGCGGAGCATTTCGCTGTCGATGTCAAACAGCGAAAGTTTGAGCTTGCGCGAATAGTATGCGAAATCCCATGGCTCGAGCACGAAATCGTCTCCCTCGCTCTTGCGGGCGAAATCGGCAACTGCCTTTACTTCTTCGCGTGCTTGGGGAAGATATGCAGCCGTGAGTTCATGGAGCAGATTGTAAACGTTGTCCTTGTTTTCGGCCATGCGTTTTTCGAGCACAAAATCGGCGTAGCAGTCATAGCCGAGCAGATTGGCGCTGCGCAGCCGCAGGTTCACTATATCTTCGCAGATTTGCAAGTTGTTGTATTTGGAATCGTCCATACATGCCGCATTGCGCGCCATATACAGAGCCTTTCGCAATTCACGGTCGGGGCTGTAGGTTATGAAAGGTCCGTAAACGGGTTGGTCGAGAGTGATGTCCCAGCCCTCGTGTCCGTTTTCCTCTGCCGTTTCGCGGGCTGTGCCGAGCGCAGAAGCGGGAACACCCTCCACCTTTGCGGCATCGGTAACATTGAGATGGAAATCGTTGCGCGCATGAAGCAGATTGGTGGCAAATTCCACTGTCTTTTTCGAAAATTCTTCGGAAACTTTGCGCAGTTCTGCCTTTTGCTCCTCATTGAGCAGCGCACCGTTGCGCACAAAAGCCTTGTAGGTGTTTTCGAGCAGGGTATGCTGTTCGGTGGTTAGGCTGTCGGGGCGATGTTCCCATACATATTTCACTCTATTGAAGAGTTCAGCGTTGAGCATCACATTGTTGTGGTGCTGCGCGAGCATAGGCGCAAATTTCTGCGCGAGAACTTCGAGCGTATCGTTCGACATGGCGCCCTGAAGGTTGAAGAAAACGTTCTCCACCCTGTCGAGCATCTCGCCACTCTTGTCGAGCGCGGCAATGGTATTGTTGAAATCCGGCGCCGAAGCGTTGGCAGTTATCGCCTCCACGTCTTTCTCCGCCGCCTCTATGCCCGCAATCATCGCAGGCTCAAAATCAGAGTCCTTTATATCCCTGAAAGGTGGCAGCACAAAGGGTTTCAGCAGCGGGTTGTTATGTTGATTTTCCATTTCCTTTTATATATTTCTGAATGTTTCCGCCCGCAGGCGTATTGTCTTAGCAAAGTTAGCGATTTTTGCCGTATTAATCCCACAAAAAACGGCTTGCCGCAGCACTTTACGCCCTTTTTGCAGGAAACAAAAACCTCATTGCAAAACCGTATGAAGTTTTTGCAAAAACTACAAGGCATCTCGTAAAAACTCCGGGCCACCAAATTTAAATTCCAAGGCATCTAATTTAAATTCCGACGCATCTCGTAAAAACGCTGTCAGATACCGTATTTTCAGATGTCCGACATGGTAAAAACAATGTCTGATATCTTTTAAACAATGTCAAACATTATTCAAATAAAGTCTGACATCGTTTTTTCAATAAAACGCACCATTAAAACTTCTTGCTTTTCATCTTCACAGAGAGCCGCTTTTTTCATGCCGTTTCGGAATTTATGCTTAATTTTACACCTTGAATTCATAACAACTTTTAATAATATCGTTACGGCGGCAACGCCCATGAAAATGAAAAGTATCATATCAAAACTCTTTACCGCGCTGGCGGTTTTCTTTTGCCTTGGAATTTCCGGAGTGTGCAAGGCACAAATTTCCACTAACACTCCCAAACGCGAATTTCGCGGAGCGTGGATTCAAACAGTCAACGGACAGTATATGGGAATGGAGCGCGACCAAATGCAGCGCACACTCAGCTCATATCTCGACGCATTCAAGCGCAACGGATTGAACGCCGTGATTTTCCAAGTGAGATGCGAAGGCGACGCTCTCTACAAAAGCAGCTACGAGCCTTGGAGCTATTACCTCACCGGCCAACAGGGCAAAGCCCCCAACCCTTATTGGGACCCTTTGGAATGGATGGTGCAGGAATGCCACAAGCGCGGACTCGAATGCCACGCATGGATAAATCCCTACAGGGCAAAAACGGCTGCCAAACACGACATGGCGTTGAATCACCCCTACAACATGTATCCCGACCATTTCTTCAAATACGGAGATCTTATACTCTTCGATCCGGGAGAACCCTACAACCGCCAATATATATGCCGTGTGGTTTCCGACATATTGCATCATTACGACGTTGACGGCATACATATGGACGATTACTTCTATCCCTATCCCGGCGGACAGAAGTCTATTCCCGATGACAACACTTACGCAAAATACAACAACGGCATTCAAAACCGCGCCGACTGGCGACGCTACAACGTGAACGAACTTGTGCGCATGCTCCACGACACTATTCGCGCCGTAAAGCCATGGGTAAAATTCGGCATCTCGCCCTTTGGAATCTATCACAACGCGCGGCGCGGCGGCAACGTTCCCGGTTCTGATACCAACGGACTCGAAAACTACGAAGACCTTTATGCCGACGTTCTTTACTGGGTGAACCAAGGCTGGGTGGACTATGCAATGCCCCAACTCTATTGGCAGATTGGACACCCCGTAGCCGATTACGCCACACTCATACGCTGGTGGAGCAAACACGTTACAAACCGCCCGCTAATCATAGGCGAGAGCGTGGTAAACACCGTAAAATATCCCGATCCCGCAAATCCGCAAAGCCATCAGCTACTTGCGAAAATGAATCTCGAACGTTCGCTCGGCGTAGCGGGCAGTTGCCAGTGGTATGGCGCAGCGTTTGCCGAAAACCAAGGCAACTATGCCGAAGCAATACACCAACTTTATTTCTCCAAGCCAGCCCTTCCGCCTGCAATGCCGTTTATAAGCAGCAAAGTGCCGGGAAAAGTAAAGAAACTCAAGCCTGTGTGGACCGAAGACGGCTACATTCTGTTCTGGACCGCACCCAAGGCACGCAACATCATGGACGAAGCGCAGCGCTACGTGGTTTATCGCTTTGCGGCAGGAGAACCGATAAACACCAACGATGCTTCGCACATCATCGACATAACTTCCGACACTTTCCTCAAACTTCCCTACGACAACGGCACAGAACGTTACACCTACGTGGTGAGCGCGCTCAACCGCATTGGAGCAGAGTCGAAAACCAAGAAGAAAAGCGTGAAACTATAAGCACAACATCAATAACCAAGGCGGTATAGTTCATCTCACATACCGTAAGGAAACGACAAAAAACAATGTCGGCGCAAGACAAACAAGTCTGCGCCGACATTTATATTATATGTAATCCCCGATCTACAACTTGCGGTCGAGAAGAGTCTTTCCATTGGCGGCAAAAACCCTCAGCCGCAATTCTTCACCGCTTTTCTGCAAAACTGCAACGGTTCCCATTTCATTTCCGTCCATACTCGGGCCTCCGCCACCCATACATGGCATAGGATTTCCCTGTTGTCCTTTTTCGTAGAAGTAATATGTGTGGGCATGAGCCGTGAGATTGATATCAAACTTAGCCTTCTCAATCAACGGACTCCAAAGCTCGGTCCAAGGATGATAGTTGTTGGTATAAACATCTTTGGTTCCCCAAATCGGAATATGGTTAATAAGAATATGGCGACGGGCTTTCTTGAATTCCTTACTCTTCAATTCTTTTTCAAGAAAGACTTTCTGGTCAGCGCGAAGCTTTGTAAAATCGTTCAGACCGTAGTAAACCCAAAATCCGTCGTTTTTGTCTTCGCCGCAATCAAGCACCACAAAACGCGTGTCGCCCCAAGAAAAAGCGCCATAGGTTTTGCCGCCGAAGTTGTCGGTCAGCGAAAGCATTCCGGCCGAGTAAGCGTTGCGAATCTCGTGGTTGCCGCGAATTATAATCGTCGGAATATCGGCGGCATCGGCACCTCGCATCAATACGTTCACTCTTTCGATGGCGTGGGTGCGGTTTTGTGGCTCCGGCACGCAGTCTCCGTTGAAAAACACCATATCCGGTTTTATTCCGTTGCGCTTGACGATACCAGCAAGTGCGTTCATAACATGATCTTGTTCGTGAAGATCATTAAATATAACTGCCGTAAAATTTTTAGCATCGGGAGCCGGGAGTGTGAATGTATGCCATTGTGTTTTCGAAGTGCTGCCAAGGATTTTGCGATATGCCTCGTTGAGCAAAACTTCCTGCGCACAAACGCGATAATAATACTTCACGCCGGGACGAAGACTGTCGAGGCGCACTTTGTTTTCTATATCGTAGCAAAGTTCCTGCCCTGCAAGAATTGTTCGGGCGCTTTTCAGATTTGTGGTGTCCGTACCATATTCCACCCATGTATGCACCACGGCGTTTGTCTGGTACATCACGGTTACGGCATCATTGGTGAAATCCTGCAGATATGGGTCGGAATACAAAAGTTTGTCGGTAGGCAACGCAAAACGTATGTCGGCGTAAACGGGGCGATGGTCGGAGGCTTGCGGCTCGTTGATTACGCCGTTACGCAAGAGCACTACGTTTTTTGCCTGCTCGTTTTTGAACAGCGCAATATAGTCGATAGTTTCCTTGGGAGCGTTAGCGGGAAAAGTCGGTGCCTTGGGGTTGGTAAGAAGCGTGAAATATTGCGAAAGATATTTGCCGGCTTCGGATTCGGGTGTGCAATTCAAATCGCCTGCAAGGAAGAACGGTTTGTCATACTTTGCTGCCTCGCTTCTCAGAATGTCTATCGATTTAAGCTGGTCCACCGGAGTGAGCGAGAAATGGGTTGACGCAAAAACATAGTCGGGATATTCGGCTATGATAAGCGTGCGTTTTTCTTCTCGCCCGGGCATTGTGATACGGGTGATGCTTTGCGGATATTTTTTGGCGAGCATTCCCATTCCGTATTTGCCTCCCTGGTATGGAATTGATGGGGAATAAACGTAATGCATGCCCAGGGCGTTGGCATATTCTCTGATTGCGAAATGTCCTTTTGAGCGTTCCGTCATGCTGTCAACCTCATCTATTGTGGTGAGGTCGGGATTCATTCGCCTTATAATGTCTGCCTGCCGTTCATAGTTGAATGTCTTGCCGTCTACCTGCTTTCCGTTGTAGATGTTATACGACATAATGCGCAGCGTGTTGCTTTCGCCGTGATCGTATTGCGCTTTTGCGCCTTGCGGCACGAGACTCAGTGCTGTCAGAGCGGCAAACGCGGCGTTTGAAACGGCTCGCCGTGAGGTCAACTTGAGTTGTATTTTCATTTCGGGAGTTTTATAGTATTTCTATATCGTATCCGCCTTTCCATTCGCCGTATGCCGGCACGATGTTGGTGTATGGGCGTTCGGCGAACTCGCCTTTGTATCCTTCGCTGTCGCACAATCCGTACCACGGTTCCAGGCAAACAAACGGTGCATCTACGCCGTAGGGCGACCAAAGCAGGAATACGGGCGCTGTGCTGCTCACCTTGACCACCGGCTTTTGGTTTTTGTCGAGAAGTGTAACGCTGTGCACCTGATCTTTGTCGATTATGATGGAATCTACCTTGAACACGTCGTCGGTGAGAGGCATCTTGCCGTCGGGGGCAGGCAGAGTGTAACGTCTTTTGCCGAGACAGCCGCCCACACCTACCGTTGCGCTCTCGGGCGAAGGCTTGTCAAACACGGCGTATCCCTTGATGTCGTCGCCGGGCTTGAAACCGCGAAAATAAAATGAGGGATGCCCGCCGATATGAAAGGGCATATCGTCGCAGCCCACGTTTTTCACTGTCCATTCCACCTTTACCGTCTTGTCTGCAAGGGTGAATTTCTGTTCCAGTTCAAACTTGAACGGAAACATGTCGCGTGTAGCTTCGGTGTCGTGGGTTGAATATGTAATGGAATGCTCTGTTTTTTCCTTTATATCAAACTCCGTGTTCTGCAAGAAGCCATGTTTGCTCATTTCGCGCCACACGCCGCGATGTTTGTAACGCCCTTCCCACACAGCTCCTACCGTGGGGAAAAGCATAGGACAATGACGGCCCCAAATTTTCGGGTCGGCCTGCCACATAAGTTCCTCTCCGTTTTCCTCGTTGCGTATGCTACAAAGTTCCGCACTGAATTTGCGTGTGCGAATGCTTATCTTACCGTTTATAAGTTCTTCCATTTTCGTATATGATTTAGATTTATTTGTCTGAAAACTAACTGTTGCAAATATAACTATTTTTTCAAGGCAACGGCGAGCCTTGGGCGTAAAAACTCCGGGCCACCAAATTTAAATTCCGGGCCATGTAATTTAAATTACATGGCCCGGAGTTTTTGCGATATCCGATGTAGGAAAAATGCTGTTTGCACAAGGCTTTTTCAGGGGGCTATCAAGAGAGATTGCGACGGCGGGCTGCGGAAAACAAAACGTATAAAATCACCGGCACACCCCACATCGATGTTACCACATTGAGCGGTATGAGCATTCCGTTGCCCGGAAGATTGCACACAAGGTTGCACGCTCCCGCCACAGCCGCTCCCATGAGCATGCAAAGGGGAAGCAGAACGCGGTGGTTGCTTGTGGCAGAGGCGAAACGCGCCATGTGGGGAACGGCAAGCCCTATGAATGCCACCGGACCGCACAACGCCGTGGGAACGGCAGAGAGTATGCCCGTTATTACAAACACCAAAAGCCGTGCACGCCTCACCGACACTCCGAGATTCATTGCATAATTGTCGCCAAGCAACAAGGCGTTGAGCGATTTTGACATAAGCAGCGCAAAAAACAATGCCGCCAACATCACAAGGCAAAACACAGGCAGGATATTCCGCGAAACTCCGCCAAAGTTGCCCATTCCCCAAAATATATATGAATGTACGCCCTCGGCAGTGGCTATGGAACTCAACAACTCAATGACCGCCGAAATGATATAGCCCACCATTATTCCAGCAATAAGCAAAACAAGGCCGCTGCGCAATGTGGCTGCAAAAACAGTGAGCAACAGCAAAACGAGAGCTGCGCCAACAAAGGCGGAAACCACTGTGAGGGCAAATCCGGAGAGACTCAATCCGCCGGCAACCACTCCGCCGCCAAGCAAAAGCACAGCCACCGCCACACCGAGGCTTGCCCCGGCATTGATGCCCAATACCGACGGGTCGGCAAGGGGATTGGCAAAAACGGTTTGAAGCATCAGCCCTGCGGCAGCAAGCGAAGCACCGCACAAAACAGACGTTATAGCCTGGGGAAGCCGCGAATCGAGCACAATGAAGCGTGCCGTTTCGCCAACATCGCCTCCCGTAAACACTGCAACGACTTCGGCAACGGGAATATGCACCGAACCGCAAAACACATTCAGTATCCCAAACACCAAAGCCGACAACGCAGCGATAACAGTTGCTATAACAACGCGCTTA
Source organism: bacterium (assembly GCA_963660485.1). Lineage (GTDB taxonomy): Bacteria > Bacteroidota > Bacteroidia > Bacteroidales > Bacteroidaceae > UBA6398. Next base: position 4,751 of record CAVKYH010000004.1, on the reverse strand, counting down.
TGCCCCATAGTCCATTCTTCTTACTTTATAGCACGGAAATAACGCGGTTCATATCCCTTGGAAAGCTCCGGGTGAAGAATCATAACAAGGTCGCGCAGCATGAAATCGGGGCGAAACGGTTCTTCGTCAAAGAACGGCACTTTCATAGTGTTGCACGCAAAAACCTTGTGCGTTTTCCAAGGTTTGAAACGCGCATATATTTCGTTGTCTCTGCGCATACCGTCGTAAGTTAAATCCACATTGGCGCCACTGCGTACTATCCAGAAATCAGCGTCATGGGCTTTGGCAAAAACGCTCTCCTTTGAAAGACTCACACTACCCTTTTCCTTGTTGTCGCCAAACAAGTAGTTTGCTCCGGCATCCTTGAACATTTGTCCGATAGTGCTTTCGCCGCCCGGCACATACCACGCACCGCCCATCATAAGGTCGCACATCAAAGCGGGACGCGCATCTGTTGTAGCCGCCATGCCTTTGAGTTCGCCGTAGTTGCGCTCCACGACAGAAAAAAGCGAGTCGGCCTTTTCCTCACAACCGTACAAAATTCCAAAGAAACGCATCCATTCGGCCCTTGCAAGCGGCGAAGATTCCATATAGTCGGCACATTCCACGAGCGGAAAGCCTGCGCCGTCGAGTTTTCCGTAACCTCCGCTGTTTGAAAACGGAGACACGAGCAACGCGTCGGGATTTGCCGCCACAATTCTCTCGACATTAGGCTGCATAGAAAGCCCCATGTCCTGCGCCCCGCCGTTGTCAACGTATTTTCTCACCTCGGGCAACAAAACATATCGGTAATCACACACACCTTTCACCGCATCAAGTTTACCGAGAGCGTTGAGCAAGCCACAATGCACCGAAGTAAACACCACGGAACGCTCCAAAGGCGTGCGAACCACCGTGCCGTCGGGAACATTTGCCGGGAGTTTTCCGTTTTTCGGCACTATAATATAATTGTGAAGCACCTCGCCCGATTTCCAAGGGTTGTCTATCCGCGCAAGTGCCCAGCCGTCGTAACGATATACGTGAACAAGGCGCGCATATTTGAACTGCACCGAATCGTTTGCCCCGCCGGCAGAACTCTCACGCCCGCCGCACGAAGCAAATGCCATTACCGCCAAAAACAACGGCAAAAAGATTGTTTTTATAGCCTTATATATCATTTCTGTGCAAAATTAGCGATTAGTTTGCAGGATCGCCGATTTTACAACTCGCAAATTATTCGTAATTTTGAGCCATACAATACCGACAATCATGGAAAAAGCGGCAGAATATATCAAGAGCGTTGAAATCAAAAGCCTTTGGAACGGACAGAAACACATTGTGTGGAATCTGAAAACCGACGTAAACATCTTGAGCGGCATTAACGGCGCGGGCAAAAGCACTATTCTCAATCGCCTTGCCCAGCGACTTTCAACGAGAGAGGGCAGCGTAAATTCCACTCCCGTTCTCGGGGTGAAAATAGACTTTTATCCTTCAGACGCAACCTATATTCATTACGATCTTGTCAGAACTTTCGACCGCCCGCTCGTACATGGCGACGCTATCAGCAAGCTTTCAAACGGAGAAGTTAAGACCGACACCGATTTTCAACTGTACACGTTGCAACGAAGATACCTCGATTATCAAGTGAATATAGGAAACAGAATGATTAGTCTTCTTAGTTCGGGCGATCCCGAGGCAAACCAGAAAGCGCAGGAGGCTATGCAGGCAAAAAAGAAGTTTCAAGATGCGGTTGACAACCTATTTGGCGAAACCGGAAAGCGCATCGACCGCAACAGCAACGAGGTAAAAATCCGACAGTTCGACGAAGAATTGCCGCTATATAAGTTGTCGTCGGGCGAAAAACAGTTGCTGATAATTTTGCTTACGGCTTTGGTGGAAGACAACAGGCACTACGTGCTTTTTCTCGACGAACCGGAAGCAAGCCTGCACTTTGAATGGCAACAGAAACTCATCTCGCTCATTCGGGAAATGAATCCAAACGCACAGATAATACTTACCACACATTCTCCGGCCGTTATAATGGAAGGCTGGATTGACAAAGTTACGGAAGTAAGCGACATCACAGCGGAATAATGGCTCACAGACTCTCCGACAACCTGACATCAAACTACTTGGGTGCGGCTTCGCGGCTACGGCCTCAGGGAACGCGGCGACGCATTGTGGCATACGTGGAGAGTTTCGACGACATCTTTTTTTGGAGAAACGTTCTGGGACGATTCGAAGACGACAAAATTTGTTTTGAAGTGATGCTTCCGTCCCACGACTCGCTTGCAAAAGGCAAAAAAGTGGCTATCACGAACATTTTGTCGGGGAAACTGGGGAGCAACATGATAGCTTGTGTAGATGCCGACTATGATTATCTGATGCAGGGCGCAACCGAGAGTTCCCGTACGGTATGCAACAATCCCTACGTGTTTCATACTTTTGCCTATTCCATAGAAAATTTTCAATGCTACGCACCTTCGCTCCACAATGTCTGTGTGATGGCTACACTCAACGACCGCAAGATTTTCGATTTCCCCAGATTTTTGCGCGAGTTTTCGCAAACCGTTTATCCCCTCTTTGTCTGGAACATTTGGTGTTACCGCACCGGAAATTTCAAGACCTTTTCGATGTCGAACCTATGCTCCGTGTTTGCAATGGGAGACGTTAACGTTCTTCACCCGTCGCGCTCAATCGACATCATGCGCAAGAAAGTGAACCAGACCGTCTCATCTCTGCAACGCAAATTCCCACAGGCAAAAGAAGGATACCCCAAAGTGCGCGAACAGCTACGTCAACTTGGCGTAATGCCCGAGAATGTTTACATGTATATACGCGGGCACGACATATTTGATGCCGTGGTAGCGCCTTTGGTGTCAAACGTGTGCGAGATTTTGCGCCGGGAGCGCGAACGCGAAATCAGACGTCTTGCCGCCAATAGCCGACAGATGCAGAACGAACTCGCAGGATATCAGCATTGCATCGCATCTGCCGATTTCACCATGCGCAAACAGACCGGATTTTATGCCGCGCCGCAATACGGACAAATACTCGAAAGCGTGCGCAAGTTTGTTGAAAAGATAAAATCGGCGGACTACAGCGCAAAATAGCCTGGCGTTTCAGCCCTGTAATTCCTTGCCGAAAAAACAGTATCCCATATTGTTTTTACGAGGTCAGACCTAATTTAAATTCCGACGCATCTAATTTAAATTTGGTGGCCCGGAGTTTTTACGATATCCCATGTAGTTTTACGCATACCAAAAACTCCCCACAACCAAAGCGTTGCGGGGAGTTTGTTTTATTGTATTCTGAAAAAATCAGACGGTCGTCTTATTTCTCAACCGAGAACTTGAACACGCAGTGGCTCTTGTAGGTCTGACCCGGTTTGAGCTCAGCCGAAGGCCATTCGGGCTGGTTGGGAGTATTGGGGAAATGCTGCGATTCCAAGCAGATAGCGGCATGTTTCTCATAGGTCTTGCCGTTTTTGCCGGTAATCTTGCCGTTGAGGAAGTTGCCGGTGTAAACCTGAATACCCGGTTCGTTGGTGAATACCTCAAGTTTGATTCCTGTTTCGGGGCTTACCACGCTTGCAGCAACCTGTGTGTCATCACCCTTGCCGTCTTTGTAAGTATTGAGAACCCAGTTGAAATCGAAACCATTGCCAAACTTTATTTGTTCGCAGTCGAAGTTTTCAACATTCTTGCCTACTTCGGTTGCGGTGGTGAAGTCCATTTCGGGAGTATCCTTTACCGGAACGATTTGGCCAAGCGGAATAAATGTATCGTTGATTGGAGTATAGTTGTCAGCGTTTACATAAAGTTTGCAGTTGGTTATAGGCATCGAGGGATCGCCGTTGAGATTGAAATAAGAGTGGTTGGTCATGTTGATAACCGTGGGCGCATCGCTTGTAGCCTCGTAATTAATGTCGATAGCGTTTTCGTCCGTGAGGGTATAAGTTACCTTAGCCGTAACATTGCCCGGGAAATTCATGTCGCCGTCGGGAGAATTGAGAGTAAGCTCAAGAGTTTTGTCGTCCACCTGTTTTGCTTCATAAACAGCGTATTGCCAGCCGTTAGGACCGCCGTGCAGGCAATTCTTGCCGTCGTTTTGGGGAAGCTGTATCTCTTTTCCTTCAAGTGTGAACTTACCTTGGTCGATACGGTTTGCGTAGCGTCCGATAGCAGCGCCGAAGTCGCTCGGAGTATGCTCCTTGTCGGCATAATTGTAAACGTTGTCGAAGCCAAGCACAACGTCCTTCATCTCGCCATTCTTGTCGGGAACCATAACAGAAACGATGCGGCCGCCAAAGTTTGTGATGCAAACTTCCATGCCTGCGGCATTTTTGAGAGTGTAAAGGGCAGTTTTCTTGCCGTCAATGGTAGAGTCAAACTTAGCAGGGTTCAAGCCCGAAAGCGTAGTGGTTGCAGCCTCTTTTTGCGAGCAACCCGTAAGCACGAGAGCCGTCATCATAGCAGCGGCACCCATGATAGTCTTTAGATTTTTCATTGCTTTTTATTTTTGTAGATTTGAAAATTTTGTCTTGTTGTTTCCACGTTGCATGCGGTGGCACACACGTCCTGCAAAGACATAACGCTGCATGCGCACATTTATTTTCAATTGCGGCGTAAAGTTACAAAAAATCCTCACTATCACACATTGTTACCGCAAAAATTAGTGTCGAAAAAAAAGGCATCGCATTCCGTTTTTCCGATGTCTGACATTATTCAAACGATGTCAGACATTATTTAAATAATATCAGACATTGTTTT